>NZ_DATLKJ010000080.1:0-8429 GCF_035538455.1 Chitinophaga sp.
CCTGCCTCCTTCTTTACCTTCAACATAATCACAAAAGGCGCGTCATATTTTTTACGCTCCACCGGAATAAAATACTCGTTCCGCTCTATTACCTCAGGCGTAAGAGATACAGACGTATTGTTAAGCAGTGAAGCACTGATGATAGATTGACGTGGCGGTATTTTCACACGCAGGTTACCAGATACCGGTACATTGCACACCACCATGTAAATGGTGTCCGTATCAGCCTTGCGGGTATAATATCCCCAGTCCTGCTTCTCGAGTCCGGCGTAGCCGCAGCCATATACAGCTTCTCCATTATCTTTCATCCAGCTGCCAATCTGCCGCGCAAGCACCTGCTCTTCTGTACGCATGCCCCCATCCCCTTTTGGACCGAAATTGAGTACAAAGTTGCCATTCAATGATACAGACCTTACCAGCATTTCAACCAACTCATTGGCAGACTTGATATGCCCCGACCAGCGCGCATTATAACCCCACTGATTCACAGGTACAGTCATCACGCCTTCCCAGTCGTTACCATGTATATCGCTGATCTTCTCCGGCAGCTTCCTTTCCCAGCCCTGCTCATAATCTCCCATCAGGCGGTTGTTGGAGTCAAAGTGCCGGGCGCCCTTGTCATCCGCACGCAGACGGCTGCCAATGATCAAACCCGGATGCAGCTTTTGCAGATACTGCTCCAGCTCATCAGTAAAAGCACCATCACTTTTCCAGGACTCATCCCAGGTGCCATCAAACCAGAACCCCTTCACAGAAGGATAACGCGTCAGCAACTCTGTCAGCTGGTCCTTCACAAATACTTTAAAACGTTTCCAGGCAACGCTGTCTGCAGCCGACTTCAACGAAGTACGCCAGTCAGGATGGTTCCAGTCAATGATAGAAAAATACAAATACACATCAATACCCTGCTTATTATAGGCATCCACCATCGGGCCCAGTATATCTTTCTTCCACGGTGTGGCTGCCACCGTATAACGTGTATACTTACTGGGCCACAAACAGAACCCATCATGATGCTTCGTGGTAATGATCATATACTTCGCGCCCATGTCTTTCGCCGCCTGCGCCCACTGTACCGGATTATACTGCGTCGGGTTAAACTGCTTGTACAGGTTATCGTAATCCTTATTGGGCATCTCCTTCCAGGATCTGATCCACTCTGCGGCGCCGTTGTATGTCTTCCCGTTCCACTCCCCACCGGGAATAGCATACACGCCCCAGTGAATAAACTGACCGAAGCGCAGGGAGCGCCATCGCTGCATATCCGCATCTGTCCTCAGGCCAATACGATGCGCGCCATGTTCCAACGGAATACTATCCTTCACCTGCTGCGCCACTGCAACCCCTTCCCACAGCAACATACATCCGGCAACTATAAATGTTGAAATGCTTTTCATTGTTCCTTGTTTCATTTGTTGATGGATGGATAAAACTACTTGACCGGTTGCAAATGCCAGGTGACAGTGTCTGTCAGCACTTTGCCATTATGTACACCGGTAGCTTTCAATATATTGGCGCCAGACTTCAACACCACGTTCTCAAAAATAATGTCCTTTGCATTCGCGCCGTTATGACCCGTTACAGGCTTACTGCCATTCACACTCAGTGTTACCTGCTGCATATTACTGAACACTTCCACCTTCACTGCTGCCCGTGTACGCATATTGTTGCGCCGCTCCGCGATATAGATCATCGGCGCAGGATTCCAGTTAGCCTTGTACCAGAAGAAAGCATCTTTCTTTTGCTTTCTGTCATAGGTAATCAGCCCCTTCAGGTTCCTCGCATTCACGCCTCCCCGGTTCCACATCGGTACGGCAAATTCAAAGGTGTTCCAGAGATAGGAAGCCGTAATATACGGATGCTGCTCAATCACCGCCCACTGCTTTACATGCGTGGCCGTCTGATAGGTCTCAGGGAAGAACTGACCACTCACCGGATCAAAGTCAGTGATAAGTGAATCGGTATGTTGATCGATATTCCCGTCCGCGCCATATTCAGTGAGCATGAGCTTATAATCCGGATAATTCTTTTCCAGGCTTTCCACCCATTGCTGTATATCGCCGATACGGCCTTCATACCAGCCGAAGTAACGGTTCATGCCTTGTATATCTGCAGCAAGATTGGCCGGCCTGTTCATCTCGCCATAGCCGCTCACCGATACGGAATACCTGCCCGGATCTTCCGTTTTGGCGATGTCGTTCAGTTGCCTTGTAAGCACCGCTACATGTTCATCCGCCGTTTTACTGTATACCTCGTTGTGCACCCCCCATACATAGATGGAAGGATGGTTGTAGTTCTGTCGTATCAGCTCCGTGAGCTGCTGCCTGGCGTTATCGCCTTCTTTACCTGTGGAGTTATTCACAAACGGTATCTCGGCCCATGCCAGCAGCCCGGTGCTGTCGCATTGCGCATACATGTATGCTGCCTGCTGATAATGCGCAAAGCGTATGGTGGTGGCGCCCATCTCCCGGATCAGGTCCAGGTCCGCTTTATGCTGTGCATTACTGAGCGCACTGCCATAATCCTGCCACTCCTGGTGGCGGGTAACGCCGTGCATCGTATATGCTTTACCGTTAAGAAAGCAACCTCTTCCTGCCACCACTTCAAAATGCCTGAGCCCCAGTGGCTGCGTTACTGCGTCCGTTTCCTGTCCGTCCACAATAACAGAAGTTGTCAGCGAGTACAGGTAAGGATCTTTCAGCCCGTTCCAGAGATGCGGGTTATCTACTGCCAGCTGCGCACGAATGATATTAATGCCCTGCGGACTAAGCGACACTTTCTTAACAGAAACGGCTACACGTTTTCCGCCTCTATCCTTTATCACAGTCTGGATGCTGGCATCCGTATGATGCGCGCGCTTATTCTCTATCTTCGCCATAACGGTAACGGTCGCCTCCTTCTCACTCACATCATCCTGACTGATATAGATACCGGGAGATGCATAATCTGTAGTAGTGATGTTAATATCGTTGGTGATAATCAGGCTTACAGGACGGTACATACCACCAAACACACCGAACAGGAAGTTATTCACAGGAATAATATCCGGCCGCGGTGTATTGTCTGCTTTCAACAGTAATGTATTGTCTGCGCCATACTGTACCACATGCGTAATCTCAAAACAAAAGGCGGCATATGCGCCCTTGTGCTCCCCGATAAACCTGTTGTTCACATACAACCCCGCCACAGACCCTACGCCTTCAAAACGCAGGAACAAACGCTTGCCCTTCAGATTTTCATCTACCCGGAAAGTCTTCCTGTAGCCGGCTTCTCCGGCATAAAAATTCTTTCCTTCCTGCATATCCTTATTATTCCAGGTATGCGGAATATTCACTGCTCCCCAGCCTGTATCAGGTATACTTTTATCATTTACAGGCGCGCCTTTCCTGAATAACCATCCCTCATTAAAGGGAATCACCTTTCTTCCTTCCTGGCTGTAAGCCTTCAGCAACAGCAGCAACAGGACGCTAAAAATCGAGAGTCTTTTCATGAGTTAAAAAAGAGTTTAACAGTCAGCCATTAACCAATGGCTGACTGCTGACAACTTATTGCTGATACCCTTCGTTCTGTGTAAGAACAGCATCTTTATTCACATCTATCTCAGACTGCGGAATCGGCAACCGGAGATTGAAATCGCTGATGGTGGGCGCCACCTTCGGATTGTACTTCCGTACACGTTCTACCAGCTTCCTGGTTCTGATAAGCGTAAGCCTCCGCAACTCCTCTGCGGTCAACTCCCGGGCCCTTTCATCAAGGATGTAATCTATCGTCACTTCAGAAGGTTGTACCAGCGTGGCTTTCGCACGCTGACGAATAACATTGATACTCGCGGCAGCTTCGGCCTGTTTACCCTGCAACAGCTGTGCTTCAGCCAGTAACAGATAAGTTTCGCCTAACCGCATCTGTATCCTGTCCTTGAATGAGCTGGCCCCTTGCGGGTCCTGCGCCTGAAACTCGTACCACTTGGTAGTATGTGCAAAGATATTCTGTATCGTATCAAATCCACTCACCGCTACCGGCTGCCCGAATTTCGTAGAGGCGGGATCGTTATACCAGTATTTACGGCGGATGTTGTAGGAAGAATTCCGCATATCCTGCTGCTCATACAGTTCATATGTCCACCAGTTAGTAGGTCTGATCCTGCCAATGCCGCGGCCGCCAAGCGAATCCGCCACTTTCATACCTGTTACATTAGCATAGAACGGGCCCCATTCGCGTCGGCGCTGATCGAAGGATGCGCCGCCTCCCGGCGTATTATACTGCTGTTCAATCACCCAGATAGCTTCTGTATTTCCCTGACTACGGCGCATATTGCCATAGGTAAACATATCGGCAAAAGGATCTCCGGGCAATGATACCTTGACGCCATATCTTGCAGTAATCAGGCTGTAGAACTTACTGTCGGTAATTCTCCTCGCCGCCGCTTCCGCGTCTGCGGGCTTCCCTGCACGCAGCAACGCTTCTGCCAGCAGCTGCGATGCCACAAACTTTGTAATCCGTCCCTGCTTCTTCGCTGTAGCAGGGTCCGGCAGGTTAGCCTCCGCAAAAGTGAGATCGCTTACAATAAGCTTCACCACCTCTTCTTCGGTAGCCCGCGTGTAATCAGTACGCGGAGCCACTACCGGCGCCGTAATCACCGGCACGCCGCCAAACATCAACGACAAATGATTGTAAGCATAAGCCCGGAAGAAACTGGCTTCTGCTTTATAGAAGGCGCGTTGCGGCGCCGTAAGCTGGGTCTTGGAATCATCTGCTGCCGCAATGATCATGTTAGCCGCATTGATGAGCTTATAACACCAGGTCCAGATAAGCGATACCGCAGCGTTCTGTGAATTGAGGTTCCTGTAATCCTCAAACGGCGCCTGCACAGCATTAGGCTGACCCACAATAGCCATATCTGTACCGGTATAAAAAGTAGCCAGCAACCCCTGCGTGTTGCCGTAATCATTACGGAAGATACTCAACATCCCCGTACTGGCAGATTCAAAACCCAATTCATCTACAAGTGTATTATCCGGACTGTAGGATGATTTCAGCTGCTCATCCAGAAAACTTTTGCTACAGGAATAACTACCCATCAGCAGCATTCCCGTCAACATTACTTTACCTATATATGCGATGTTTTTCATTTCAGAATTTTTTATGATCAGAGACTGATATTCACACCAAGAACCAATGTGGCAGTAAGCGGATAGAAGTCCGGACTTTGCTGCCCTGCGCCCTGTCCGTTGTTCAGCCTGGCTGAACTGGAAGTGATGGAAGACGGCGCCGTTTCAGGGTCCCAGCCCTGCCACTTCGTGAAAGTGGCCAGGTTACGGCCGCTGATGTACACCAGCAGGTTGGAAATCTTATACCGCTGCAACATCTTTTTGTCGAATGCATAACTCAATGTCACGTCCTTAATACGAACGAAAGAAGCATCCTGCGCATATTTATATCCCTTGGGATTGGTGTAAAACAATGAAGGGTTGCTATTGATCTTGTTTTCAGATGTCCAGTAAGGAATAGCTGCAGGCAGGTTGATCGTACCGGCCTGGTCCCGGTTATCCAGAATATTGTTGGAACGCAGTGAACCATGTACGTTCTGTACAAAAATATTCAGCGTGAAGTTTTTGTACGTGAATGTATTGGTCAGTCCTGCAATATACTTCGGCAGCTGTGTGCCGAGGTAGGAACGGTCTGCGGCATCTATCTTTCCACTGTTGTCAATGTCCGCAAACTTAATATAGCCCGGCTTTGCACCTGGATCTATCTTCGCGTCCTCGCCTTCCTGCCATATACCGGTCATGGTATAATCATAGATACCCAGCAAAGGTTTGCCAATGAAAAGGTTGTTGCCTATATCATCTTTGTTATCTCCGTAAAGTGATACCACTTTGTTTTTGTTGAAAGAGATATTAAAGGATGTCTGCCAGGTGAAATGCTCCTGCTGGATGTTCCGGCTGTTCAGCAGCATCTCGATACCCTTGTTGGCGGTTTTGCCTATATTATCGAAGATACTGGTATAGCCTGTGATACCGGGTATTCTTCTTCTCAGCAACAGGTCAAAGGTATTGGTACCATACCCCTCGATGCTACCACTCAGCCGGTTGTTCCACAAAGCGAAATCGATACCTATATTCAGGCCCGAAGTAGTCTCCCATTTGAGGTTGGCATTACCCAGCATATCAGGAATTACACCTACGGCCGTTACACCATCATAGATGTACTGCTCCGTGTTCATACGTGTAAGTGTCTGATACGCACCTACTGCCTGGTTACCGGAGCGACCATAAGAAGCCCTCAGCTTCAGTTGCGACACCACCGGAACACGTGCCATGAATCGCTCATTATGGACATTCCAGCCGGCGGCAATAGATGGAAATACACCATACTTGTTGTCACGACCAAAGCCGGAGAAGCCATCACGGCGCACAGTAGCGGTGAACAGATAGCGGCTGTCGTAAGTATAGTTCACCCTGAACATCTGCGACAACAACGAACTGGAAGAATACGAAGATTCTGTTTTCTGTACCTGTGCAGCTTTCAGGTTGTTATAGTCGAGATTGTCATTTACAAAAGTATTGGCCGTAAGCAGGGAGGTAAACTGCTCATCGCGCTGCGCGCTGTACAGCGCTGTAAAATCCAGCCCATGCTTCTTCCAGGTCCTGGCATAGCTGAGGATATTTTCTACGATCCACTGCTTGTTCTCTTCATTGTATACCTGCGCAGTGCCAAGCATATCGCCCATTTTCCTGCCGTAGTAATCACCGGTGCGGTTAGGTCTGAATGAATAAGAAGCATTCACACGGTATTTAAGACCTTTCAGGAAATCAGGTGTAACCTGTGCATAACCGCTGGCAGTCATATTCTTCTTCCTGTTGACAGCAGGATTGTACAGGCCAAGCAGCGGGCTGGTGTACAACGTCTGCGGGAAGATAGGATACACTTCATAATCACCCTTACTGTTGTATAAGGTACCGTAAGGGCTGATAGAGTTGGCGTCAAAGAGAGTGGCCCTTCCGCCGTCTTCGTTATTGTTCACCAGGAATAGATTGACGCCGGTGCTCAGCCAGGGAGATACGTTTGCGTCAACATTCGCCCGGATGCTCGATCTGTTGAACTGGTATCCTTTGATCGTGCCGCCTTGTTTGAGATAAGTACCGGAGATATAATATTTCACATTTTCAGAACCGCCGGACACACTCAGCTCATGGCTATGGATATAACCCTGCTGGCGGATCTCCTTCTGCCAGTCCACTTCCTTCACGCCATTTGCAAAGTTCTGTTGCTCTGAAAGATAAGGCAGATCCGGCGCAGTGGGGCGTCCTGCCTGTATATTGTACCAATGGTTTTTAGTACGGTATTGTTCACCATTCATCGGCTTCATCACGTTGGTCTGGAACTCAGGCCCCGCATAACCATTATAGGAAACCACCGGCTTTCCCGTCTTTCCCCTTTTGGTGGTAATCATAATAACTCCGTTCGCACCCCTGGCGCCATATATCGCAGAGGCGGAAACGTCCTTCAATATATCAATGGACGCTACATCGTTCGGATTGATGTCGTTATAACTACCGCTGAAAGGAATACCATCCATCACTATCAGCGGTGCATTGCTGGCCGTAATGGATTTAAGACCTCGCAGGTAAAACGCCGGAGAACTACCAGGGCGACTGGAATTACTAACGATATTCACACCGGCAGCAGAGCCCTGTATAGCCTGCAATACATTACTCACAGGCTGGTTCTTCAGCCGCTCTTTAGGTACAGACGCAATGGAACCGGTAACGTCGCTGCGCTTCCTGGTTCCATATCCCACCACAATCACTTCTGTTTGTTGTTCAATAACAGACTTCATCACAACATTGACAGTCGCGCTGCCATTCACAGGCACTTCCTGCGGCTGCATGCCCAGGTAAGAAAACCGTAGCACAATAGCGCCGGCCTGCTGGATATGCAAGGTATAACTGCCATCCGCAGTGGTAGTGGCTCCCTGTGATGTCCCCTTCACGCGCACGGATACGCCCGGCAAAGGATTACCCGTTTCATCAGTTACTCTCCCCCGGATGTCTGCCGGCGGCTGCTCCGCAGCAACGGAGACATTGGCACTTGCTGTAACAGGTTTAGGAAAGATGAACACAGACCTGTTCTCTATCACATATTTCAGAGGCTGGCCTTTCAGCGCCAGGTCAAGGAAATCGCTGACAGATGCATTCGTTACATTCAATGTAACAGGCGTCGCCTTCTCCAGCACTTCCCGGCTGGCCACGACCGTGTAGCCCGACTGGCGGCGGATAGCAGAAAACACCTTCTCCACCGGAACGTTGCGTCCCGACCATGTGATCAGTTGTGCATATCCCGCTGCACTCACATTCATAAAAGCGGTTGTCAGTAACAGGAAAGTCAGTTTCATCACTAACATCATTTTGGCTGAAAACCTGCGCCCG
>NZ_DATLKJ010000081.1:0-10654 GCF_035538455.1 Chitinophaga sp.
ACATGAAACAACTAATGTTGCTGGTGCTGCTTGCCGTTGCAGGCTCACTACACGCACAGTCGCTGGTAAGTGGAACAGTTACCGGCAAAACCAGCGGACAACCGCTGGAAGGTGTAACCATAACCATTAATCAGTCAGGTGCACAAACAGATCGCAAAGGTCATTATAGTATTCCGCTGCCACGCAAAGGCGCATATACCCTTCAGGCCAGCTACCTCGGTTATAAAACATACTCGATCACGATCACTGCCGCCAACGGCCGGCAGCAGACAGATATCGCGCTGGAAGAAACCGGCCTCTTTGTAAAACCGGTAGAAATCAGCAGCCTGCGCGCCGGCAAAAATGCGCCGTTCACCAGCAGCACCGTCACCAAAGAAGATATTAAAAAGGAAAATCTGGGCCAGGACCTCCCCATGCTGATGAACCAGCAACCCGGCGTAGTAGCCAACTCCGATGCTGGTAACGGTATCGGATATACGAATATGCGCGTGCGCGGCTCAGACATCACCCGCATCAACGTAACCGTGAATGGTATTCCCATCAACGATGCGGAATCCCAGGGTACCTTCTTTGTGAACATGCCCGACTTCGCCTCCTCCGTAAACAGCATACAGCTGCAACGCGGTGTGGGTACCTCCACCAACGGCGGCAGTGCCTTTGGCGCCACGCTCAACCTCAGCACCAACGAATTCAATGAAAAAGCCTACGGCGAAGTCAGCAGCAGCTTCGGTTCTTTCAACAGCTGGAAACATACTGTGAAAGCCGGGTCCGGCCTGATCAACAACCACTTCACCATCGATGCCCGGTTATCTAAAATATCTTCAGAGGGCTACATAGACCGCGCCACCTCCGACCTGCGCTCATTCTATACTTCAGCCGCCTACATTTCCAAAAAAACAGCCATCCGCCTCAACGTCTTCTCCGGCAAAGAGAAAACCTACCAGGCCTGGAACGGCGTCCCTAAAGATTTTCTGCTCAGCCACCGTACCTACAACTCCGCGGGCCTGATCACCTCAGATTCGGCATACAACAATGAAACCGACAACTACCAGCAGGACCACTACCAGCTGTTCTTTAACCAGGAGATCAACCCGCACCTCAACTTCAACGTAGCCATGCACCTCACACGCGGCCGCGGCTACTACGAACAATACAAAAAGAAACAGGCGCTGGCCGACTATGGCCTGCCTCCGTACGAAGCCGGCGGCGGTAAGATCGACAGCACCGACCTCGTACGCCAGCTCTGGCTCAGCAACTATTTCTATGGCGGCATCTTCTCTGTAAACCGCACCGGCCCCGTATTCAACTGGAGCCTGGGCGGCGGCTGGAACCGCTACGAAGGCGATCACTTCGGTCAGGTTATCTGGGCAAAAGCAGGCGTCAATAAAGATCACGAATATTATAGGTACCCCGCCGAAAAGAATGACTTTAACATCTACTGGAAAGGAGAATATAAGATCACTTCATCGCTGCAGTTATTTGCAGACCTGCAATACCGCAACGTGATCTACAACATGGACGGATTTGAAGCGGCCCCCGCTTACATGCCACACATGAAATACAATTTCTTTAATCCCAAGGCAGGTGTCACTTACTTCATCAATTCTGCCAGCCGCGTGTTTGCATCCATCGCAATTGGCAACAAAGAACCCAACCGCGTAGATTTTGAATCCAACTACGGCGCCGCCCAGCCTGAACATGAAACACTGCGCGACATCGAAGCCGGCTATGCATGGAGCAACAGCATCGCTTCCGTTCAGGCCAATCTATATTACATGAGCTATAAAAATCAGCTGGTACAAACTGGTATGCTGAACGATGTGGGAGCCTACGTGCGTACCAACATTCCCAAAAGCTACCGCGCCGGTATTGAAGTAAGTGGCAGCGTAAAACTTGGCGCCCGCTTCGGCATCGCCGCTAACGCGGCTTTCAGTCAGAACAAAGTGCTGGATTATAACGCCGTTACCTACGATTCCAACAGCGTAGCACACACACAAGTGTACAGCAAAACAGATATCTCCTTCTCTCCTTCTTTTGTAGGTGGGTATACCTTAACTGCCCGTCCGCTGAAAGGTCTTACTGTAGATCTTATGGGCCGGTATGTAAGTCGTCAGTACCTCGATAACACCTCCGGTAAAGAAGCAAGTCTGGACCCATACTTTACCAGCAACCTGCGTTTCAACTACCTGGTACCGCAACCGTTATTCCGCGAACTGGGCGTACAGCTGCTGCTGAACAATATATTCAACACCCTGTATGAGCCCAATGGCAGCGCCTACAGCTCCTACAACCTGAAAACGAACAAAGTGGCCTATGATACTTACTATTATCCGATGGCTGGCTTCAACTTCTTTGTTGGGCTTACGGTAGGGTTCTAAAAGGGCTCCCGCAAAGCAGTATAAGTTTAGAGCCTGCACACATCTATGTCCTTTAACTGATGTATGCTGATATTAATGAAAAACGGCGGATCATTCAGATCCGCCGTTTTTCATTAAATATTAAGATAGTCAATTGTTGATCAGTTGCTGTAATGCCTTATCCACCGCTTCAAAAGGGAAACCTTCCAGTACCATCTCCATCTGCCGGGCAATCTGCGCTGTACATAAATTGCCGATACTGCCTGCATGTGTATGCGATACTTCCTTTGCAGGAGAGAAGGTTCCTTTCTCTATATCAAGTCCTACCTGCTTGTACGCCTCGCGGAAAGGTATGCCCTTCAATACCAGGTTATTCACTACTTCCACGCTGAACAGGTACTGGTATTTTTCATCATCGAGGATATTGTCTTTGATGCGGATGTTTTCCAGCATCAGGCAACTCATATCGATGCAGTCTTTCAATGTGTGGAAAGCCGGGAAGAGGTTTTCCTTCAGCAACTGAAGATCACGGTGGTAGCCGGAAGGCAGGTTGGTGATCATCATGGCTATCTCATTGGGCAACGCCTGCAGTTTATTACCGTGTGAGCGTATCAGTTCCCATACATCAGGGTTCTTTTTGTGCGGCATAATGCTGGAACCGGTCGTCAACTCATCAGGGAAACTGACAAAGCCAAAGTTCTGGTTCATGAACAGGCAGGCATCCATAGCCATTTTGGCAATGGTAGCTGCAATGCCAGCCAGCGCAAACGCCACGATCTTTTCTGTTTTGCCCCTCCCCATCTGCGCATACACTACATTGTAATTCAATGTATCAAAGCCCAGCAATGAGGTAGTCATCTCACGGTCAAGGGGGAACGAAGAACCATAACCGGCTGCAGAGCCAAGCGGATTCTTGTTTACTACACGGTAAGCACCCTGTAACATGGTGAGATCATCCACCAGGCTCTCTGCATAAGCGCCAAACCACAACCCGAAAGAAGAAGGCATCGCGATCTGAAGATGTGTATAGCCAGGCAGCAGATGATTTTTATATTCTTCGCTTTTACGTTGCAGCAGCTCGAACAGTGTCTTCACAGATGTCACCACCGTTTCCAGCTCATGACGCAGGAATAGTTTAAGATCCACCAGTACCTGGTCGTTGCGGGAACGGCCGCTGTGTATCTTCTTCCCTACTTCTCCCAGGCGGCGTGTCAGCAACAGCTCTACCTGCGAGTGAATATCCTCCACATCATCTTCCAGCGCAAACTTTCCGTCCTGTATCTCCTGGTAGATATGCTTCAGTTCTTTCTTCAGTACAGTCAGCTCTTCCGCTTCCAGCAGGCCGATGCTTTGCAGCATAGTGATATGTGCCATAGATCCCAGCACATCGAAAGGCGCCAGGTAGGCGTCCATTTCGCGGTCTTTGCCTACGGTGAATTTTTCAACCGCATCCAGTGATGCTTTATCTTTTTGCCACAACTTCATAGCTCAATATTAAAAATCGTATTTACGAAAAATGCGTTGCTTTATATCCGGCCACTCTTCTTTCAGCATACTGAAATATACAGTGTTGCGTATCCTGCCGGTGGTCGTGATCATATGATGCCTCAGGATACCTTCTTCGGTACAGCCGATGCTGAGTATCGCGCGACGTGATTGCATGTTCAGTTCGTCAGTCTTGAACTCTATCCTGTTCAGCTCCATCACTTCAAAAGCATGCTGCAGCATCGCATACTTAATGGCCTTATTCAGTCCCGATCCCTGCAACACAGGATCTATCCAGGTATGGCCGATCTCACAACGTTTATGCACCTGCGTAATGCCCGAAAACCGGGTGCTGCCGGCAATTCGGTGTTGTTCTTTATCGTATATCACAAACGGAATACAGGTCTGCTCATTTCTCTCAGTGAGTGCTATCCGGATATATCTTTCAAGATCGCTGCGCGAAGAGATACGGTTAAGCCCCACTTCCCATAAGGATGGCTGCAATGCAATGGGCAGCAACACATCCGCATGGTCCGCCTGCAATGGTTGCAGCATCACTCGTTTGTTTTCCAGTGTCGGCAGGAAATTCATCTTACATGATCGTTTCCAGCAAATTAATATAACTATCGATACCCGCCCTGATCTCTTCGAGATAAATGTATTCGTCCGCAGTGTGCGATCTGGCGGAATCGCCGGGACCCATCTTCACAGATGTGGCCGGAATCAGCGCCTGATCGGATGTGGTGGGGGAACCATACCATGTTTTGCCGGCAGCAATACCCGCCTGTACAAACGGATGATCCAGCGGAATGAACGACGGCCGCATCCGCATGGAGCGCGGCTTCACATCACAGCTCACATTTGCGCGGATAGTCTCCAGCAACTCTTCCAGCGTATATTGATCTGTTGCGCGTACATCCACCACAAAACTGCAATCTGCAGGCACTACATTATGCGCTTTATTAGACGTGCTGATAGACGTTACGCTCATCTTCACCGGGCCTAGCGTTTCCGATACTTTCGGGAAACGATAGTTCTTAAACCACTCCAGGTCGGGTAGCGCCTTGTATAAGGCATTTTCTCCTTCCTCCCGCGCCGCATGGCCTGCCCGGCCAGTACTAACACAATCCAGCACCATCAACCCCTTTTCAGCAACAGCCAGCTGCGTCTGCGTAGGCTCCCCCACGATCGCAAAATCAATCCCCGGCAGTTTGTCCAGAATACTCTCCACACCGTTAACACCGCTGATTTCTTCTTCCGCTGTAGGTGCAACAATCAGGTTGTAAGCCAGATCAGTACGATGATAAAAATGCAGGAAAGTAGCAATCAGACTTACCAGGCAACCGCCCGCATCGTTACTACCCAAACCATACAGCTTGCCATCCACTACATCAGGACTGAAAGGATCGCGGGTATACTGCGGGTTAGGCTTTACGGTATCGTGATGGGAATTGAGGAGGATATTAGGTTTAGACGGATCATAATGCTTGTTGATCGCCCAGATATTGTTGAGATGCCGTTCATGTGATATATCCATGGCTGTCAGAAATTCACTGATCAGCTGAGCTGTGCCTTCTTCCTCACGACTGAGGGAAGGAGTGGCAATCATCTGCTTCAGCAAGGCCACGGCCACATCGTATAGTTTCTCGTTCCACATAGGTTAGCATATTAAAGTGCCCGACACCTGATCTGTTGTATTACTCAATACATCTTCCGCATGCCCTATCAGCACTTCTTTCACACCATTGCCGATAGCTCCGAACGCATTCTGCAACTTAGGCAGAATGCCGTCAGAGAGTACTTTGTCTTCCAGCAGCTGCTGGTAAATGTCTTTGTTGATGAGATTGATCACAGCGCTGTCATCAGCAGGATCACGCAGCACACCTTTCTTCTCGAAACAGTAGATCAGTCTTACCTGGTAGAAGGCAGACAATGCAATGGCCAATGACGATGCAATGGTATCTGCATTAGTGTTGAGCATTTGTCCCTTCCCGTCGTGAGTGAGCGGTGCAAAGACAGGCGTAATCCCCCCTTCCAGTAAAGATTGCAGCGGAGCTGTCTGCAACGCTTCCGGTTTTATATCTCCTACAAAACCATAATCAATTTCCTTCACAGGGCGTTTGGTAGCCGGAATGATATTGGCGTCAGCCCCGGTAAGGCCGATGGCATTACATCCCGCGGCCTGCAACTTTGCTACGAGCTGCTTGTTTACCAGTCCTCCGTACACCATTGTCACCACGTCAATGGTATCTGCATCCGTAATGCGCCTGCCATCAACATAATTTGACACAATGCCCAGCTTATCGCCGATACGCGTGGCTATTTTCCCCCCGCCATGTATCAGGATCTTTTTACCGGGAATGGCTGCAAACTTCCCGATGAAAGATTGCAGCAATTCCGGATTGTCAATAACGTTTCCGCCTACTTTTATAATAAACAGGTCTATCATCTTGATGTTTTCAGTATTTCGCTCAATACCGCCTGCGCCGCCCATACGCGGTTGCCGGCCTCCTGTATCACGATCGACTGCGGGCCGTCCAGCACTTCATCTGCAATCACCACATTCCTTCTCACAGGCAGGCAATGCATCACTTTGGCATTGGGTGCGTTTTTGAGCTTATCGTTGGTGATCATCCAGCTTTCGTCAGTGCAGGTGATCTTACCATAATCTTTATAGGAAGACCAATTCTTCACATACACAAAGTCGGCATCCTGCAAGGCTTTATCCTGGTTATATTCTATAGTAGCATTGCCGGAGAATTGCTCATCCAGCTCATAGCCTTCCGGATGTGTGATCACAAAGTCCACTTCGCCCCACGCATTCATCCACTGTGCAAAAGAGTTGGGAACAGCCTGTGGCAATGCTTTTACATGCGGCGCCCAAGTCATCACCACCTTCGGTTTGCGGCTCTGCTGCCAGTTTTCCTTGATGGTAACCGCATCTGTGAGGCTCTGCAAAGGATGCAGGGTAGCGCTTTCCAGGCTTACTACCGGTACACCGGCATATTTAATAAACTGATTGATATATTTCTCCGTGTAATCTTCTTCTTTATTCTTCAGCCCTGGAAAGGTACGGATCGCGAGTATATCGAAATACTGTCCCATTACTGCTGCGGCTTCCTTCACATGTTCGGAAGTGTTGCCGTTCATCACCACGCCATCGTTCATTTCCAGCTGCCAGCCCTCTTTATCAATATTAAACACCACGGCTTCCATTCCCAGGTTCTTTGCCGCTACCTGCGTGCTCAAACGTGTTCGCAAGCTGGGGTTCAGGAATATCATTCCCACTGTCTTGTTCTTTCCTAATTCCTGGTCCCTGAATGGATCCTTCTTGTAGTTCAGGGCAATGTCCACCAACCGCGGGACACTGGGCACATCTGCTGTAGAAATAAATTGCTTCATTAATACGGTTTTGTTATCTCCGTATTTTTTTATTTTGGTATTTAGCTATTTAATACTAAACAACAAATATTGATCTCCGCTGCATTTTAAATAGCTAAATACCAAAATAAAAAAATATCAAAATATATTTATTTTACCTCTGTTCTGAAAGCCTCTAAAAACTGGTCTGCATGCGCTTTGGTGAGTGCCAGAGATGGCAGCAGACGAATCACATTCGGTTTTGCTTCACCGGTGAATATCCTATGCTTGCCCAGTAAATTTTTTCTGACATGCACAAGCTCTTCGGGCATATCGATACCGATCATCAATCCGCGGCCTCTCACTTCTTTCACCTGATCAAACTTGCGCAGCTCTTCCATGAGGTAGTTACCCACATTGGCTGCGTTGTCTATCAGTTGCTCCTGCTGTATCACTTCCAGCACTGCCAGCGCTGCTGCGCAGGCCAGGTGGTTGCCACCGAAAGTGGTGCCCAGCATACCATAGGAAGGTTTAATGGATGGAGCAATGGTGATGGCGCCTATCGGGAATCCATTACCCATACCTTTCGCCATAGTATAGATGTCTGCATTCACGCCGGCAAAATCATGTGAATAGAACTTACCGCTACGGCCATATCCGCACTGTACAGAATCTGCAATGAACACGGCATTGTGGGCATCGCACAAAGATCTGATCTTACGCAGGAATGATTCGCTGGCTACA
This sequence comes from Chitinophaga sp., assembly GCF_035538455.1. Taxonomy (GTDB): domain Bacteria; phylum Bacteroidota; class Bacteroidia; order Chitinophagales; family Chitinophagaceae; genus Chitinophaga. The sequence continues at coordinate 7,947 of NZ_DATLKJ010000081.1, forward strand.
TTGATACCGCCAACACCCTGTATGCCTTCTATGATAACAGAGGATACTTCATACTGTTTGAAAGCCGCTTCCAGTGCAGCTTCGTCTTCCCAGGGCAGGAAGGTTACGTTGTCAGTTTCATTTACAGGCGCCACAATCTTCGGATTGTCAGTAGCAGCTACCGCTAGTGAAGTACGACCGTGAAAAGATTTCTTAAATGCGAGGATCTTCTTCTTACCGTTGTGGAAAGACGCGAGTTTCAGCGCGTTCTCATTGGCCTCGGCACCGGAGTTACACAGAAACAGCTGGTAATCTTCCTTGCCGGAAACCTTGCCCAGCAGAGCTGCCAGCTCTTCCTGCAACGGCATCTTCACAGAGTTGGAATAGAAGCCTACTTTATGCAGCTGGTCTGTAAGACGCTTCACATAATGCGGATGTGTGTGACCTATAGAAATCACGGCATGACCACCATACAGATCCAGGTATTGTGTGCCCTTGTCGTCCCATACATTGGAACCGGAAGCCTTGTCTATAATAATATCGTTTACAGGATAAACGTCGAAAAGTTTCATGTTGTCGTTAGATGTTGAATGATGAAAACAATCAGAATACGATGGACTTCAGTTTAAGTCCGGCCGTTTCATCCAGTCCGCAGATCAGGTTCATGTTCTGAACAGCCTGCCCGGAAGCGCCTTTCAGCAGGTTGTCTTCTATGGAGTGGATCACGAGTTTATCATTCACTTTCTCCAGTTGTATCAGACATTTGTTGGTATTCACCACCTGTTTAAGGTCAATCTGTTTCTCGCTCACGTGTGTGAACGGATGCCCGGCATAATACGCTTTATACAGCTGTACAGCGGCATCCAGCGACAGATCACTCTGCTGGTACGACGTTACCCAGATACCTCTTGGGAAATCACCGCGCACCGGAACAAAGTTCACATCGCCGCCGTAGCCCGGCTGCAACAGCTGCAGGCTTCGTCGGATTTCCTTCAGGTGCTGATGGGTAAGCACTTTATAAGTAGATATATTATTAGCTCTCCAGGTGAAGTGAGAAGTAGCTTGCAAGCTCTGTCCGGCGCCGGTGGAACCGGTAATACCGGTGGTGTGCACTTCTTTCAGCAACCCGGCCTTTGCCAGCGGCAGCAATCCCAATTGTATACCGGTAGCAAAGCAACCCGGATTGGCAATATTCTGCGCTGTCCGGATAGTATCACGCTGCAGTTCAGGCAGCCCGTATACAAACTCCCGGCCATTAACGGATTCGCCTAAACGAAAGTCCTGGCTCAGGTCAATCACTTTCACTTGCGGCGCCACCGTATTGGCTTCCAGGAACTTCCTGGATTCGCCATGCCCAAGGCAGAGGAACATCACATCTATATCATCATTCAGTTCGCCGGCAAAGGTGAGCTCCGTCTCTCCCAGCAAATCAGCATGTACAGCATACAACGGATTGCCTGCATTACTACGGCTATGCACAAACGAAATGGTTACATCCGGGTGATTCAGCAGCAGCCTGATCATCTCGCCGCCTGTGTAGCCCGCCCCGCCTACGATTCCTGCTCTTATCCTTTTATCATTCGCCATGTTATAATGATTTAGATGGAATTTTTCACCTGGTGCCAGATCATAGTCTGGTTACCGAATATTTTGCTGAAACCTCTTACATCTTCTCCACTCCAGCCACTGTTCATTTCACCGTACTTGCCGAACTTGCTGCTCATCAGGTCGTAGGGCGACTGAATACCGGTAACCTGGAACCGATAAGGCATCAGGGTTACAAACACTTCGCCGGTAACATTTTCCTGGGTGTGTTGCAGGAAGGCTTCAATGTCGCGCATTACCGGATCCATGATCTGGCCTTCGTGCATCCAGTTACCATAGAACTGTGCCAGCTGGTCTTTCCAGGTCAGCTGCCATTTGGTGAGCACATGTTTTTCGAGTGCGTGATGTGCTTTGAGGATCACCATCGGAGCTGCAGCTTCAAAGCCTACACGGCCTTTGATACCGATGATGGTGTCTCCCACATGTATGTCGCGGCCAATGGCATAAGGGCCCGCCAGTGTCTGTAAATATTGTATAGCTTCAGACGGATGAGCAAACTGTTTGTCGTTCACACCTTTCAGCTCTCCTTTTTCAAATACAAGTTTCACCTGCTCCTCACCCTGCCTGGTAAGTTGCGTAGGCCAAGCCTCTTCAGGCAGCATACCATTGGAAGTCAGGGTTTCCTTTCCGCCTACAGATGTTCCCCAGATACCTTTGTTGATGGAGTACATCGCTTTGTCAAAGTTCATCTCTACTCCTTTGGACTGCAGGTAAGAAATCTCTTGTTCCCTGCTCAGTCTCATATCACGGATAGGGGTGATGATCTCAACACCCGGAATCATGATATGGAACACCATGTCGAAACGTACCTGGTCGTTACCCGCGCCAGTGCTGCCGTGCGCCACAGCGTCAGCGCCCACTTCCTGCACATATTCTGCAATCGCCAGCGCCTGGCTCATACGCTCTGCGCTCACACTCAACGGATAAGTATTGTTCTTCAGTACATTTCCGAAAATGAGGTATTTAATAACGCCGTCATAGTAAGAACGAATCGCGTTAACCGTCTTATGACTCTTAACGCCCAGGTTATAAGCTCGTCGCTCGATTTCCTGCAATTCTTCATCAGAAAAACCGCCGGTGTTCACAATCACCGAATGCACTTCATATCCTTTTTCTTCGGTCAG
>NZ_DATLKJ010000082.1:0-67346 GCF_035538455.1 Chitinophaga sp.
TTTGTTGCCTACAGTCAGGCGGAGATAGATGGCGGGTTTGTTGTTTTTGCGGCGGCTTCGGTTCAGCCAGAGTAAAATAGAAAAACTTAAATGACCTTTCCTCATAAAACACCTGTTTTAAGTTAACTAATTTTGTTTCAACTTCACTTATCCTGACATCACTTAACATTAGTCAAACACAATACAGATAAGCACTTCAGGCCAGTAGTGGTTAGCACAATATAGTGATTTAAATGCTAACCGTGATGCTCACTTTCCTATCTTTACTTCTATGTACAAAACTTTACCGATAAAAACAGAAAAGCCTTGTAGATATTGATTCTACAAGGCTTTAATTACTTAAGAGTTTCTATTTTTACTCTTGGTGGTGATCCCGTTGGGATCAAGCCCGTTAACCGGTTCATCGAGTATCAGTAACTCCGGGTTGCCAAGCAATGCGATGGCCAGCCCCAGTCTTTGTTTCATACCCAGGGAGTATTCGCCTGCTCTTTTGGCGGCGTCTTTCTCTGAAAGACCCGACAGCAATAGGGTACGTCTGGCCTCTTTCCGGGGCAGATTACGCAGCATAGCAACATTGTAAACGTTATCCATCCCGCTCAGGTGCAGGTACAAGGAAGGCGTCTCTATCAACGCCCCGATGCGGGAAAGTATCCCCAGCCTGTTGGTGTGCAGTGTGTGACCAAAAAGGTGGATGCTGCTTTTCTCATGTGGGAGCAGGCCAAGCAGCAACCTTATCATAGTGGTCTTGCCTGCGCCATTGGCTCCCAGGAAGCCATAGATACTGCCTTTGGGTACCTGCAGGGAAACATTCTGCAGTACGGAATGGCGCTGATAACTGAAAGACAACCGGTCTGTATGTATCACCATTTTAAACAATTTTAGTGCAAGGTGTTCTTGCCCGGTTGGTTCTTCAAATCAATTCAATCAACAGGAATAATGTCCTGATCAACACTGTGTCAGACGCTGCTAGCCGGTTCGTTGAGAAAAAATGCCTGTTTGTAGAGAAATGCCGGCGGTTGTTGATTAGCAATGGTACGCCTGATGTTTTTATCCCTATTTTTATAATATGAAGAAGTACCTGCCGTTTGTCCTGCATTTTTTATTCTGGATGATGCCAGTAGGCATGATGATCTACTTTTCTGACTTTAGCAGGAAAACCAACATTTATGCAGTGATCTATTTTATTATGCAGATCGGCTGGTTTTATGTTAATCTCCTGGTCTTACTGCCGCGGCTCATGAAACGAAAGAAGATCTGGCTGCTGTTGTTATCCTACATACTCGTCTTTGCACTGGATGCGCTTCTCAGTAATGGTATCAGCTATTTGCTCGGTACCCGCGCACAAATACGCCTGCTGTCGGCCTTTTTTACGTCGCTATTTGTGACCGGGTTCTTCCTGGTGTTCAGCGGATGCTACTATATTTTGAAAAGATGGTTAAGGAGCGAAGCAGAAAGAAAATCCTGGGAGAACGAAAAACTGAAAGCAGAACTCGATTTTCTTAAATCACAAATCAATCCTCATTTTTTATTCAATACACTCAATAACATTTATTCCCTTACCTATACACAGTCGCCGCAGGCCCCGGAAGCGGTAATGCTGTTGTCAGAGATCATGCGCTATATGCTATACGACAGCAGCAGCACGGAAGTACCGCTGGAGAAGGAAGTGGCGCATATCAGGGAGATGATCAGCCTGCATGCGCTGAGGGTAACCGGTAAATTTGCCGTAACTTTCGAAGTAACAGGAGAGGTGACAGAGATGATGATCGCCCCCCTGATACTGGTACCCTTCGTAGAGAATGTTTTCAAACACGGTGTAGTGAATGATCGGGAAGATCCGGTGAAGATATGGCTGCACATGGAGAAAAATGGTATACATTTTTATCTGCGCAACAGAACCGATAAAGGAAACGGACATGATACACGGCCGGGAGGCATCGGAATTAAGAACGTGACGCGCCGGCTGGAACTCCTTTACGGGAAGAGGCAATCGCTATATATCAACAGGCAGCAGGATCATTTCGAAGTGAACCTCTACGTACAATTAAAAAAAAAGAATGAATAGATTCTCCTGCATAATAGTCGATGATGAACCACTGGCAAGACAGCTGGTAGAAGCCTATATCGGAAAAGTACCTTTCCTCGAATTAAAGGGCTCATTCGCCGGCGCCATGGATGCGTTGCTGTTTATGAAGCAGCATCCCGTCCACCTGCTGTTCCTGGATATTCAGATGCCCGACATCAATGGGTTACAACTGTTGAAAAGCCTGCAGCTGGACATAAAAACCATCATCATCACGGCATATGCTGAATACGCCGTAGAAGGGTTTGACCTGGATGTTACCGACTACCTGCTGAAACCCGTGCGCTTCGAACGATTTCTGAAAGCAGTAAATAAATTCCATACGCAAGAAACGGTGGAGAAACCAACAGCTAAAGAAGAACCCAATCCATCTGACAACGTAATTTTTGTAAAGGCAGATTACAAAACAGTAAAGATAAACATACCGGACATCACCTATATAGAAAGCCTGCGGGAGTACATCGCCATACACACGCGCAACAGCAAAACCCTGACATTACAAAGCATGAAACGTATGGAAGAAATACTACCCAAAGACAGGTTCATTCGTATCCATAAATCGTATCTCGTAGCCATCACGCAGATTGATACCGTGATGAAGAACATGCTCCGGATTAACGGAGTGGATCTCCCTATCGGGGAAACTTATCGAGCTGCTTTCCTGGCAATGCTTAATCAGAGGAAGATTAGCTAGGAACGCCTGAGCAATGCTATCACGTACAGTAGTACATATCAGATAATACTTTTACTTTTTAATTCAAAAAAATTCTTTTTTTGAATAGCTTATTGTAATATTGTAGCAGCAGACTGAGATCTAAACATAAACAAAGTGTCCACGCACTGAGAGCCCTTAAGAATAATGAAAATCTGATCGAGCACGTACAGCAAAACAATCTTGTAAATCTATGTTAATGTGAACATTCCCTATAGTATTTAGTCTTATCGGCTGATAAGCATGTCGCACCCGTTCCTTGTGAATAAAGAGTTGCACCGTTATTGGATTCCAAACCAATAAAATCCACCAGCGCACATAAGATGTACAGCGATAGTAATCAGCCTTAAACTTTAAAATATATCAGTAGTGAAGCGAAATAGCAATATTTCCGCTACTGTGCATGTCATCCTGTATATTCCGATTGTTATTTACAATTACCAAAATCAAATTATCAATGAAGAAGAACCTCCAAACACTCGCTTCTATTGTACTGTCTGTAGTACTTTTGGCTTCATGCGGCAAAAGTACGGATGCACCTGTAGCTCCTGAAAAAAAGGATAATGCAGAGAAAGTGCTCACTTTCATTCAGCATCTGGGCTTTTCCCGGAGCAGCATCGTTGATAACGGTGATGCATATATCGTCGATGAGGATATTCGCTTTCCTAAAAATATGGAAGTTCCTGCAGGCAAACCTACCACAGAGCAAAAATGGACAGGGAACAAAGTGTCTGCTGCCAACGCTTCGAATATTCGTATCAAAGTAGATCCCAGCATGACTTCGATGATGTCTGAAATCAATTCTGCTGTTAATCAGTGGAACAACATCGGGGGCGATATAGATCTATATTTTAGCATAGTTGACGATGATTCATATGACATATTAATCAAGGATAGTGATCTGGGTACAACGTGTGGCCTGGGTACTTACCCTTCCGGTGGCAACGCTGGTAATCTCATCCAGATCAACAAAGCACGAATTGCTGGTAACAGCTTTGCAGAACGTCAACGTACGATTACACATGAAATGGGGCATAACATTTCCTTCACGCACACAAATCAACCCGGCGGTTCGCTGATCCCTGGCACACCTGGTACGGATGCAAATTCTCTTATGAATGGAGGTGAATGCGGTGTTGGTGCTACTGTATTATCAAACTATGATAAGATAGCTGCACGGTGGTTGTATTAAAAACTGTCGTCGGGTAACTTGTCGGCAAATGACAAGCAACCATAGTATTATATCCACATTATGAATTGATCGGAATAACAGGTATCCGCTCCGGCTTTCCGGAGCGGATTTTTAGTTTTCCGGCCCCCCGCATATAAGCCTGTTTTTTTACTGACTCCTGATCCATAACGCATAGTGGTATTCATACGCAGCAATACGTGCATTCGTTAGTACTTCAAATAATATTTGTACTTTTTTATTCTAAAAAATTCTTTTTTTTGAATAGCTTATTGTAATATTGTAACAGCAGACTGAAATCTAAACATAAACGAAGTGTCCACGCACTGAGAGCCTAAATAACAATGAAAATCTGATCGAGCACGTGTAGCAAATTAATCTTGTAAATCTATGTTAATGTGAACAATGCCTATGGCATTTAGTCTTATCGGCTGATAAGTATGTCACACGCATTCCTTGTGAATGGAGAGTTGCGCCGTTATTGGATTCCAAACCAATAAAATCCACCGCAGCACATGGGATAGCAATCAGCTTTAAACTTTAAAATATCTCAGTAGTGAAGCGAAATAGCGATATTTCCGCTACTGTACATGTCATCCTGTATATTCCGATTGTTATTTACAATTACCAAAATCAAACTATCAATGAAGAAGAATCTTCAAACACTCGCTTCTATTGTACTGTCAGCACTACTTTTGGCTTCATGCGGCAAAAGTATGGATGCACCTGCAACTCCTGAAAAAAAGGATAATGCAGACAAGGTGCTCACTTTCATTCATAGTCTAGGATTTTCCCAGAACAGCATCGTTGATAACGGTAACGCATATATCGTTGACGAAGATATCTGCTTTCCTAAAGATATGGAAGTCCCTGAGGGCAAACCTTCCACTGAGCAAAAATGGATAGGTAACAAACTGACTGCTGCTAATGCTATGAATATACGCATCAAAGTAGATCCCAGTATGGCTTCTATGATGCCTGAAATCAATTCAGCCATCAACCAGTGGAACAACATCGGGGGGGACATAGCTTTACACTTCAGCATAGTGACAGGTTCACCCTATGACATATTAATCAAGGATAGTGATCTGGGTACAACCTGCGGCTTGGGTGCTTACCCTTCCGGTGGTAAAGCTGGTAATCTCATCCAGATCCACAAAGCACATATTGCTGGTTACGATTTTGCACATCGTCAGCGTACTATCACGCATGAAATGGGGCATACCATTTCCTTCACACATACAAATGAGGCCGGCGGCCAGCTGATTCCCGGCACACCCGTTACTGAGGCAAGTTCACTTATGAATGGACATGAGTGCGGTGTTGGTGTTACTGTATTATCAGACTATGATAAGATAGCCGCACGGTGGTTATATTAAGAACCGTCATAACGCACTTGCTTCGTGAATGGAAAGTTGCACTGTTATTGGATTCCACATACGTAAAATCCACCGGAGCACATAAGATGTACATGCGATAGCAACCAGCTTTAGACTTTAAAGTATCTCAGTAGTGAAGCGAAATAGCCATATTTCCACTATTGGACATGTCATCCTGTATATTCCGATTGTCATTTACAATTACCAAAATCAAATTATCTATGAAGAAGTATCTTCAAACATTCGCCTCTATTGTATTGTCTGCACTACTTTTGGCTTCATGCGGCAAAAGTGCGGATGCACCTGCTGCTCCTGAAAAAAAGGATAATGCAGAGAAAGTGCTCACTTTCATTCAGAACCTGGGCTTTTCCCAGAGCAGCATCGTTGATAACGGTGACGCATATATCGTTGACAACGATATCCGCTTTCCTAAAGATATGGAAGTTCCTGAGGGTAAACCTTCTACAGAGCAAAAATGGACAGGAAACAAAGTGTCTGCTGCCAACGCTTTGAATATTCGTATCAAGGTAGATCCCAGCATGACTTCAATGATGCCTGAAATCAATTCTGCTGTTAACCAGTGGAACAACATTGGCGGTGATATAGCTTTACACTTCAGTGTAGTTACCGGTTCATCCTATGACATATTAATCAAGGATGCCGATCTTGGTGCAACTACCTGCGGACGGGGTACTTACCCTTCTGGTGGTAAGGCTGGTAATCTCATCCAAATCCACAAAGCACATATTGCTGGTAACAGTTTTGCACAACGTCAGCGCACTATTACGCATGAAATGGGGCATAACATTTCATTCACGCACACAAACCAGGCCGGTGGTTCGCTGATCCCCGGCACACCTGCTACTGACGCAAATTCTTTGATGAATGGAGGGCAGTGCAATAGCGGTGCAACTGTATTATCAAACTATGACAAGATAGCCGCACGGTGGTTATATTAAGAACTGTCATGACCACCATCCGGTAACTTGTCTGCAAAAGACAAGCAACCACAGTATTATATCCACTATGAAATGATCGGAATATAACAGGTATCCGCTCCGGCTTGCCGGAGCGGATTTTTATTTTCCCTGCGCATAAGCAGCTTGCTAATAATAACTAACAGCTATCAGTGCTATTCATGCGCAGTGACGCCAAATAATATTTATACTTTTTCATTCAAAAAATTTTTCTTTGAATAGCTTATTGTATTATTGCATCAATAGACCCAATTCTGTACACGAAAGAAAAGTACACTGCCTAAGAGCCTTAATAATAGCGAAAATCCGATCGAACGCGTACGACAAAATAATTTATAAGTCCACTGAATGCCAACAACTTATAGCACCTGATCCTGTCAATTGATGGGAATATCACGCATGTTATCCTGTATATTCTGATCGTTGTCTATAATTACCAAAATCAAATTACCAATGAAAAAGAACCTTAAAACACTCACTTCTATTGTACTGTCAGCATTACTTTTGGCTTCATGCAGCAAAAGCGCTGATGCACCTGTAGCTCCTGAAAAAAAGGATAATGCAGACAAAGTGCTCACTTACATTCAGAGTCTGGGATTTTCTCAGAACAACATCGTTGATAACGGCGATGCATATATCGTTGATGAGGACATCCGCTTCCCTAAAGACATGGAGGTTCCTGTTGGTAAACCTACTGCAGAACAGCGGTGGACAGGTAGCAAACTGACTGCTGCCAACGCGCTGAATATTCGCATTAAGGTAGACCCCAGCATGACTTCCATGATGCCAGAAATAAATTCTGCCATTAACCAATGGAACACTATCGGGGGGGCAATAGCTTTACATATCACTATAGTTACCGGTACATCCTATGACATATTAATCAAGGATACCAATCTTGGTGCAGGTATCTGTGGTCAGGGCACTTTCCCCTCCGGTGGTAAAGCTGGTAATCTTATCCAGATCAACAAATCATACATTGCTGGTAACAGTTTTGCACAGCGTCAGCGTACTATTACGCATGAAATTGGGCATAACATTTCCATTATGCACACAAATCAAACCGGTGGTCTGCTGATCATGGGCACACCTCCTAGTGATCCTCTTTCTATTATGAATGCAGGTCAGTGCGGTAGTGGCGCTACCGTATTATCAAACTTTGACAAAGTAGCCGCACAGTGGTTATATTAAGAAATCTTATGGCCATTATCCGGTAACTTGGTTGCAAAAGACTAGCGACCATAGTATTAATATCCACATTATGAAATGATCGGAATATAACAGGTATCCGCTCCGGTAAGCAGGAGCGGATTTTTATTTTCACGTCGCCTGGTGGTGCTATTCATGCGCAGTATATCCGTATTGGTTAGGTTACCAGATAATATCTATACTTTTTCATTCAAAAAAATTTATTTTTGAATAGCTTATTGTATTATTGCAACAGTAGACCAAAATCTGTACACAAAAGAAAAGTTCACTCCATAAGAACATTAAGAATACTGAAAATCCGATTGAGCGCATACGACAAAATAAATTTATAAGTCCATATTAATGTTAACAATACTTGTAGCACTTGATCTTATCAGCTAATGGAAATATCACGCATGCTCTTTCTCCACGGAGAGCTGTGCTGCTATTGGATTCTATATGAATCAAACCCACCGGAGCATATAAGATATATATGTGAGAGCAACTGGTTTTAAACTTAAAAATATATCAGTAGTGAAGCGAAATAGCAATATCTCCGCTACTGTACATGTTATCCTGTATATTCTGATCGTTATCCACAATCACCCAAAATCAAATTACCAATGAAGAAGAACCTTAAATCACTCGCTTCCATTGTACTGTCAGCACTACTTTTGGCTTCATGTAGCAAAAGCGCTGATGCACCTGTAGCTCCTGAAAAAAAGGATAATGCAGACAAAGTGCTCACTTACATTCAGAGTCTGGGATTTTCTCAGAACAACATCGTTGATAACGGCGATGCATATATCGTTGACGAGGATATCCGCTTCCCTAAAGATATGGAAGTTCCTGGTGGTAAAGCTACTGTAGAGCAGCAATGGACAGGTAGCAAACTGACCGCTGCCAATGCTCTGAATATTCGTATTAAAGTAGATCCCAGCATGACCTCAATGATGCCTGAAATCAATTCCGCCATTAACCAGTGGAATACCATCGGGGGCGCCATTGCTTTACACATCACCATAGTTACCGGTTCATCCTATGACATATTAATCAAGGATACCAATCTTGGCGCAGGTATCTGCGGCCAGGGTACTTTCCCTTCCGGTGGTAAAGCTGGTAACCTGATCCAGATCAACAAATCATATATTACTCCTAACAGCTTTGCACAACGTCAGCGTACTATTACGCATGAAATTGGGCATAACATTTCCATCATGCATACAAACCAAACCGGTGGTATGCAGATCCCCGGCACACCTATTACTGACGCAAATTCTCTGATGAATGCAGGTCAGTGCAATAGCGGTGCAACTGTATTATCAAACTTTGACAAGATTGCCGCACAATGGTTATATTAAGACCAGCCCGGTAACTTGTCGGCAATTGACAAACAACCATAGTATTACATCCGCATTCTGAGATGATCTGAATATAACAGGTATCCGCTCCGGCCCGCCGGAGCGGATTTTTATTTTCCCGGACTGGAAAACTTGGCGGTCCGGCAACCCCCGGCATAGTAGCGGGTTGCCGCTAATCCATTGGGCTGGCTAACTGGTTTTGTTTAAATTCAGTTACCTGTACGTCTTTTGTTAATCTAAATAAGCCTCACTTATGAAAAAGAAAAACATCCAATTGCACCAAAAACTACTGCTCGGTAAAACAACCATCGCAGACCTTACTATCCGCAATCTGCAGCTGCTCAATGGCGGCGCCGGTGTTGTAACCAGATCCTGTGAACCAGCCACGGTACAGATCACTGTTTGTATAGATATCACCAGCCCCGGACCCACAGCTCCCTGCCAGCAGTACCAATGTCCGTAAGACTTAGACTGACCGTACAACAAGCCAATGAAAAGTGCATCCCTCATGTTGAGGACCTCTTTTCATTGGCAAATAACTTTTTTTTCTTCCTGCTGATTGGTTATTTTTCTGCAAAGAAATTTAATATGAGAAAGCAGTGGCTGATAGTTATTCATCTTCTCTTCTTGCAGACAGGCATGTTATTAAGCTGTAAAGGGCCAAATCAGGTGGCGCAGGGAAACGTATTGTATGTAGGTACTCCCGGTGATTATCCCCCCTTAACTTCTTACGATACGGCCACAAAAAAATTCAGCGGACGGGACATTGACCTGGCCATTGTATTAGGAAAGTATCTTCACCGGAATGTTGTGTTCATAAAAACAAGCTGGCCAACACTCCAGGCAGATCTGTCTGCTGGTAAATTTGATATAGCTATAGGCGGTATCTCTGTCAACACCGAAAGACAAAAACATTTCCTGTTTTCAGATCATATCATTGAAGATCGAAAGGTAGCCCTTATGAGAACAGGCGATAGCGCAAAATTTACTGATCTGCAACACATAGATGTAAAGGGCGTCAGAATTATTGAGAACAGGGGTGGAACAAACGAGAAATTTGCAAGGGAACATATCCGGCAGGCAACTATCATCATTAATGAAGATAATCAACAGGTATTTGGTCTGCTGAAAGACAGCATAGCCGATGTCATGTTCACCGATGAAACAGAGGCGGTATACCGGCAGCAACTAATGCCGGGGCTGTTTGTAAAACGGCTGAATGATAGCATCAGCCCCGTTTTTTATAAAGCCATTATGCTGCCAGAATCTTCAATAGAATTACAGACAAAGATCAATCGTTGGTTGAAGAGTCGTTAGCCAGCCTGATAAACTATGAAGCCCCTGCGGGTGGAGCCCGCCAAAACTAAAGTGCTGTAATACTCGTAAATCCTGGTATACGTTTTACTCACCCTCGAAAATTCGATATATGAAAAAGTATATTTTCATGCTGAGTATTATGGCTGCAGCGATGTTAATGGCTCATCCTTCAAATGCGCTGAGTATAAAAACTCCGCTTGGCAAAGCCGTGCAAGATCCACAGGGTAAGCATGCTGTATATACAGGCACGGTTAAATGGTATAACGCAGATAAGGGCTACGGCTTCATTTCACGTGATGATGGCGGACCGGATGTTTTTGTGCACCACAGTCAGATAGTGGGGCATGGCTACCGCATCCTCTATGAAGGGCAGCGGGTATCATTTGAGATCACAATGGGCCCTAAAGGACTACAGGCACACCATGTGCAAGCACTATAGGTGAAGCCGCATAAATCACAGGATTTATGCGGCTTTATAGAGTTTACAACTGCCTGATCCAATCAAAGGAATAGGGTGCATGGATGATTGTCAGATGATCCCCGTCAGAATGAATGATACGTGTATGCTCAAAATAGTCATCCCAAGGTCTTGCATTAGGCATTAAATAAGATTTCTTATTGGCTTCGATAATAGTAACAGCGTAGGGCAATTTCTCGCTCATCGCATAATCAACAGAGATGGACCGGTCCATGAATTTCATCAGATTCATAAAGATGTTTTTATTGGCGCGCATCTCACTCTCATAAATCAACTTCACGATCAGCTCTTTCCATTGGCGTTTCGGTTTAAAAAATACGTCGTTGAGCTGCTTATAGAAAGGCTGTGGCTTGATACCGAAATAGGCTACTATCGCATCACAGAAAAGATGTACACTGTCTTTGGTGATACTGTTCAATGCAATGGTGGTAGAACAATCGATCAATACAACCCGGTTAATCTTTATCATTGATCCCCTGATCTGGCGCAACATTTCATATACCACCGCTCCGCCGTAGCTATGCGTGTATATATTGATGGCTTTGTTACCAGGTGCTGTGCTGTTGATCAGTGCGATGTTATGAATGGCCATCTCTTCCACGGAGTCAAGCGGCTCTTCTCCCATGAATCCTTTCATCTGTAACCCGTAGACAGGCTCTTCACCAGGCAGGTGAGTGGCCAGATCATAGTAGCCATCTGCGAGTCCCGGCATACCCGGTATAATAAAGGAGAGCTCGCCGTCATTACCACCCGGACGAAGTTTTACAATGTACGGATTAGGCTCCAGGTCATTTTCATCTTTAGGGCGACTGAGAATATACCTGCACAATGCTTCAATACTGGGGTACCGGATAATATCATTCACCTGGATCTCGATATGCCTGAACCGGGCCATCGTTTTTCCTATCATCTGTATGGAAGAGAGTGAATGCCCCCCCAGTTCAAAGAAATTATCGTATATCCCGATGGGCCTGATGTTCAATATCTCTTCCCAGATTCTGACCAGCGCAGCTTCGAGTTCGGTACGCGGAGCCATATAATCAGCCTGCCTGATAATATCAGCCTTCCAGGATTGCAATAGCTTCCTGTTCACCTTACCGTTGGCAGTCAGCGGCAATTCGTCTACCGGAATAAAGGCGGCAGGAATCATGTAGTCGGGTAATTGTTGCTGCAGAAACGCACGCAGCAGATTTTCTTTCACCGCCGCTGCCGATACGTAATAGGCAATCAGCTTATTCCCTTGCGGATACGATCTTACAATAACGGCAGCCTGCGCAACATGCTCGTGCGAGGTCAGCAGATTCTCTATTTCCCCCGGTTCTATCCGGAACCCCCTCATCTTTATCTGGTTGTCGGACCTCCCGATGTAAGCTACCTGACCATCAGGCCGCCAGCGTACAACATCGCCTGTCCTGTACAGTTTACCTTTCCCGAATGGGTTGGATATAAATTTCTCTGCCGTCAGCTCCGGTTGGCCAAGGTAACCATCAGCAAGGCCATAACCGGCAATATACAGCTCTCCGGGTAGGCCGGCAGGTAACAGGTTCATATCCTTTCCCAGCACATAAAACTGCGTATTGCTGACAGGTACCCCGATGGTAATTTCCCGCGCTCCGGTGAGTTCCGCAATGGCGGCATTTACAGTGTATTCCGTAGGCCCGTAGGCGTTATATATCCGCACACCTGTCAGTTGCGCTGATTTCAGAACAGCTTCCTGTATAGCTTCCCCGCCGAAGGCAATGAGTCTGACACAGGTGAATAATGTCTGCTGCTGATCGGCACTCAGTTCACGAATGACGTTAAAATACAGAGGGGGTATATTGACAATGGATACTTTGTTTTCTGTTACTGTACGATGGAAATAGTCGGCCTGTAGATCCTCGTCGCGCCTGATTACCACAGCGGCTCCGCATATCAGATAGGGGAAGATCTCTTCCACCGACATGTCAAAGCTCAAGGAAGCAAATTGAAGTATACGGTCCCCCGCTGTTATCTCATATTGCCTGATCATATGTAGGGAGAGGTTCACAAGCGCCCCGTGAGAAATCATTACTCCCTTTGGCTTACCGGTACTTCCGGAGGTATAAATAACATAGGCCAGGTGATGAGGGCGCACAGCCGTTTGAAAGAGCGGCATGGCGGGTTTCGCCTCCTGTAGTATTTCATTCACTGTGATCAGGCGGGTACCTGTTTCATCGGCTATCCTTTCCAGCTTCCCTGCTATTGACGGAGAAGTAAGCAGTAGCTGTACATCGCCTTCTTTCAGTATATGCATGATCCTGCCATCCGCAGTTGTATTGGACGCGTCTAAAGGCAGGTAGGCGCCTCCTGCATACAGTATCCCTAAAAGCGCAATAATCATTTGCGGCGACCGCTCAATACATACTGCCACCAAAGTATCAGCCGTTACGCCCTGCTGTTGCAGGTAATGCGCCAATTGCCTGCTTTGGGTGTCCATCTCTCTGTAAGTAAGTGCAACGCCATCGAAAATAAGCGCAACATTATCTGGAGTAACAGAAGCCTGATGAGCGACCAGTTCATGTATACATTTATCTTCCGGGTAGATGGCTGTGGTATTATTGAAAGCCTTCAACAGCATTTCCTTTTCATCATCAGGAAGTATATGATACTCCTTTATCTGTCTGGCATGATTAGCCATAATCGCATCAAGGAGGCGGTTAAAGTAATCTGCATGCCGTTTTATGGTGGTGTCATCGAAGAGGGTACGCTTGTACTTCAGTTTCAGTTGCAGCTCCGTTCTCAGGTCGTATACCTCGAAGGTATAGTTGTCCTCCGTTTCCTGGTAAACGTCATACACCATTTCAATCTCTTGCAGGAGGGTAGCATGATCGATCAGCCCATCGAATATGTTCTGGTAAGTAAAGGAAACCGGCAGTGGTGTCTCCCGCGGACTTGTTAGTCCGAGTACCGGCAATAGTTTGGAGAAAGGGTAGAAGCCGTGGTCCATGCCATCGTTGAACTGTTTCCGGATTTCCTTTACTAATGTATCAAAGTGCTTCTCAGCATTTATATAGCTGCGGGTAACCACCAGGTTGATATAGCATCCTACGCTGTTCTCGTGGGATGGCTTGGGTCTGCCTTCCACAGGTGTTGTAACGGCAATATCTTCGTCCAGTGTAATTTTGTACAGAAATACTTTGAAGATAGCCAGCAGCAGAACAGACAGGTTTACATTGAGTGTGGCTGCTATTCCTTTGAATGCCTGTAACCGGTGCCCTTGCAACGAAAGATGCTCGCAACCCATCCCTGATGATGGGAGCCCCGGCAGTGGCAGTCGGTCATAGGGGAGGTTGATAGTTGGAGAAATATCTGCCAGGTATGCTTTCCACCAGATAAAATCATCATCCGCCTGTCGTCCGTTCAGATAATGCTTTTCCCATTCAATAAAGTCCCTGAAAGCAAGATCCTGCGCTGTTGTATGGACCGGCTGGCCCGTAATTGCCTGCCTGTAGGCATTCCAGAAGGAGCGGGTGAACGTTATCGCTGAGATGCCGTCAATCACAATATGGTGAACAATGAAGAGCACATGCACATCCGCTGTATCATCTGTGGAGATAACATACAGCCGTATCAGCGGGTCTGTTCCCAGGTTAAATGGCTGCCGCAGTAATGAGAAGCATACATCCGTTGTTGTCTGCTCTTTCAGGACCCGCTGGTGATGTATCCTGAGATAATTCTCAACCGGCATTGTCTCCTGTACGATTTCTTCCGTTTCTTCCTCCTGGATAAAGTTCGCCCTGAGCGCAGGATATTGCAGTAAGACCCGCTCAAATGCCTGTAACAGACAAGCCTCCTGCAGTGGGACTTTCATACTGAACAGCATGGGCACATTGAAGCTGGTGGATTCGGGAGATGTCTGGTTGATATACCATAATCCTTTCTGTACTTCAGATGCGGGATAACGGGCAGGGCTTCCTGATGACGCTGTTACCGGAGACACTATAACCGGCTGCTGTTCTCCCTCTTCACGGGCCAGCAGCTGCAGGAAGGCATTAAAGCTATCGACGCCCAGTACCTGTCCTATTCTGACGTGGATGCCCATTGCCTCATTGATCCGTCTTACCAGCTGCACCATCTTTATGGAATCGAAACCGTAATGAACAGGAGACAGGGATCTGTCTACCTGCGACAGCTCCATATGAAATACCTCCTGCATAATGTTACTTACCAGATCTTCCTGTTGTGCTGTCAGAGCCACCGGTTGAGCCGCCGGTGTCTGCGCTGTATTTTTTTCAGTAACGGATGGCAACGCATCCTGCCATTCCCTTTTATATTCTTCCAGGATAACATGCGCGTTCACGCCACCAATAGCATAGCTGTTCAGCGCCATCCTTCTTGGATGAATACCGTTGGGCCAGGGAGACGGATCTTTTCGTAAAATCAGAAAATGACGCTCACCTATTTCTGTATTCACCGTGTCAAGACCTGCAATACCAGGAATAATGCGGTGCGCTATCGCTTGCAGCGCTTTGATAACAGATGCCATACCCGCTGCAATCTCCGGGTGACCTACAGTGGGTTTGACACTGCTGATATGCCATTTCCTGGAAACGTCAGAACTCAGCAGATGATATGAATCGCTGATGGCCTCCAGCTCAAGTGCATCAGCGAGGTGATTGGCAATACCATGTGCTTCAATATAATCGATGGTGCCAGCATCCACCTGCGCCTTACTGTAGCAGGCACTGATAGTATCACGGATACCTTTGACATTGGGCGCTTCCAGTGAATAGCCTTTACCGCCATGATGCACAAAGCTGCCCCTGATAAACGCAAGTATGTGGTTGTTATCTTCTTCTGCCCGTGCAGCGGACTTAATAATAATAACACCAGCGCCTTCGCTCCGTACGAATCCGTTTGCATCGCCGCTGAAACTGCGGGTATGATTATCGGCGCTTAGCAGACCATCGTATAGCCCTGCCTGCGCCGCATAATTGAACTCTTTGGCGGAGATGAGGTTAATGCCACCAATGACGGCCTGATCGCATTCTCCGGCAAGAATGCTTTGTATACCACGGTGAAGTGCCACATATACGCTTGTGCAAAAGGTGTTGACCACTTCGCTCGGACCTTGCAGGTTCAGCCGGAAAGATATTTTATTGGGTAACGGCACCTGGTATGCGGCATCCGGATCAAAACGGAACCCGCATGCCGCCTGCTCTTCATCATTGTATAGCTGCTGTGCGGCGATGAATACGCCGGTTTTTCTTGCAGTAAGATCTTGAAGCGTAAGCCCGTAACGTACCATAGCATCAGCGAGCAATTTGTATAACAGCTGTTGATGTAGATCCATCACTGCAAAAGCCCCGGCAGTTATTCCAATGAGATCCAGGTGAGATGAGTAAAAAGGCGGTTCAAGTCTGCCATAGTGATACCCTGTCTGTTCTTCCGGAAGTGAAAATGAATTGAAAGTGCCAGATACTACTTTATCCCATAGAGCGTCGGCATTGGCAGCTCCGGGAAATACCCCCTCCATACCTATAACAGCAATGCCCGCTGAGACGGACTGTACAGATTGCTCCTCCAATGAAGGCATTACAGCTGCTGTTGTCTGAACACCAGGCAGCAACACTTCATGCAGCAGATAGTGCACCAGCAAGTCAAGCCGCGGGTAATCGAACAACAAACTTGTCCTCAGCTTACATCCAAGGTCCGATTCCAGTAAGGATTTAAACTCTATTGCCTGTAATGATCCGGTGCCTAGTTCTGCGAATACTTCCGTTTCAGAGATCTCTTCGGGAGAGTCTATCTCCAGAAAGCCGGCGAGTAACCGGCGTACATGGCCGCTTAACAGCGCTTCCCTTTTTTCAGGAACGCTTTGATGAAGTATGAAGGAGATATTGGTCTCTGTCATGTTGATTTATATTGAACAAGTAACCGTGCATTGTTTGGAAAGCCCCGCCCACTCAACCACAGATCTGAGAATGGTCCGGACTTTCCAATGCAACGCACGCATAAAAACCTGGCCTGCTACGGATGGAGGACAGCGAGCGTAATCTCGCCATCTGACTTCCCGCTATGCTCATCACTAAAAGAACACCAGGTATTGATAAAGATGCACTTAGATTTTACGGTAGCGGAACTGATACCGAATGTACCCTTGAATGAGCGGGGATTCAGCTGACTGGCATACCTGGATGAGAGCCTGGAGATCAGCACATGCGACAACTGCTTCTCAAAGAAAAGCGGAAGGTCGTATGCTGCCAGCTCAGGAATAAGCCCATACCTGATAGTATGGCCAAGAAACGTATAGGCCATCTGGTTATAACAGATGTTGAATTCAACTGCGTTGAAATGACCTGTATCATCAATGTAACAGGATTCATCAATGGCACAGTTGCCGGTGAGGGTAAGGCCTTCGGCGCCGCGTTCCGGCTCATAAAGGAAGAATGCTTCCTTCAGATAACGGCAATGATCGCGGTAAGGAATCAGTATCCTGTTCAGAAAACTGCCTTCAATAATTACCGGTTCCGGTTTCGGGATGATATTTTCTGTAGACATAAGTATTATTTTTCAAGCCCAACATAAAAAGGATGATTATCGTATATGCCTATCCGGTAGCTTTTGCTCATTTCTCCTTTTGGAACAGAAGAGGCTTTATGTATCAGGAAGCGGTTATCCCAGATAAGCAGGTCGCCTTCTTCCCAGCTGTGCGTGTGGATATTCTCTTCTTTTTCCACGAAATCAAACAACGCCCTCAGTACCGTTTCATTTTCCTCATGGGTTAATCCAACCAGTTTAGTGGTAAAGCCACTGTTTATATAGAGGATCTTCTCATGGGTAACCGGATGCTCGATAACAGTCGGGTGTTCCACCGGAGGCGCTTCCTGGCCGAAACGTTCCAGGATTTCCAGGATGGACTTGTCTATGTCAGACTCCTGTACCTTATAACGAAGCCTTGCATCCTGTACAGACTTTGTGTTATCAACATAAGCTTTCAGGTCAGCAGGCAGATTCCTGTATACCTTGCTCATGTCGATGTAGTAAGTCTCCCTGACTGATTTCGGGAAGATCTGAGGCAACAACGATGTAAAGGAAAGCGGCTTTTCTTCAAAGGCGCAGTCGGTATGCCAGTAGCGCCCCGTACCGGATACGCCTATTTTTTTGTTGTCTTCCAGTACATTGGAAGAGACAAAGATCTCCGGATGCTCCGGATGATGATAATTGGTCTGGAAGTAGATCTGCGGCCTTCCCAGTTTTTTGGTGAACGCTACATATTCTTCCGGAGTGAGTGATTGTCCGCGGATAACGATTAGTTTGTTGCGGTAGATCAGTTGAAGAATTTCCTCCAGTTCTGGTGCATCAGCCGGTAATGTTCTTAAGTCAAGGCCAATAATTTCAGCACCGATTTCTCCTGCTGGAGCGTCATTGAAGATTGCTTTTTTTGTTTCCATTGTTAAATATTAACGTGATGTTGAAAAATGTGTTGATTTGGTCCGTGGCAATAGGCTTTCTGCCATTCTTTTTGAGTGAAAGAAGAACAGGCTATTTTATCGTGTACAGTCTGCGGTGGCTTCCGGGCATACCTTTCCCATTCGCTGTGATAGAAACAGCGCATATATATTATCGGATGCAACCTGTGACAATCAGTTGACGCGCCTTTCCCTTCCTTCCCAGAAAGGGGCTCTCAGAATCCTTTTGAGTAGTTTGCCGCTTGGAGTTTTAGGTAGCGAATCCACTACTGCGATGCTTCTGGGTAATTTATAATCTGCAATCCTTGTACGCAGAAAGTTGATGAGTTCTCTTTGTTTCACTGCTGAGTTTTGGTGAAGTACAACAAACGCCTTTACCACTTCGCCCCATTGGTCATCTGGAACGCCTATCACTGCTGCTTCTGCAATAGCTTCATGTTCATACAGCGCCGCTTCGATTTCAGCGGGGTAGATATTTTCTCCCGCGCAAATAATCATGTCTTTAATGCGGTCACACACATATACATATCCTGCTTCATCCAGGTATCCTGCATCTCCTGTATGTATATACCCATCTACCAGTGTTTCGCGGGTAGCCTGTTCCCGCTTCCAGTAGCCCGTCATATTGGAGGGGGAGTTGATGCAGATCTCTCCAATCGTATTTGCCGGAAGCACATTCCCTTTCGTGTCTATGATCTTTACATGGACCCCCGGGAATGGCCTGCCCGCAGCTTTCAGGATATGGCTGTCTTCCTGTGTATGGTCTTCAGGACGTAGGCATACTGCCATGTTTCCCGTTTCTGTCAATCCATATATCTGATAAAAGCTGCAGCCAAATGCACGCATTACTTTGTGCATCAGCTCCGGTGCTATCGGCGATCCGCCATATACACAGCCCTGAAGTGAAGAAAAGTCAGCCGCCGCGAATGAAGGCTCTGACAACATCAGTTGCATCATAGCTGGTACCAGCACCATTTTGGAAATCCGGTGTTCTTGTATCAACGACAATGCCTTCCAGGCAACAAACGTGTCCATTATGATACATCGCCCGCCAGCAATAAACCCCTGAATCGCCCACCAGAGACCGCCTATATGGAATGATGGCAAAGGCAGTAAAAAATTATCTGCTGCGTTCAACGACATCCATTGATCCCCCTGTGCAGACATGCCCTGTAATAACCGGAAAAAGCTGTAATGAGCCAGCTGAACGCCTTTGGGATGACCAGTTGTACCGCTGGTGTACATTTGCACCACCACATCGTTGGAGCCGTATTCCAGTTCCGGTGCAGTTCCCAGCTGTCGGTCCCTCCATGATGTATATGTTTCCCAGGTAGCATGTGAACCTGAAATGATAATAATCTTGCGCAGACGTTCCAACTCCCCGCTGATCTGTTCAATCACAGGAATAAACTCTTCTCCGACAAATAATACAACAGACTCGCTGTCATTTAAAATGAAAAGAAGTTCCTGTGTTGCCAACCGCCAGTTTATAGGAATGGCGACCGTTTTCGCTTTTGTGCTGCCAAAAAATATTTCATAAGTGTATTCACTGTCCTTTGCCAATATCGCGATTCGCGCCTGGGCATGGCAATCATTGCCAAGCAAGCCGTTGGCGACTCTGTTGGAATAAAGGTTCAGTTCACTGCAGGTGAGCGCTTGCGCTTCATAAATAAATGAAACAGCATCGCCATTGTACCGGGCATGTTGGAACACAACATCCGGCAACGTTTGACATAGTTGCATAGAAAAAAAAACTTTGATGCGCTGCAGACTACGGGTTATTGTAGCATGCACGCTGATAGTACAACGGAAATAGGTTGGATAATTTTAATAGGTCATATGTGGCTTGGTGTAAAGAAAAGACTCGCAAATTGTTTCAGTTTCCGCGAAGAGAAGAATGGTGTTTTATAGTGGTTAAAAATGGATAATACTGCTAAAATAAATCCTGTGACTGCATTCATGTTACATGTGTACCTCATCAGACTGAAATTAAAATACCTGTGTCGCTGTAATTAGCTGCTGTAGCATGTTAGGTGACTATAAACTTTTTTTCTTTTCTATGCTGTCGAGTAAAGGTTGAAGCCCCATGTCGTACATGGTCACCATCATATCCACGATCTGTTTATCCGAGTTGGTTGGCTGTCCTCCGGTTATAGGAGGCTTGGGATTGTATTCCAGGTCAAGCATAGCGGCCTGCAGATATTCCTCTCCCCGTATTTCTTTGATGATGGCAAGACTCATATCCATGCCTGCAGAAACACCCGCCGATGTCCAGTATTTACCATCCCTGACATACCTTCTGTTTTGCGTATGAGCGCCATAACCTTCCAATATATGCTGGGCTTTGTAATACCAGTGGGTCGTTGCATTTTTCCCTTTTAACAAACCTGCTGCTCCAAGAAGCCATGCGCCTGTGCACACACTGGCTGTAATTTTTGACCTGCTGTCAATCTTTCTTATCCAGTTTAATAATGTGGTGTCTTGCGTCAACAGATAGGTACTGGTGTATCCCCCCGGAATTACCAGCATGTCCAGCTGATCTACTTCCGCAATGGTGGTATCTACCTGTACCTGCATCTGGTAATTCTTTACTAACCCTTTTTTCAGCCCTACGAAGAATACCCTGGTACCCATCAGTTCTGATAGTACAGCCATCGGCCCCATGGCATCCAGTGGAAAGTAATCATCATACAGGAGGATACCTATCGTTTTGATATTCATTTTAGGCGCCTTCATGATCCGCTTCATCAATTCATTATGTGATGCCGCCGGATGGCTTTTATTGTTGAAGGAATGTTGACAGGACAACTGCGCGAACATACAACATGACAATACCACGGGAAGAAAAATGTTTTTCACCGGATCTGGATTTAAGTAGTTAAACAGGAGACTTTGAAATGTACTCAGAATTTTCCTGTAATGGTTACGCCAAAAGACCTGGGACTCCCCAGCAGCGTGCTTTTAGAAAAAGAAGAAAAGGGTGTTGCGTAAGCAATATAGTGCTGATCCGTCAGGTTCTGTACCCACCACATCAGCTCCATATTTTCTGCGCTGATTCCCGTTCTTATACTGATAAGACTGTAAGAAGGCTGCCTGATCGTATTGGTAATATCGAAATACTGATCGCCTGTGTTCCGCCATTCACCCCGCATGCTGGCATTTATGCCCCTGGCCAGCGGTACTGTATACTGCGCTCCCAGATATAGCGTAGTAATAGGTGCCATGATAGTACGTTTGCCTGAAATATGCTGCCCATCCAGCGTAAAGTTTCCGTATCTGGCGTTGTTAGCCCCCAGGCTCATATCCAACTGGAGGCGCCTTACCGGGAGAGCGGTAATTTCCAGTTCTGCACCGATGGATCGTACGCGCCCCAGATTGCTGATAACAGAAGAAACGCCGTCAGGGCTATAATAGAGCTGCAGGCCACGCCAATTCATATAAAATGCTGCCGCTGCTACAGACCATTTCCTGTCTGCGGAAAGAAGTTTGTATCCCAGTTCATAATTGTCAGAATACTCCGGATCGTAAGACGTTGCACCAGATAAAGTGGTGAACATATTAAGTCCGCCGGCTCTGAAACCCCGGGTATAAGAGAGGTAAATATGTTGTTGCGCACTTATCTCATAACTCACTGCCACTTTGGGTGATAGGGCTGTAAACGCCTTCTCCTTGTGGCTTTCCGGTAACGTATATACGCTGCCTGTATTCTTGACAATACTGAATGCAACAATATCCCCCGTTCTTTTTTCATAATCATATCTCAATCCCGCCGTAAGCTTCAACCGGTTACTGAAATGATAGTCAGCCTGACCAAAGAACGCAATGCCTGTGTTACGCTCATCTGCCTGGTATACCGATGTTCTGGGAAAATAACTTTCAGCCAGCGAATCAGCAATGCCAAAAAGGGGCGCCGCTTCCCGCAGGTAAGTGCTGGCAGTGCGCTGATCGTTCAACTGCATAAACAGGTATGCGCCCGTAGTCCATTGCAACCGGCTTTCACTGCCGCTGGAAGCAACCCTGAACTCCTGACTGATGATCCGTTGCGGGATGACATCGCCAGGCCGGCTATGAAAGCTGGATGCAAAGCCAATGTCACGCGGCGATTGATCAATAAAGTCAATATTGTCATACGACAGACCGACATATTGAAATGCAGTAGTACCCGATATTTTAACCCGCGGCAAGTGGTAGTTGAAAGACAACGACTGATTCAGTAACTGCCTTTTACTTTTACCCAGCCTGTTGACGCGAAACACAAAAGGATCATCCATCGCCGTCTGCGGATCAGGCACTGTAAGGAAATAAGCGCTTGCAAACGGAGAAGCATCCAGCTGCCCTTTGATGTTGAACGTAATGTCAAAATGTTTATCAGACAGGTAACGCAGGAAAATATTGCCGTAGAAGGAGCGTTCATCGCCAATGCGTACGCCATCAGCTGCTGTGCCCTGCAATTTGCTGCCAGACAGGTCATTCCTGTAGTACCCATGTTTCTCCTGTAGCTGCCCGGAGAAACCAACGAACAGCCTGTCTTTCAGCAACGGCGTTTTTATACCCGCACCATATCGTTGCAGGCCATTATTGCCTATGCTTACCTCTGCAAATCCACTGGTGTTATTGCCAGGTTGCCTGGTAATGATGTTCAGCACGCCTCCCATGGCATTACGGCCATAGAGCGTTCCCTGTGGGCCACGCAGCACTTCAATCCTCTCAACATCCATTAGCTGGATACCGTTTGCCGTAATATTCATTGCATTGACACCATCTATGTACGTTGCCACAGACGGATTGCCACTGAATACGCTGATTCCACGAAGAGCGATCACCTGTTGGTATCCTGCACCAATATCACCATACTGATAATTGGGTATTACCCCGGTAAGCCCCGACAAGCCCCAGGTACGCGTTTCCTGTATTTTCTTCGAAGACAGATAAGAAACAGATATATCTGCAGACAGAAGCTTTTCTTCCTTCTTACCGGCAGTGATAATCACCTCCTCCAGTAGTTGCGGGTTACCAATGCCAGTATCTTTTCTGCTTTGCGAAAAGACAAACAACATCCACCCGCTCAGCGCAATGGTGCAAAATATTTTTGCATACATCTTTGCGGAAGCAGTTTTAATATTTCATCAAAAAAATAACGCCCGTACTATTCCGGCCATGTTGCCGGAGTAGCAATACAATACCTGATATAATCATAAAGATTATACGCTTCCTGACCTGTTTGTCAGTACAGGCAATGGTTTCCAGTCCGTTAATGTTAATAGCAAAAATTCTTAGCAGCAAACAGGAATTTCCGGTGGCTTGAGGATGCTAAGGGCATGCGATGGGAAGGTCGCGGCATCATTGGCCGGCGCCTCATAATTTGATATGCGGATTACTGAAACTGCAATGGTGAGTTGCCTTACCGGCTCTACAAAAAGCGGAGATTCATTCTTTTCATTGATAGAAGAGGCATTTTTCTTTTGCTGATCTGTTGCTTTCTTAAGTTGCTTGTTTAGATAGCAATGCCCGTTACAATGAAGAGAAGGCTTGTTACGATTGACGCAAAGGTTCTTCGCAATATAGCCCTGTTGGAGATTGAAGTTCAGAAATACCAAAGGCACTGTAAGCGTATCTTTAAGGATACAGCAAACCAGTACAGTGATAATTATATTTCTGAACAGGGCCATGTTATAAAGTTAGGTAAATTACGATTATACTTTCTATTAAGGTCCGTTTTTCTATAATTTTATCCGCAATTGTAAAACATTACCTGCAGTAACCGGCCTTACATGCCCTGACGTATTATCTCCTGTAACGAAGAAAGGATGCCGTTTTGAGACATCCTTTCTCTGAAGCTGGTGGCAGGCACTACCAACGGCTCGCATCAAACCAACTCATTACCTGCTGATCGTCCTGCACTTCTCTCCCGGTAAAGTAGTATTCATTGGAATGCTTGTCATAGTAATAATCCTTTCCCCATTCCTTTATATGAGCAATAGTTACTTCAATGGCATCCATGATGAAGTTGATTTCGTCATTGGTCATCGTCGGATGAATAGATAATCTCACCCAGCCAGGCTTACATGACAGATCTCCGATAAGGATGGCATCCAGTATCCCGTAAGACCAGGCCTTATCTACATGGAGCAGCTGATGTCCGTATGTGCCGGCACAGGAGCATCCACCTCTCAGCTGAATACCAAACTTATCGTTGAGCAACCTGACAATCAGGTTGTAGTGAACGCCGGTTACTATAAAAGATACAACACCCAGGCGCTTTGTTACCTCAGGCTCCAACACCTGCACCTGAGGGATGGCAGACAGCCTGGAGAAGATAATAGCCAGCAATGCCTCCTCCCGCTGTAGTATGTTAGTCACCCCCATTTCTTCTTTCAGCCGGATACACATGGCGGCCTTTATTCCCTGCAGAAAGGGCGGTGTTCCGCCGTCTTCACGTTGTTCAATATCCGTGATATATTCACGCACCTGCCAGGGGTTACTGTAATGGACAGTGCCTCCTCCCGGATGATCGGGAACGGTATTCCTGTAAAGCGCCTTATTAAAGATCAATACGCCTGGCGTACCCGGACCTCCTAGCAACTTATGCGATGAGAAGTAAATGGCATCCAGGTGAGCATCAGCGTCACCCGGATGCATATTAATGTGACAGTAGGGGGCGGAACAGGCAAAGTCCACAAAGCATAGACCGTTGTATCGATGAATGAGCTTCGCCATCTCATGATAAGGTGTCTGAATACCGGTAACGTTGGAGCAGGCTGTTACGGCAGCTATTTTCACCGGATGATATTTATACTGGTCCAGCAGCGCGCGGTAGTGCTGCATATCCACATTCCCCTGCTCGTTGCATCCGATGATCTCTACTGTGGCATGAGTTTCCAGCCAGCTGAGATGATTACTGTGGTGCTCCATATGTGTTACAAATACAACCGGCCTCAATACTTCGTGGCGAAAGGAGAGGTGCATATAATCGGCAACACGTTCCGGTATCCTCAGCCCTGATATCCGTTGCAGCTTGTTGACGGCGCTCGTCATACCACTGCCGCAAAAGAGCAATGCATCATCCTTGCCGGCATTGACATGCGTCTTAATAATGCTTTTGGCTGTTTCGTAGGCATCAGACATAAAGGTGCCCGTAACAGTAGTGTGGGTATGCGTATTACCTACAAAGGGAAGTACCTGCTGCCGGATACATTTTTCAATAGGTCCGTAGGCGCGGCCGCTGGCAGTCCAGTCGGCGTATACGATTCGTTTTCTTCCAAAGGGGGATTTGAAGAATTGCTGCTGACCAACAATATTGTTGCGGTAAACAGAAAAGTAGCCTTCCAATCCGCTTCCACGTAACAAAGGGAACTGTAGCATTGTTATCTGTGTTTAGCCGTGTTGGAGGATCTGAACAGATCATGGGGTGCCTTGCTGAACTGCTCCTGTAGAAATGGTGGGGCCATAAAAAGAATGGTAATGAGTAACCCTAATATAACGAGCTGTACTACTGATACCTTCTGAATCGCCTGCCTGTTGTTAGTATAACATATTTCGCCGGGACAATGTTGTACTTTCTTTTTAAAGAACAGAGAATAGAACAGGCAACCCAGACAGATGCCAAACGATGCCTCAAAGAAGAGGAACAGCAGGCATATCAGGCATACGCTACCCGTAATAGGACTGTAGGCATTTTCAATCACCAGGAAGTAAAACATAGTGGCAGACAATATAATCCCGATGCTCCACGCAAAACGCTTCTGCGGGGCGCCCACATATTCGGGTGTCTGCCTGCGGACGATCAGACGTCCAAGGATCAGCATAGGCGAGAACCTGGGATTGATGAAGACCCGTATCAGCAGGTCGAGCAGGAAAACAGGGATGACATATTTGATCATTATAAAATTGCCATCAAAGAGGATAAACATAAATGAAGTATAGGTGGCCAGAAAGAGAATTCCTGCGGCGGCCCTGATCTCCCGTTCATTCAATACCGGAATATCATAGCCTTCAACTTTTTCACCGAATTGTATAATGTTGTTCATGGTTTATTTAATATTGAGTGTAAGGATTAGGATCTTTTGATTTGCCGGCAGCATAAAATTAATGGATCGGAATGGTTGCATTTTCGGCGCGTCAACAAACGACGGAAAATGGTCAACAAACGACGGAGTTGCGTCTGGGAGAAGGATTGATTAGGTTATGGAAAAATATTTATCGACATTTATCCCAGCAAATACCAAATGAAGAAACTATCTGACATCAAGAAGTGCCAGTTATACCTGTGGTTAGTCCCTGTTTTTTTCGTAATAAATGTGCTGGGCCATTTATCAGAAAGTAAAGGTGACTTCCTGCCGGGAGTTGTAAACGAAGCCTGGCTCGTTGTTTATTTATCATTGGCGAACTACCGGTTACTGGAGCACTCCCTCCCAAAACTGAGTTGGAAAAAACCCGTCAGCGGTTTTTTTACATTACTGCTATTCTTTTTTATTTATTCCCTGGGCTTCTTTATCTGGCGATCTTTTGGCGTAACGTTACATATCTACACGCCCTTGGGGGAGCCGAAACCTATGAACGAAAGAATTGGCGATCTCACCGGTTACAGTATAGGTGCTGTTATATTTTTTGCCATCGTTCGGCATGTTGTCAAACATATAGAGCTGAAACAGGCTGCCCAGCAATTGCGTATTGCCAATCAGCAGGCGGAGCTGAACTACCTGAAATCACAGACCAACCCTCACTTCTTATTCAATACCCTGAACAATATCTACTCGCTGGCCAGGGATAAGTCGGACCTGGCGCCGGAATCCATTCTCCGCTTATCCAAGATACTGCGGTATATGCTGTATGAAACCAGCGGCCCATATATTGCCGTTGAACAGGACCTGAAAATCATCGACGATTATATTGCCCTGGAGAAGCTGCGCTACGATGATTCCCTGCGCATCAATTTCAACCATGACCTGGAAGACATGAAGCAGTCATTACCCCCTTTACTGCTGATACCACTGGTGGAAAATGCCTTCAAACACGGCGTATCAGAAACGCTGGACAGACCATATGTAGATATTCATCTTTCCATAAAGAACAGGCAGCTGTTCTTTATGGTGAAGAACTCCACCGGCGATCCTGTGAGCGATAACAAAACAAAGGCAAGCATCGGCCTGTCCAACCTGCGGCGACAGCTGGAGCTCCTGTACACCGATTACAACCTGGATGTACAACAAGGCGATTATGTGTTTACGGCTACGCTAAAAATAAATCTCGCAAGTCATGCCTAAGATAAAGTGTATTATTATTGAGGATGAACCACTGGCTGCAAAGGTGTTGATCGACTATATATCCGCCGTTCCCTTCCTGGAGCTGCAAAAAACTTTCAAAGATGCGATCCTGGCCTCAGAGTTCTTGCTGCAGCAGGATACAGATCTTATCTTCCTCGACATTCATCTGCCCAAACTGAAAGGCATGGCCTTCCTGAAAACGCTGGCCGATCCGCCTGCCGTCATTGTTACAACGGCCTATCATCAGTACGCAGTGGAAGGTTTCAATTTAAATGTAACGGATTACCTGCTGAAGCCATTTGAATTTGAACGCTTCCTCACAGCCGTAAATAAAGTAAAGGCAGACCAGAAGAAGTCCTCCGGTGAAACACGGGACTTCATCTTCGTAAATGTGCAGAAGAAAAAGGTCCGCATCCTGTTTGCAGAAATACTATACATCGAAAGCCAGCGGGAGTATATCAGGATCGTTACCACAAAGAATGAGTATATGTCCAAGATGAGCACCAATGAGATGGAAGAGATGTTGCCTGCTGATGCTTTTAAGCGTATACACCGGTCTTTCATTGTATCAGTCAGCAAGATTGAATCTTATACAGCTGAAATGGTGGAGCTGCACGGTACAACTATACCCATAGGAAGAGGGTATAAAGATGTAATAGATGAGCTGTAATGACTATTGATGCAGATAATATTTGAAAGCCAGGAACGTTCATTCCTGGCTTTCTTCATCAGATTATTGCGGGTATTGTTATCGATACAGGATTATATTGCCGTTGAATACCTTCTTTCCTTTGGTGATGACCTGGATCTGATAATATCCACCAGGCAATTGCGGCCGGATCTCCAGCGTGTTACGATCAATCATCGTCCTTTGCATTTCCCTGCCGTTCAGGTCACAGATAATGAGCAGGCTGCCACTGAAGTCAGTACTATTGCCAAACGAAACACGGTGCGTAGCAGGGTTGGGATAGATAATAAGTTTTTCGGTTGCACCGTGCGCAGTTGGTTGTGGTAGCCATGTCTGCTGTGCAGCAGGGCAGTTAACAACGTTTACTTTCACCGGCTTTCGCTGTGGGAATATACAATAACCACCCGCTGTTACATAATATGTGGTGTTCACGCCAGGGCTGACCTTGTAATTCTTGCCCGTATATAATAAGTTTCCTCCACTGGGCGCATCATACCAGTAAATAATAGCGGAGGTAAATCCCGGAACATACGCACTAAGTGTTGTATCGGTACCATTACAAATGGTTACACTATCGAAGTTGGTAGTAGGCAGTGCTGCAACGCTGCCCTGTATATAAATTCCGCTGACAGTGTCGGACCTGCAGCCACTGACAGGATCTACAGCCTGCACAGCAAGCGTCACAGTAGTAGAGAAGAAGGTGGTCAGTCCGGGCACATTGATCGAATCTCTGTTGATGATCAGGAAAGAAGTATCAGCCACAATAGTGCCGAAAAAGCGGTCCGTTTTTCTTACCCGGTAGTTGAAGCCATTCTGATGATTGGTGATCTTAATGACGGGACTTCCGCAAACAACACCCTGCGGAATGTTATATTGAGGGTTCGGCAGTTTCTTCACAATTACCGTAACAGCTTTGCGTATAGGGAATTCACAATCGAACCCGGCAGATACGTAATAGCTGGTGGTGACAGCCGGACTTGTTTTAAATGTCTTGCCAGTGAACAGTAAATTCCCACCAGTAGGGGCATCATACCAGCGGAAGATGACAATATTCACGATGGGGTTGGAGGCCGTGAAGCTGGCAGTGTCTCCCTTACAGATAGTAATAGTGTCTGCATTTACGTCCGGTAGTCTCGCCGATGCTCCATAAACGATGTTGCTGTTAATTACGTCTGATTTGCATCCTGTTATTGGATTTACGGCCTGTACACCAATCGTTGCTGTTCCTCCGCCACCAAATATTACCGGCGGTGTAGTAATAACGTTATTATTAACAACTGTATAGGATGTATCGTAAGCCGGCGTTTCAAAAGGCACGAAATGAATATTCACTTTATAATTGATGCCGTTGCTGTGATTGGATACAGACAGCAGCGCACTGCCGCAGACATATCCTTGCGGTACTGAATACACCGGATTAGCAGGCCTGGGATTAACCTGTACTGTGATGGGCTTACGGGAACTCACACATCCTCCGGATGCGGCTTCTGCATAATAGGTGGTAGTGGTGGCGGGGCTGACTTGATAGCTGCTGCCGGTAGCCAACAGTGTACCACCACTGCTGGCATTGTACCATTTGATAGTGGCGCCCGGAGGAGGCGTTGCTTGGAGGATAGTGGTGTCTCCCTGACACAGGGCTACACTGTTGGGTGCCACTGGAGCAGAAATAGCAGATTTCCTGTAGGCATAATACAGCTGAAAGCTGTTAAGTAATCCCAGTAAACTACTGCTCAAAGTAACTTTTACGCGGTCAAATTGTTGCTGGGGTTTTAATGTGATTTCCCCTCTGTTGCTTACCTGCAACAGACGCAGAATATTTCCGGTAATGGATTGTACGTCATTATTGGCAGCGCTGCCATTATAGGTCTGTACGGTGATACCTCCCAGTAGATTTACGGAAAGGAGTGCATTCCCACTCCCAATTCCGATAATCAATGAATCACATCCCGTAATACTTGTCGCAGGAAATATCAACGTCTGTTGGACACTAACTCCCAGGAGGCCCGCGGTAATATTGAATGTGGAGTAGTCAGACAGATTGGTGTTATTCACCGCATTATTTGGGTCAGATACGCCACAGAACAGGCAAATGCCCGTAACGCCGTTTGTCTGACTGGTCGCATATTGTTGTCCAGACAGCTTACCCGGGAGACATAACAAAAGTATAAACATTAATACAGTTGTGCTGATAGGATTGTATGGTTTATTTATCATAGGGGTATATTTTATACGCTGAAAATTATAGCATGGAATCGCGCTCCAACGCCATTCCATGATTAGGTAAAGTAATGACCTGATGTACATCATGGCTGCACTAGTACTTTTCCAATATAGCTTTCTTTTGGTGTGATAATAACCTGGATGAAGTATATCCCCGCTTGCATGGCCGGGAGATACATCCCATTCTTCTGCAGGATTTCTCTTCGTACTTCCCTACCCGTCATATCCCTGATAATGGCCAGGCCCCCACGAAGGTCTTTATCGGTAATAAACCTGACTTCTCCGCTGGTGGGATTAGGATAGAGCTGCAGCGTCTGTATTTTTAAGCCTGCGGGTAACGTCTCTGATGAGGTGGCCTTTGTCAGGCAGATGTTCACGATTACCTTTACCGGCTTGCGTTGCGGATAATCGCACAGGTAGGCTGACGTTACGTAATAGGTGGTGGTAGCCGGGGGACTGACTGTATAGAAATTCCCTACATGCAGCAGATTACCATTAGCCGAAGCATCATACCATTTAATGACAGGCACGCTGGTCCCGGGAACAAACGCATGCAGGGTAGCGCTGTCTCCCCGGCAGATCGGGATGCTGTCTGCATCCACATTAGGCAGTGCAGAGGAAGAGCCGATTATAAATACCTGATGTACGGTATCTGATTTACAGTTTGTAACAGGATTTACTGCCTGCACATAGACATCACCTTGCATCAGAAGCGTTTGTGGCTGCATGCTCGTTGTAATAGTATCTTTGTTAACCACGATGTAGGATGTATCCTGGAGCAATTGTCCCATAGAGTTGGTGTATTTAACCCGCACCTTGTAATTAATTCCGGCACTATGGTTCAACACAGGGAACTGATGTACGATGCCGCAGGTGTATCCCGGAGGCACCACATAATCCGGGGAAGGAAGCTTCGTTACAATAACCTTCACCGGCCTGCGTTGTGGGAATTCGCAGGGAACTGCTGCTGTAACATAGTAAGTGGTTGTCTGCCTCGGATTGACTATAAAGTAATTACCACTGTATAGCAGATTACCTCCGGATGGAGCGTCGTACCAACGGATAGTGGGGAGATTGGATCTGGGAATATAACCATGCAATATAGTGCTGTTATCATAGCAGATTGTTACACTGTCCGCATCAACAGTGGGTAACTCCGCTGTTGCACCGAACAGGAATGACCGGCGCACACTGTCTGATTTACAGCCAAAAATATTTACTGCCTGTACATACACGTCTACCGGTTGGGAAGAATATGCGCTATAATTGATGACGCTGAATGTATTAGTGTTCAGCACACTGAAAGAAGTATCCCTGGTAACACCTAAATAATCATAATACTTCACTCTTACATTGTAATGAACATCAGATGTATAGTTGGAGATTATAATTACCTGATTGCCGCAGATAAAGCCCTGAGGCACTGTGTACATCGGGTTGGCCGGTTTGGGATTGACCTTCACCGTTACAGATTTACGGGGGCTCACACATCCTCCGGATGCAGCTTCTGCATAATAGGTGGTAGTGGCGGCCGGACTTACAGTGTAACTGCTGCCGGTAGCCAACAGTGTGCCACCACTACTGGCATTGTACCATTTGATAGTAGCGCCTGGAGAAGGCGTTGCATTGATGACTGCCGTGTCTCCCTGACACAGGGCTACACTGTCAGGTGCTACAGGCACAGGAACGGCGGACTTTCTGTAAGCGTAATACAGCTGAAAAGAATTAAGCAGTCCAAGCAGGCTGCTGCTCAAAGTCACCTTTACGCGGTCAAATTGCTGCTGGGGTTTTAATGTAATTTCCCCTCT
This sequence comes from Chitinophaga sp., assembly GCF_035538455.1. Classification (GTDB taxonomy): domain Bacteria; phylum Bacteroidota; class Bacteroidia; order Chitinophagales; family Chitinophagaceae; genus Chitinophaga. Next base: position 32,097 of record NZ_DATLKJ010000082.1, read on the forward strand.
GTTGCTTACCTGCAACAGTCGCAGAATATTTCCCGTTATGGATTGTACGTCATTATTAGCAGTGCTGCCATTATAGGTCTGTACAGTGATACCTCCCAGCAGATTAACGGAAAGGAGTGCGTTCCCACTGCCAATGCCGATAATCAGCGAGTCGCATCCGGTAACACTTGCTGCGGGAAATATCAACGTCTGCTGTACAGTAACACCCAGTAAGCCTGCCGTGATATTGAAAGTGGAGAAGTCAGACAGATTGGTGTTATTCACCGGATTGTTGGGGTCAGATACGCCGCAGAGCAAACAAATGCCCGTAACGCCATTTGTTTGAGTGGTAGCGTATACCTGCGCACTTAACCGTGGAAAACAGGAAAGCATGCATAGGAGAAGCCATAATAAACACTTGTAGGGGTAAAGTTTCATTGTCATGATATGGGTTTTAAACGAGGGAAAGGAGTCGGGTATTTAAAATGATGAATAGTCAGGAATTATCAGCTCAATAAAATTACCATCATATCATGCAGCCAGCGTTCATAGGAGAGGAGGGCAGATTAATTATGCATTAACGGAAACAATCCGGAGGAGAATTTCACGCAAAAAAAAAACTGCCCCACAAGAGGCAGCTTTTTGTTGTAGTATCAGGCTTCGTTTAGTATAAAGTGAATTCTACACGTCTGTTCTGCTGACGGCCAGCAGCAGTTTTATTGCTCGCGATCGGCTGCGTAGAGCCGTAACCGGTAGCCTCGATCCTGGAAGGGTTAGCTCCTTTGGAAACCAGGTATGCTTTGATAGCTTCCGCACGTTCTTTTGACAGGCGCATATTGGTAGTAGCAGAACCGGTGTTATCGGTATGGCCGGCCAGTTTCAGGCTGAAGTTCTTTTCCACCAGCAGCGAAGCAACTTTATCCAGGCTAGGGAGAGAGTTCGCTCTGATCGTAGCTTTGCCAAGATCGAATTCGAGGTTGTCGATCGCATCTTTCACTACTTTCTTATCTGCATCAGTGATTACAATCTTTTCTTTCACTACCTGAACAGGTGTAGGCAGCGGGCATCCGGCGCCGTCAACCTTAGTGCCGGCAGGAGTATTCGGACATTTGTCAAGATAGTCAGGAACACCGTCGTTGTCAGAATCCGTTTTCATGCTGTTCAGTTCCTGCTGCATCTGAGAGATAGCAGCCTGGTTACGGGCATCGCTCTCTGCGAGTGAGTTCTTCAGCGCCGCGTTTTTATCCCACAGATCCATCGCAACCTGCGCCGCAGGGTTTACAACAGCCAGCTGGGGTTTCTTCTTGTTACCCAGCGCAAACTCAACACCCAGGCGGGCGGTAGAGAACTTATCTTTGCTGCCGTTGTTCACGCCATCAAATACTTTACTGTTTACAAAGTTCATCGTATAGCCCAGATCGATGTTCACACCGCGCGCTACTACGAACTTGGCCCCAACACCCACTGGAATAAAAAGTTCCTGATGTGTAGCCTTACCAGCTGAATTCAATACCGCAGTTTTGCCGGAAGCTGTCTCTACTGTAGGTTTGAAAGCCATGGTACCAGCACCTGCAGAGAGGTAAGGTATCACGTAGCTCTGCTTGTTGATCCAGTTAATAGCACCCAGACTCAACACACCGCTTAAGGAAGCAGACCACTCAATATCTGTCTTGAATTCTTTGATACCATCAACCAGCGACTGAGACGCTTTGGTGGAACCCTTTACCTGCCCGCGCATGAAGTCTGCCTGCAGACCGAAATTGTGGAATATCTGTTTCTTTATATATCCGCCATACACAAGACCAACATGATTGAAGTCGAAGTTATTGAAATAGTAAGGACCGCCAAATGGACCAAATGCTGCGGACCCCCCGCCCCATACACCAACAGACCAGGTACGGTAATCTTTCACGCCGTTGAAAGGAGTTACACGGTCAACTTTATGGGTACTATCCTGTGCAAACGCAGTGCCACTTAAAGCCAGTACAGAAGAAGCAATCACCAGAGACTTTCCACATTTTGTAAACATGCTCATAAAAAATGAATTGGGTTAAATTATAATAATCATCGCGTGTCACGACACATGTTGCTAAACAATTATTGGTACCGTTGTTAGAACGTGTGCCTGCTTGCAAAGTTTGTGCCAGGATGTGTATGGGTGATTGTAAGTATTTGTTTTTCAGTTAGATAGGCGCTTTCTTTTGCGTGATGTTACGTTGTTGTATATACGAGAATAGGATCATGTTTCTTGCAGCAGCCGCTGAAAAAATTGTCCGGATCCACCCTGTATAATGTCCAAACAATACCCGGACAGAGCAATGCCTGGATAATACTTTTGTCAGTAAATATCATTTTAAAAACAAAAATTAATGTCATGGCGGATATCAGACTTAATCTGGTGATAAAAGTAAGCCCGGAAAAAGTGTACGACGCAATTACTACCCGGAAAGGGATTGAATCATGGTGGTGTAAACAAACAACTGCCAAACCGGAAAAAGGATTCGTGAATGTATTTGTCTTCGGACAATTCCGCAACGAAATGAAGATAACCGAATTATCTCATAAGCGGGTGGCGTGGGATTGTATTAACTCTATCGAGGAATGGACAGGAACCAAAGTATCTTTTGACCTCGAAGAAAGAGACGGCAATACGCTGCTGCGCTTTACACATGGAGACTGGAAATCCGCTACAGACCTGTTCGCCAGCTGTAACTATGATTGGGCAAAGTTTCTGAGGAGCCTGAAGTCTTTCTGTGAAACAGGAGAGGGAGAGCCTCGCTAAAAAACTGAATGCATACAAACGGATACCAACCCGGTATCCGTTTATATGCATTACTTATTCATTGGCATTACTTCACTACGGTAGCTTCCAGCTCCACCTTCAACGTCTCAAAAAGACCGTTCACTTCCAGCATGGTAAGGGCCTGCTGAATACCATGTTTCGCAACCCAGTTCCCCAGAAGATCAAAATGTGTGAAAAGCTCAGCAGACGAAGTCGTATAAAGATTCAGCCGCACAATGTTTTTGCATGCATACCCGGCAGCGCTGATTACCTGTTCCAGGTTTTGCATAGCCTGGATCAGCTGTGTCTTCATATCTGCATCGCTGGATCGTCCATCAGGATCAATGGCCGCCTGGCCTGAGCAATAAAGCGTACCTGTCACTTGCGTTACTTCAACAGCTTGCACGTAACTGCGCGCATCCTGCCATTGCCAGGGATTGATGATTCTCTTTTCCATCTGTCAGTTTTTAAGACCGTGCCGGCACAGCGGTTGTTAAAAATTGTATACTGCAAAGATGAAACCAGCGCGCATTTTTTTAGTGTGATAAACCTCACAAATATCACGAAGAGGACCAGAGCCTGCTGAGCGTTTCCCGGGATACCCCCAGGTAAGAAGCCAGCAGCGTCTTAGGCGCCCGCTGAAATAAGGTTGGGTACCGGTTAAGCAGTTGCTCGTATCGTTCCTTCGCATTGGACGTAAGAAAAGATAATATCCGTTGCTGCGATGCTATATGGCCTGCATTCGCTTTCTGAAGAAAAAAATGTTCCATCTTCTGCAGCCCCGCACATACCTGCTGATAATCTTCCAGCGAAAGACAAAGCACTTCCGTATCTTCAATACATTGTAAAGACATGACAGCCTTCGTCTGTCTGAAAAAAGCCAGGAAATCACTTTCCCACCAGTCTTCCATCGCAAAGGCAACAATATGCTCCTTTCCTGATTCGTCTTCATGTACCAGCTTTAAAAGCCCGGACACCACAAAGTAAGTATACTTCACCCGTTCGCCTTTCCGGATAAGGAATGCACGCTTTCTGAACTTTTTAACGATAAAGTGGGAACGGACAAATGCAAACTCTTCATCTGTCAGCGGTACTATTTTTTCTATATGCTGCCTTAGTGTTTCCTGCATCTTTCGAACGATAAATGAAATGCAAAGGTAGTGCTATTATGTCCGCCCTCATCATCTTTTGCTGCTGACGGCTATTGCCCTGCGCCTGATGTGCTGTAGTTAATAGGTATCCATTCAAAGCTTTTCCCTTTCTGTCTCAAATGCCCGATACCGGGAAAGGATATATGATCCACCGCCAGCCAGTACCCTTCCTGCACAGCTTCGTGAAATGCCTTCAAACGGGCTGCGGCAGCTGCTTTAGGGTCTACGTCGAATTGAATGGTCACGCCGGGGTCCGCAAACTGAACAGCGCTGACATGCATAATATCTCCCCAGAACATGATCTTTTGCCCTTTACTTTCCACCGCGTAGAAGGTATGGCCAGGCGTATGCCCCGGTGTAGCAACCGGTTTGACACCCGGAAACAACTCGCTGCCATAGTCAAACAACTTTACCTTGCCGGCTTTAACATATGGCGCCACCTTCATTCTCGCCTCCAGGAAATATTTCTTTTTATCAGCAGGCGCTTTTTTCATCTCTTCGTCACTCAGCCAATACGCAGCTTCCCGTTTGCTGATATAAACCGTGGCATTCGGAAATACCATACGGTCGCCATCCATTAGCCCACCCGTATGATCTGTATGGATATGCGTGATAAGAATGACTTTAATCTGCTCCGGGGTATATCCGGCCGACCGGATGCTCTCCGGTAAATGCCCGAGCGTTGGCCCCAGTAACTCAGCAGTACCGGCATCTACCATCATCAGCTGTGTGCCGGTGTTGATCAGGTAGGCATTAACTGAAGCCTCCGTAGGGAGCGACTGGTAATTGTACGCCAGCAGGGAATCGAGTTGTCCCGGTTTGATATTGGTGAGCAATTTATCAACGGGAAGCGGCACAGTGCCATCAGAAAGTGCAGAGATCTCATAATCCCCCAGTGTCATCCGGTAGTAACCGGGTTGCGCCGGCTGCTGTCTGGCTACATGTTGTGCTGATCCATTGAAATAGGTGGTTGTTGTCAGCAGAAAGGCGCATAAGCATGATATCGATTTTCTCATTTGTTGAATGTTTTATATAATAGACGATTTTGTCTGTTGATGCCGGCAACAACAGTACTGGCTTTCCGGCTGCAAAGTTGGCGTGTACGCGTATACCGGACAAGTACGCATTAATTTATCCATATGGGATAATTTTCGCCCATAGGTACATTTAAGTAGCATAGTGTAACTTTGACAGCAAATTTGTGGAAGATGTATGAGAGAAAAATTCCGGTAGAAAAGAACTGTGGGATGGTTATTATCATGGAGATCATCGGTGGCAAATGGAAACCTTGCCTGATCCATAATATTTCCAGGGGTATCAGGCGTCCGGGAGAACTGCAACGGTGTAATCCCGCTGCCACACGACGCGTATTAAGCCAGCAGCTGAAAGAACTGGAACAACATGGTGTCATCTATAAGGTTGTTTATGCAGCTGTTCCGCCAAAAATTGAATATTATCTCACAGATAAAGGTAAGTCGTTGTTGCCTGTCATTAACACAATGGAGGAATGGGGTACACGTTTCCTGGACAATACTGCAGAAATAGAACAGGGAACGCTGTCTGTTGGTTAGCCTTCCCTGTTTTGCATAAATGTATACCGGCTACACTTGTATAGCGACCGGATGATAAATGCAATGTTTAATAAAAGCAATTTATAAGCCGGCATTATACAGAAACTCCAGCTGGCGCTTTGTCATCCCGGCTGGCATACGGCGTACCATGAAGTTTCGTAAAGCAACAGCGCAGCTGCCTTTCCAGTTAGTCAGCTGTGCCAGCTGCCAGGATGTATGCACTATTTTATGCGTGCGGGCTAACCGCCTGGATGTGTATTCCTGGAATGCAGATGGATAACTGCTGGTGTGAGACAGGCATTCAGCCAGTACGTATGCATCTTCAATAGCCTGGCTGGCGCCTTGCCCGAGGTTGGGAGTCGTGGCATGCGCAGCATCACCCAGCAATACGATGCGTCCTTTGTGCCAGTTACTGATAGGAGAGAGGTCGTACAACGCTGACCGGATCAGTAGCGCCGGATCAATACGTGCAACAACTTGTTGCATATAACCGCTGAAGCCGGAAAGCTCACGACGGATAAGTGCCAGTGCCTCGTCGGAGGAGAAGACCGCTGCTTCCGGTAGTTTCTTGGTAAACCAGAAATATACCTGGTTGCCGCCAACATGCATAAATGATGCCCTTACGCCATTACCGCGGCCCCATACTTCTGCCGTCGTAACCTGTTCCTCCGGCGGCAGCTCCATCGTAACGGTCGTGCGCCAGCATATCTGCCCCGAATAACGATAGCCGTTGCTGCCTATATAGTTCTCGCGCACAACAGACCGTATACCATCTGCTGCAATGAGAATATCACCCTCCGCTTCGCTGCCATCTTCAAACCTGGCAACAATACCATTCGCACTTTCTGTTACAGCAATACATTGCTTTCCGGTTTGTACTGGCTGCTGCAAATGCTCCAGTAGCGCGGCTTGCAACGTAGCGCGGTGTATGGGCAGGCTGCGGTTGCCATAGCTGTGCTCCAGCATGTTGTTGTCTATCTGCTGTAAAATATTGCCTTTGTAATCTTTTATATACAACTGCTTAAGATACCCGCCGCGCGCTTCCAGGTAGCGGGCCAGTCCCAGCCGTTCATATACTTTCATGGCATTGGCCCCCAGCAATATGCCGGCGCCTACCGCCTTATACTCAGGGGCCGCTTCGAATATTTCATATGTCCAACCTCTCTGCCGGAGGGCAATAGCTGTCGTAAGTCCACCGATACCGCCTCCTGTTATGATCGCTTTCATGATGATGATTTTAGGCCAAATGTACAAATTTGTTTTGATAAATTAGGTCAGGTGGCCTATTTTGTTTTCAGGACAAAAGAACGAAAAGAAGTAAAGGATATTCTTAAGTTAACAATGAACTATTTTAAAGACCGAACATATTTTGGGTACTATTAAATAGCCATACAAAACTTTAAAATTCTTTTGCGTCTTTGCTTCCTTTGTTTCTCTGCGAGAAAAAGGGGGGTATTTTACCCGGTGCATTTTGATTCTTACAAAGAATAAATATCTTTGCGACCTGTAAGAGATAATTTTAGCCAGAATCTATAGAAATCCCTTCCCGATTTTGTCCATCAAATAGCCCGTTTAAATCAGCATGTGATGCATATATCCGACAGAAGGCGTTTTCTGCGGAGTGCGGCTATCCTATTGCCTGCATTCGCAACAAAACCTTCATCCCTTTACAACTATGATGCGTCCCGTGTCCGGCTGGCATTTGCAGGTTGCGGCAATTGGGGACGATCCTACTTATCACTGGCCTTAAGACGAAACGATCTTGAAACAGCAGCTATCTATGACAACAGCAGTCGGGCATTACAACAGGGAGCACGCCTGTGCCGGGCCGCAGGCAAGCGGATACCGGAACTGACAGGTGCTAACTGGAAGGGATACACGAAAATACTGGAGCGTGATGATATAGACGCAGTAGTAATAGCTGCTCCCTGGAAGGAGCATTACCGGATGGCGGAAGCCGCACTGATGGCAGGAAAACATGTCGCCTGCGGTGCGGTGATGGGCACTACAATGGAAGAGCACCTGCGTTTGGTTCATTTGAGCAGAAAGACAAAGCGTTGTTATTTTACACTGGATGAGCAAAACTATCAGCGCCCGCTGATGGCAGCCTCCCAAATGGCACAGGCAGGCGTGCTGGGCGAAGTGCTTCATATCACCGCCGGCCCGTCCTATCTTCATCTGACCCCGGAACACGAAGAAGAGACAACCCCTTATCCGCAGTATCCGGTTATGACAGCAATGAAGATGCTGGATATGGACAATAGCGCTCTTTCCATGCAGGTGATGCCGGTAACGCAGGAATACATCGCCTGTAAAAGGCATCCCCAAAGTGGTAACTATTATCACGTTTTGCAGGAAGATACATTGAATATGATCTGCCTCACAGCGCAAAGTGGTCAGACACTTTGGTTACAGCATAGCACGGGAAACAACAGGCCCTTGTCTGCAGACTTCCGTATCACAGGGAGTAAAGGCCGCTGGTTAAATGCCATTAATTCTGTTCAGTTGAACGGAATCTGGCAGAAAGACGTATCTTTACTTACACTGTATGATCATCCCCGCTGGCAGCAACCCCAGATAACTGCTCACGCGCTGGCGCTGGAAGATTTCATACAAACCCTCAAACATCCGCAGTATGCGGAAAAAGCGGTGTCCAGATCAGCAACAGCCAGTATCATCAACCTACTGGCAAAGGCAATGACAAACAGTACAGACAAAATCATTTTACCAGACTTTAACACACTTTAATTATTTACTGACCTCTCATTAATCTCTACACTATGGATCCTTTATTAGCAACAATCTTGCTCTTTGGCGGTAACTTTAATCCCAGAGGATGGGCATTCTGTTACGGAAGTATCATTTCCATCGCACAAAACACAGCCCTGTTTTCATTACTGGGTACCACGTACGGCGGTAATGGCCAGACTACATTCGCATTACCTGATCTCCGCGGGCGCGCAGCTATCGGCTGGGGAAATGCGCCAGGCATTGGCAACTACGACATTGGACAAGTAGGGGGTACTATCAGTACAACTCTCACGATCAACAACATGCCTGCCCACATCCACACTGCCGACATCTCCCAACTCACTGTAAGCCCTTCCGCTTCGTCTGCACTCGCAACCACTAACGTACCGGCAAATGGTCAGGTACCTGCGCAGCTGCCGACAATCGGTTCTGGCCCTGGCGCTACGGTAATAAATGCCTATGGCACTAAAGACAATACAGTAACGCTCGGAAGCGGCGTGGTAGGTGGTTCCGTGACAATAAACCCTACAGGCGGCACGCAACCATTCAGCATCCAGAACCCTTATCTGGCGCTCTCTTATATTATTGCCATGGAAGGCGTTTTTCCCTCAAGAGGCTAATCCGGTTATTTCTGGAATAAAGCATGAAACAATCTTTAACCGTTGGGGTACTGACGCCCTACTCTGGCATTTATCCGTATTACGCCAGTTATCTTACAACAGGATGGCTGCTGGGAATGGGGCTCGACCCCGCTCGCCAGCAGACCATCCGGTTTGTATCAGAGTACACGCACATGGGAAGCGCTAATGCAACGGAAACGGCTGCACGAAAACTGCTCTTCTTCGATCGGGTGGATATTCTGTCCGGGCTTATCAGCTATAAATCCGTACACAATATTATCCCGCTGATGGAAAAGAGACCAGGGACTGCTTTCTTCTTCGACATGGGAGAGTATGTACCCCATTTCCCCAACCTGAGTCCGCATGTTTTCTATTTGTCACTCCAGCTGTGGCAGTCCCAGTACGCCCTCGGCGCATGGGCTTTCCGGCATTTTGGTGACGGCGGGCATATAATCATGCCGGTATACGAGGCTGGTTATCATTTAGACAATACCTTCCAGCAAGGCGCCAGTGATGCTGGCGGAAACACGCTGCACATCACCGTGCTGCCACATCACCCCGGTGAAGAAAGTTCCGTAAACTTCAGCGATCTGTTTGCCCGTCTGCATGCAGAAGCGCCGCCTTATGTACATGCTATTTTCTGCGGTGCAATGGGCTCCCGTTTCCTCCAGCAATGGATTGCTGCCGGGATGCATAAAAAAATTCCACTGGTGGTGAATGAAACGATGGTATATGATGATATACTCGAAGACGTAAAACATATCGACATAGAGTTGTACTCCTCTGTGATGTGGATGAGAGACGATGAACGAAAAGAGAACAACTTCTTCGTAAAACAGTTTGAAAATATTGCCAGGCAGCCGGCTAACATCTATGCAATGATGGGATATGAGGCTGGCCTTATATGGAAGGAACTGCTGCCACTGGCCATGAAAGATGATTGGAGCACCGTAAAGCAATTGCTGCGGGAACGCACCATTACAGGACCCCGCGGTGAAGCCAGTTTTTATCCCCAGGCTGGTTTTGCGTTACCATCAACCAACATCATCAAAGTAAAAATATCAGGACAACAAATCAAAAAAATCATTCTTGATCAGGGCAAAGGAATGTTGTATAACGCCGCTCAGTTTGACAACATACACAATGAATCCGTTTCCGGGTGGCAGAATCCATTCCTCTGCATTTAAAATAAACTCATGAGTAACCCTATCATCGGGCGTTCCAGGTGGTGCTGGCTGTTGCTGACAATGTTGTTGTTCAGCCTCCGGTCAGTTGCCCAGTACACCACTACAGTACTTGAAAGTGGCGGCCGTTACACCAGCGTGGCCCGCGACGCAAGCAATAACCTGTATGTGATCCGTCTTAACGCGGCCAAAGACAAATACGATGTAGTTAAATACATCAACGCCAACCCGGCTAACAAAGTGACCATCTATGCGGGACTTCCATTTGCAGGAAGTCCTACACATGCTTATCCCAACGGCATTGCAATCAATTCCCATGGCGATGTATTTGTGATCGGCGCGCTCAATGATAGCAACGGAAAGATCATTAAACTGACCTATAATGGTGGTAATTCCTATTCACCAAATGTTGTACAGTCGGGTAAATATTATACGGCTATTACTATCGATAATTCAGACAACGTGCTAGTCATGGAATGGGACGCTGCCGCCAGTTTGTACATACTAAAGCGCTACCCGGCCGGAACTGAACAAAATGCAGGAACTACCGTATACAGCGGCCTTAGCATTCCCAGTTCAAATATCTCTTATCCGTATGGTATTGCAGTTGATAATTTCAATAACATTTATATCCTCGACTTCCAGGGGCATGCCGGCGGTGGTCAGGTGATAAAATTAGGAGGTACCCCCACCTATTACTATACCGGCAGGTTTTTTACCGGTATTACCTTTGATGCAGCCAATAACGCATACCTGACAGAGGTATTCAATGGCACCACACAGGGACGTGTCGTAAAGGTGAAAGATTTTTCACAGCCTCCGCAGATAATAAACAATACGCTAAGCGCCTCGCTTTGGTTGTACCCCTGGGGGATAGCGGTGGACGATAACGGTTCGAAGGTATATGTAGCATCCCCGGTTTCCGCATCAGATGGTGACCTGTTACAGATTTCACCACCATCACTGACTGTTACGGGGGTAACGTGCATGGATGCCAATCCCACGCAGTCCAATACCCTGCATTATAAAGTGACTTTCAGTGGTACCCCTGATGCAGACCCAACTGCCGCTGCATTCTCCCTTAATACTACAGGCCTCACCGGCGCATCGGTATTCGCTGTCGTGAATAGCGGTGCCTTCTATACGGTCACAGTTAACACCGGCACCGGCGACGGTACCCTGCGCCTGGATGTCACTGGTAACGGCATGATCAACCCGCTGACCAATGCCCCCTATAACGGTGAAGTATATACAATAGATCACACGGCGCCTACTGGTACGCTGAACATCAACAGCGGAGCACTGTTTACCAATAACACTGCTGTTACCCTCAACATTACCGCCAGCGATGCTGACGCCACCCTGAAGATGTCATTCTCCAATGATAACACCACCTTCAATACTCCGGTTACGGTAGCCCCCACCTCACCCTGGACACTGACCGCAGGCGACGGCCTTAAAACCGTTTACATGCGCCTCACCGACAGGGCCGGTAACACAGGCACCATACAACAAACCATCACACTGGATCAGACCGCGCCTATTCCTTCCTATACAGCCAAGCCCGCCGCTGTATCTTCCATCAGTAATGGTATCTTCGGCTTTACTGCTAATGAACCGTCTACATTCGATATCAGGCTGGACGGAGGAGCAACTATAACAAACGTAACCAGTCCATATACATTTAACAACCTTACCAATGCTTCCCATACCGTGGAAGTAAGAGCGAAGGACCAGGCAGGCAACTATTCCGGATGGCTACCTTACACCTGGACGGTAGATGCGCCGCTGTCAGTGACTTCCGTAAATGTGCCTGCTAATGCTTCTTACAGAACAGGTACGAACCTCGACTTTACCGTCAACTACCCGGCCCCTGTAACCGTAACGGGTACGCCATCTTTACCATTGACCATAGGCGCAACAGTCGTGCAGGCAAACTATGTTTCCGGCAGCGGAACTACAGCGCTCCTGTTCCGTTATACGGTACTGGCAGGACAGGAAGACCCTGATGGTGTTGCGGTTGGCGCAGCACTGCAACTCAATGCCGGTACAATTAAATCGGCCAGTGGTACTGATGCCCTGCTGACGCTCAATAACGTGGCGCCAACAACCAATGTACTGGTGCATACTGCCATACCTACCGTGGTATTAAGCACCACCGCTACTTCTCCGCTGAATCACGCATTTACGGTGACAGCCGTATTCAGTGAAAGCGTAACAGGATTTACCGTCGGAGATCTCATCTCCATCAATGCAACAGCTTCTGGTCTCACAACAACAGATAATATCACTTATACCTTTACAGAAACGCCGGCTGTAGATGGAACGATCACCATCCGGGTACTGGCAGGTGGTGTCCAGAATGTGGCCGGCTCCGTTAATTTAGCTTCCAATACCCTCACGATAGATTACGATCATACTGCTCCTTCCGTATCGCGCGTAGACGTTCCTGTTGATGGCTATTACAAAGCCAGTCAGACAATGAACTTTATTGTGAAATACAACGAGGCCGTAACAGTAACCGGTATACCATCCCTGCCTGTAATAATCGGCAGCAGTACAGTACAAGCTACCTATACCGGTGGCAGCGGCAGCACAGATCTCACATTCAGCTACACCGTGCAGAACGGGGATATGGATATGAACGGCATCACATTAGGTAGTGCACTGGCGCTCAATGGCGGAACAATCCGCGATGCAGCCACTAACGATGCTGCACTTACATTGAGCAACGTTGGTAATACCAGCAATGTGAAAGTGAATACGGCACGGCCAACTGTAACAGTAAGTAGTACAGCGGTTTCACCGGTGAATAACACGGTTAGTGCGAAGATCGTTTTCAGCGAAGCTGTTACAGGATTCACACAGGGAGATATTACCGTAAGCAATTGTACACTCGCCAACTTACAGACAGCAGATAACATTACATATACAATAGATGTCACGCCTTTGGTCGATGGAACCATGACGGTACAGGTACCCGCTGCTGTAGCAGTGAACATTGCCGGTAACGATAACCAGGCTTCCAATACACTCAGCATCACAGCAGATCTTACACCTCCGGTAACTGTTTCTGTAGATGTTCCGCCTAATGGTCAGCATAATAGTAATGAGTCACTCAACTTTACCGTCCACTTCTCCGAAGCGGTAACGGTAACCGGTACGCCATTTTTACCGTTAACTATCGGCAGCAGCAATGTCCAGGCATCTTATGTTTTCGGTAGCGGTAGCAATGCACTGGTATTCCGCTACGACATTCAGGTCGGTGATATGGATCTCGATGGCATTGTATTGGGCAACGCAATAACATTGAATGGTGGCAGCATCCGTGATGCGGCCGGTAACAATACGGCTACAGCACTCAACAATGCAGCGCCTACCACCGGTGTGCTCGTAAATACGGCTACACCAGGCGTTACCCTTTCCACCACCGCAGTATCGCCAATAAACCAGCCGTTTACGGTAACTGCTGTATTCTCTGAGATAGTAACAGGTCTGACAGCATCCGGATTCAATATCGTAAACGGTACAGCTTCCAATCTCGCAACCACAGATAATATCACTTATACGATACTGGTTACTCCTGCTGTTGATGGTACGGTAACCGTAACCCTCCCGGCCAATGCAGCGCAGAACCTGGCTGTTACCGGCAACTCAGCCTCTAACACGCTCACACTGACATACGATCATACGGCTCCTGTAGTGAGCAGTGTGGGCGTTCCATCCAACGGGGTGTATAAAGCAGGCATCCAGCTCGACTTCACCGTTCAGTTTAGCGAAGCGGTGAATGTAGTCGGTGCACCATCGTTGCCTGTAACTATAGGCAGTAGCACCGTGCAGGCTGTCTATACCGGCGGCACGGGAACGGCTACACTCCAGTTCCGTTACACCGTGCAGAACGGCGATAACGACGCCAATGGCATCAGCCTGGGTACTGCGTTGCAAACGAACGGAGGCTCCATCAAAGACGCTGCCGGTAACAATGCAGTACTGACGCTCAATGGCATGCCGTCAACCGCTGGCGTTATTATTAATACTGCAACACCTTCAGTAGTATTGAGCACCACCGCCGTTTCCCCGCTGAACCACGCCTTTACGGTTACTGCGGTCTTCAGTGAAAAAGTAACAGGGCTTACGGCAGGAAGTATCAATGTCACCAATGGAGCTGCTTCCGGTCTCCTCACCGCTGACAACATCACTTATACCTTTACAGTAACGCCTTCGGCAGATGGTAGTGTCAACATCACCCTGCCGGCAGGTAGTGCCCAGAATAATGCAGGTACAACTAACACGGCCTCCAATACCCTTACCGTAGATTATGACCATACTGCGCCTGCGGTATCGGGTGTTAGCGTTCCGCCTAATGGCTATTATAGATTGGGCGACGCGTTGAGCTTTACCGTGAAATACAATGAACCGGTAACGGTAACCGGTACGCCTTCCTTGCCTGTAACCATCGGCAGCAGCGTAGTACAAGCCGCTTACACCGGTGGCAGCGGCAGCACTGACCTCACATTCAGCTACACCGTACAGAATGGAGATATGGATATGGACGGCATCACACTGGGTAATGCACTGGTACTGAACGGCGGAACCATTAAGGATAATGCGGATAACAACGCCCTGCTTACGCTGAACAATGTCGCTAATACCAGCGCCGTGAAAGTGAATACTGCACGGCCAACCGTAACAGTAACTACTACTGCGGTTTCACCGGTGACGGGTACCTTCAATGTGAAGATCACCTTCAGTGAAGCGGTAACAGGATTTGTATTGGGTGATATTACCCCAACCAATGCCACCGCCGCTAATTTGCAGACAGCTGATAATATTACATTTACGGTAGACATTACGCCTTCGGCGGATGGAGCTGTGACCTTACAGATACCTGCTGCTGCAGCGGTGAACATCGCAGGAAACGACAACCAGGCTTCCAATACGCTCAGCATCACTGCAGATATTACTGCGCCGGTAACCACCTCCGTGGCTGTTCCTGCCAACGGCTATTATAAAAATGGTGATGTACTTAACTTCACCGTTTCCTTCTCCGAAGCAGTAACGGTAACAGGTACACCGGCTATACCATTGACCATCGGTAGCAGCAATGTACAGGCAACATATGCTTCCGGCAGCGGCGCCAACAACCTGGTATTCCGCTACAACATCCAACCCGGCGACATGGACCTGGACGGTATCGCCGTAGGCAATGCACTGGCATTGAATGGCGGCGCTATCCGTGATGCAGCCGGCAACAACACTGTAACAACGTTGAATAATGTATCGCCTACCACCAGTGTCTTCGTGAATACCGCTACGCCTAATGTAACATTGACTACCAGCGCAGCGTCTCCGCTGAACCAGCCGTTCACGGTAACAGCCGTGTTCTCAGAGCTGGTAACGGGTCTTACAGCAGGCAGCTTCAACATCACAAACTGTACGGCATCCAATCTCGCAACAACAGATAACATCACTTATACTATACTGGTTACCCCATCAGCCGATGGTACCGTAACCGTAGGCCTGCCTGCTGGTAGTGCCCGGAATAATGCGGGTACAGACAACACCGTCTCCAATACCCTGACGCTCACATACGACCATACTGCTCCTGTAGTAAACAGTGTGGGAGTGCCATCCAATGGAGGCTACAAAGCAGGTACACAGCTCGACTTCACCGTTCAGTTTAGTGAAGCGGTGAATGTAACCGGTGCGCCATCGTTGCCAATAATAATAGGCAGCAGCATCGTACAGGCAGTTTATACCAGTGGTACGGGAACGGCTACACTCCATTTCCGTTACACCGTGCAGAATGGCGATAACGATGCCGATGGCATCAGCCTGGGTGCCGCATTGCAGCTGAACGGAGGCGCCATCAAAGATGCTGCCGGTAACAACGCAGTACTGACACTGAATGGAGCGCCATCTACAAGCGGCATAATCATCAATACCGCAACACCTTCAGTGGTATTGACGACCACCGCTGTTTCTCCGCTGAATCACGCCTTTACGGTGACAGCCGTGTTCAGTGAAAAAGTAGCCGGATTGTCAGCAGGAGGTATCAACGCTGCCAACGCAACAGTTTCCGCGCTCCTCACTACGGATAACATCACTTATACCTTTACTGTAACGCCTTCGGCAGATGGTAATGTCAACATCACCTTGCCTGCCGGTAGTGCACAGAATACTGCTGGTACCGTCAATACAGCTTCCAATATACTTACCGTGGCATATGACCACACGGCGCCATCCGTAGTACGTGTAGACGTTCCTGCTAATGGCTACTATAGTGTGGGTCAGACCCTGACCTTTACAGTAAAATACAGTGAAGCAGTAACGGTAACAGGAACACCATCACTGCCTGTAACGATCGGCAGCAGCGTAGTACAAGCTGCTTATACCGGTGGCAGCGGTGGCACAGATCTCACATTCAGCTACGCAGTGCAGAACGGTGACATGGATATGGACGGCATCACACCGGGTAGTGCGCTGGCGCTGAATGGCGGAACTATCAGGGATGCTGCCGGTAACAATGCCGTACTTACGCTGAACAACGTTGGCAATACCAGCGGCGTGAATGTGAATACTTTGCAGCCTACTGTGGTAGTAAGCACCACAGCGGTGTCACCTGTGAACGGGGCATTCGCCGTGAAGGTCACCTTCAGCGAAGCGGTAACAGGATTTACATTGGGAGATATTAACCTCGCCAATGGAACCGTCGCCAGTCTCCAGACATCCGATAACATTACATATACCGTAACTGCTACACCTTCGGCAGATGGAACAGTAACCATACAGGTACCTGCTGCGGCAGCGGTGAACATCGGTGGCAACAACAACCTGGCATCCAATATCCTCAGCATCACTGCTGATCTTACTGCGCCGGTAACCACCTCCGTAGATGTTCCTGCCAACGGTTATTATAAAGGCGGTCAGGTACTTAACTTCACTGTTCACTTCTCCGAAGCAGTAACAGTAACAGGTACGCCAGCTGTCCCATTGACCATCGGCAGCAGCAATGTCCAGGCGTCTTACGTTTCTGGTAGCGGTAGCAACGCACTGGTATTCCGTTACGCCATCCAGGCCGGAGATATGGACCTCGACGGCATTGCAGTGGGCAGCGCACTGGCATTAAACGGTGGCAGCATCCGTGATGCGGCCGGCAATAATACAGTGGCAACGCTGAACAATGTAGCAGCTACTACCGGTGTATTCGTGAATACAGCTACGCCTGGGGTAACATTATCTACCAGCGCAGCATCTCCGCTGAACCAGCCGTTCACCGTAACTGCTGTGTTTACAGAGAAGGTAACAGGTCTTACTGTGGCCGGCTTCAACATCACAAACGGTACGGCATCCGGTCTTACTACAACAGATAACATCACCTACACCATACAGGTTACACCAGCAGCCGATGGCACGGTGGCAGTGAGCCTGCCGGCTAACGTAACACAGAACACCGCCGCTACTGGTAACACAGCTTCCAATACCCTTACGCTCACATACGACCATACTGCTCCGGTTGTGACCAACGTGGGAGTTCCATCCAATGGGGCTTATAAGGCTGGCGCGCAGCTCGACTTCACCGTACAGTTCAGCGAACCGGTGAATGTTACCGGTACGCCATCATTGCCTGTAACAATAGGCAGCAGCACCGTGCAGGCAGTATACGCCAGCGGCACGGGAACGGCTACACTCCATTTCAGTTACACCGTGCAGAACGGCGACAACGACGCTGATGGTATCACCCTGGGTACTGCATTACAACTGAACGGAGGCGCCATCAAAGACGCTGCTGGCAATAATGCTGTACTGACCCTGAATGGTGTGCCGTCAACCAATGGCATCATCATCAATACAAAACGTCCATCCGTTTCAATCACTACTGGCGCTGCAAACCGCATTAATACGCCGTTCGGCATTACGTTGACGTGCAGCGAAGCGGTAACCGGCCTGAACGCCGCCGCCATCAGTGTAAACAATGGCGCCGCAACTAATCTCCAGACAACGGACAATATCACTTACACGGCATTGATCACCCCAGGTGCAGACGGTACTGTAACCGTTCAGCTGCCAGCCGGAGTAGCAGTAAACAACGCGGGCAACAGTAACACGGCCTCCAACACAATCAGTCTTACATATGATGCGACGCCGCCTGTAATCACCGCCGGACAGTCATTCGATGTGTTCGACAACGCTACAGTGGGTACGCTTGTTGGAAAAATTACAGCCACCGATGTGTATGGTACAATACAGAACTGGGCACTGGTAAGCGACGACTCAAACGGAGCGCTCGCCCTGGACGCTGCTGGTAATATCACCGTGAAGAACAGCACCGTACTTAAAGGACTTGCGGGTACTTCAGTGACGCTTACGGTAACAACCAGTGATGGCCTCAACACTACTGTTGCCATTCCGGTTACTGTCAGAATCAATGTGTTCTTCGTTAACAAGCAACCAGTACTTGATCCGGTCACAGACGCATATCTCTGTGCTACCACAACGGCGCAAACGATACGCCTCACTGGTGCATCACCGGTAGAAACGAATCAGACTTATACGCTCAGCGTAAAAGCCGATCAGCCATACTTTGATGTACTCACCGTAGATGCAGCTGCCGGTACCTTGCGCTATCAGCTGAAATCCGGTGTCACCAGCGGTGTTGCAGCAATAACCGTTACCATTAAAGATAACGGCGGTACTGACAATGGCGGTAAAGATACCTTCAGCCGCACCTTCTACCTGACCATCAACAGTCTGCCAGTGATCACAATCAGCAGCGATAAGGGCCTGAACATTTCCAAAGGCGATATCGTCACCCTGACAGCAGAAGGCGCTTCCTCTTATACCTGGGATGCTGCCGCCGGTATCATCGGCGACCGTCAGCAGCCGGTACTGAAAGTAAGGCCAATGGTCAACACCCCTTACCAGGTAACAGGCCTGAATGCAGCCGGCTGTACTGCCGTTGCGAAAGTGACCATCACCGTAATGGAGGACTTTAAAGTAGATGCAACCAACCTGCTCACACCTAATGGCGACGGCAGAAACGACAAGTGGGTGATCCGCAATATCGACAGCTATCCTGATAACGAAGTGAGGATATTTGACCGGAGCGGCCGGTTGATATATCAGCGCCGTAACTATAACAACGAATGGGACGGTACCCTCAACGGGCATCCGCTGGCGGAAGGAACCTACTACTACACGCTTACCGTGAGCGGTTCTTCCAAAGTATGGAAAGGCTATATTACTATCATCCGTGACAATTACTAGTTCCTAAATCATGAATAAGATGTGCTATCAAAATGATTCAGAGAAGAAAGTGAAAAAATATCTTACAGGGGGATTCAGTTTACTGCTGCTGTTAATGGCAGCAGTAAACAGCGCCTCTGCGCAGTCAGCCAGTAACGCGCCGGCACTGCTGGAGCCTTCGGGAACGCAATATTTTCAGAACCGCTACCTGGCTAACCCGTCAATGGCGGGCATCGACACAGGGCTGCATCTCAATGCCGCGTACCGCCGTCAATGGAAAGGAATGGACGGCGCGCCGGAAACAAAGTTCTTTTCTGCCGACGGTGCACTTGGTAAGAGAGTAGGAGCAGGGCTGAATGTTTTTAACGACGTGGCCGGCCTCATCAACAGAACCCGTGTAGCGCTTACCTACGCCTACCACCTGCCCCTGGGACAACGTGGTCAACAACTGCATTTCGGACTTTCACTCGCGCTGAACGTACAACGCCTGGACCTGACTCACCTCAACGGAGATCCCAATGACCCGTCTGTAGGTGCATTCAATCGCCGCGACGATTACTTCGAAGGAGAATACGGTATGGCCTATACGTCAGGCGGATTGATGCTGCAAGCCTCCCTGCCAAATGTAAGAGGATTGTTTACTGGAGACAACAAAGCGGTGAATGGCGGTACCATCTTCTTCTCTGCCGCTGAATACCGCTTCCAGTTCGATGGAGCGCTCGGAAGTATTACACCCAAAGCCTGCTACAGAGCAGTAAAAGGGTATAACGATATCTTCGACATTGGCGTGAATGCCGGATTCCTGGACAACGTACTCCAGGTAATGTCCATATACCACACCTCCGGCAGCGTCACCGCCGGGATCGGCGTCGATATAAAGAAGACCGTGATGATACAGGCATTGTATACTTCGCAGACAACCGGGTTCAAAAACAACACAGACGGAACCTATGAAATAGGTGCAACCGTGAACCTGTTCAGGTAACTGCATACTGATTCCAGATATAAACACGAAAAGCTGCGATCATCGCAGCTTTTCGTGTTTTATAAAATAGCCATCCCTGCAAAATTCATTTTGTTTGTTGTTATATATGACATCTCTGGCCTATGAATGCATTAACGCAACTGACCCCCATATAACCATCACCATTAACGCTGCAACAGTGGGATAATATGCTCCCAGCTAAGTTGTTGCGCATAATCCAAAGCAGTCTTACCGCTGTTGGTCTGTGCGCTGGTATCAACACCGGAGCTGAGCAGCGCTTCCACCATCGACCTGTTACCTGCAATGGTCTCACGATGCAGGATTGTATGCCCTGCTTCGTCTTTAGCGTTAACTTCATCAGGATTCTCCTTGAGAAAACCCAGGAAGCTGTCTTTCATATTCAGGCTCATAGGATGCTCGGTAAGATGGGCGGGTGTCTCTTTTTGTCCGCGTACCACCTGAATATCGTTGTAATCACCGAAATCCAGGCCCCATGCTTCATCATGTTCCCGGCGTTCTTCCTCGCTCATACCTGCACGCAATAGTTGCACAGTGAAGCCGCCGTAAGTTTTGCCGTCAAGGGCAAACATCCAGTCGCACAAGCGGTTTAAAGACGCCGTGATATGGTCGCCGTTCTGCACATTGCGTAACTTGTCAGGGGTATTGATCAGCATACCATGTATCATTTCACCATCAAAATTTATTTCACTCACCCACATGTATTCAACGATCGGCTTGCCAGGTGTCGCTGTCTCTTCCAGGAACGCTATCTTGATACAGGCCAGATCCAGAGCCGGTACAATCCTGCGGTATTCCCAGGAAAGCTCCCGCCAGAAATATTTAAAGGTATCCTGCGCCTCTTGAAAGGCCCGTAACATGTCGGGATTATCACCTGCTGCATAAATTACAGATTGCTCGTTCATCTTGCTGACGTTTTAAATCGGTGGCTAAGTTAACAAGTGAAGTGATAACATGATCATTGTAAGTAAATTAAATCCCTATATTAGAGACTGACATATCAACCGTAAAGAATAGCAGTACATTTACCGTTTCATGATAAGAATATTAATGCCGCTTATAATCCTATCAGCGACAATAAATATAAACCAGGGTCTTTATATAGACCAATTTATTTAAAGCAGGCAGTCCATTTTTTATTGCGTTTTAAGCCTAATTTTACGCTTTAAATTACAGGCCATGCGTGTTATTTATCAGAGCGATAGTATTATTATCCGTGAGTTCCAGCCGGAAGATCAGGCGCTGTTTTCCCGTCTTTTTGAGAATGCCGGCGTAACCCGTTACCTGCCTCCCCGCACACCGCAGGAATATGTAGAGCTGTTCCATAAAGCGCTGGCCGACTACCATAAGAGCGTATTCAGCCGCTGGGGAATCTTTCGTGCCGCTGACGATGATTTTATAGGGATATGCGTGGTGAGGGAATTTGCAGATGTACCAGGACAAGTAGAAATAGGATATGTACTCAGCGAAGCGTACTGGGGAAAAGGTGTAGCCGTAGAAACCAGCAAAGCGCTCATAAAATACTGCTTTGAGCATACGGATACCAGTGAAGTAGTGGCAGTTACTGACCTTGATAATATCGGTTCCCGGAAAGTATTGCTGAAAGCAGGATTCACGCAGCTGAATAATTTGATGCGGGAAGAACAGCCGCTTGCTTATTTTATGATCCGGCGGGAGGAAGTATGATGTTTACCAGGATTATTTTGTGCTTCAGATAACTTTTATTATTTTCATGATGTTAGTTGATCCGATGTAAGATTGATTTTTTCAACCA
This sequence comes from Chitinophaga sp., assembly GCF_035538455.1. Classification (GTDB taxonomy): domain Bacteria; phylum Bacteroidota; class Bacteroidia; order Chitinophagales; family Chitinophagaceae; genus Chitinophaga. Next base: position 54,158 of record NZ_DATLKJ010000082.1, read on the forward strand.
AAACCTAACAATCATTTTTCACACGTAGTATTTGTTAATTTATTCCAGTTCCCCGATAACGTGATCCTGTAACCTCCCTGACCAGGGCTTTAATGTAATTGGTCTTATTGTGATTGGTGATGCCTGTATTAGCCGGCTCCGGGCTTTCCTATGCCCGGTAGTTCGGGTGACTCCGTAGAACCCGTATTCATCTTTATCTGATAACCATCTCAATTCATCACTATGCGTCTACGTTCCCCGCCGTTATTAAACATCTTGGCCATTAACAATATTCCTGACTGTTTAAATCATTTTCTATGTTAAAACGTTCCTATCTATTTTACATAATACTCCTGATTACACTCGGTATCGGTTGTGCTAAAAATAACGATGTAAAGAATGATAATACCAATACTGAAAAAAATCAGGACAATCCTGTATTAGCCAGGATACTGAAAGAAGGCTTCAGCCGCAACGACATTGTGGAAATGAAAGACCGCTATGTAGTGCAGGGCGATATTATTTTCTACAAACAGGAGCCTGGACAGAAAAACGGCCCCACCACAGAACAGGCCCGCTCTCCCTACCTGGTTGCTCCTGCATACCGTAATATCAATGTGTACCTGAATGCAGGCTCATTCAGTTCCGTTAACCTGAACAGTATAGTAGATAATGTAATCGCTTCTTACAATGCAGTAGGATCTGGTATTCATCTCAACCGCGTGTATGCTGCCGGACAGGCCAATATCGAGATTGTTCAGAATAGCAGCCTGCAGCTGGGTATATGCGGCCAGGCAGGTTTCCCTTTCTCAAATGGGCAACCTTTCAATAATGTTTTTATTTCTGAATATACACTCAACTATTATCATCTTACAAGTACTGCACAGCTGACCTTGCTGGTAGCACATGAACTGGGGCATTGCCTGGGCCTGCGCCATACCAACTGGCAATCACAGGGTGAAGGATCTGCTATTCCTATTCCCAGCACACCTGGTACAGATGGTGCTTCTGTGATGAATGGTGCAACCTGTGGCAACAACTGGGGTGGCTTCTCTTACTATGACCAGATTGCCCTCAAAGCGCTTTACCCGGTAACACTGGGCGGCCCTGATCACCTGAACGTCAATGAATCCCTGCAAACCAATCAGCTGCTCCGCTCGCAGGACGGCCGCTTTATACTCGTGATGCAGGGCGATGGTAACCTCGTGATTTATTACTATAACGTAGCCTTGTGGAGTAGCAATACCACAACTGGTGTTCCCGGTGTGGCAGTGAATCAGGGTGATGGCAACTTTGTTGTTTATCAGAATGGCGTGGCACGCTGGAGTAGTAATACCACTACAGGCGTACCGGGTATCGTAGTCATGCAGAACGATGGAAACCTCGTTGTTTATCAGAACGGCGTAGCGCGTTGGAGTTCTAATACCGCCGGTTATTAGCAAATACCCTTTGCGATCTTCGCTTTCTTTGCTCCTTTGCGGGAAATACCACAACTACTTTTTTTAGTTTACCCTTAAACCCACTTTTTATGAAAAAGAAACAAGTTAGTCTTGCTAAAAAGCTGACGCTGAAAAAAATACCCGTTGCTAAATTAAGCACCAAACAACAGGAAGATCTGAAGGGAGGCATCTGCGTATTTACAGATGAAGAATCCAGCTGTCCCACTTACTGCGGTGCGCAGACCAGGTGTTTCTGCTAATGATCTGGTTATTTAATGATGTAGTTATGTGATTATTTAAGTACGGTAGTGAATCATTTACAGTACTTAAATAATCACATAACCACATAACTAAATAATAAAATAAAAAGGATCACTAATCATCCTTAACATTCATATAATACCCCTTAACATTCTTTCGTCATGAAAGAATGTATTTTAAATTTAAAAAACATGAAAAACCCGAATCAACCGAGGAGAAAGTTCCTTCGGGACTCCTTTTTGTTAGCCAGCGGCATCTTCCTCGCCCCCAATTTTATCAGCTGCAAAAAAGACCCGCTTGTCTATGGAGCACTGGAAACAGACGGTTTCCACATTGCGCAGTTTGATCACGGCGTAGCCAGTTTCGACCCTACCTCCTCACAGATTATCATCTGGACCCGTTATTCCACTACAAGGCCATCAGATCTGATCAAATGGCAACTGGCATTCGATGCGCAGTTCAACAACATTGTCCGTCAGGGGGAAGTGTCTACTGACGCCAGCAGGGATTATACCGTGGCGATAGAAGTACAGGACCTGCCCGCCGGAAAGAAATTCTATTACCGGTTCTTACATTCAGGAGATATGAACATGTCTGAAACCGGTGAGACGATTACCATCGCTACAGATCCGTCGCAACTGAAGCTGGCAGTATGCAGCTGCGCACATTATGCTGCGGGCCTGTTCAATGTATACAGCGCTATGGCGGCTTCTGATGCAGACATTATCATACACCTGGGCGACTATATTTACGAATATGGAAATGGTGAATATGGTACCAACGATCAGACCATAACACTGGGCCGCACACTCGCCCCGGCACATGAGCTGCTGACACTGGAAGACTACCGCACACGTTACCGCCAGTATCGCACAGATAAGAAACTGCAGCTCGCACATCGCCTGAAACCATTCATCTGTATATGGGATGATCATGAAGTAGCTAATGACGCATACACAGATGGCGCACAGAACCACAATCCCGGAGAAGGCAGCTACCAGGTAAGAAAACAAGCCGCTTTACAGGCTTACAATGAATACCTGCCTTTCATGTCGAACGACAGCCTCAAAATTTATCGCAACTTCTCCTATGGCAGCCTGTTGAACCTGAATATGCTGGATACACGCATCATAGGAAGACAGAAACAACTGAAGTATGGTGATTTCATGTATACGCCTGCCGGCAGTACCACTGAGGAACTGAACACCCCCGCCTTCCTCACGGCATGGCAGGATGCTTCCCGCACTATACTGGGCGCCACGCAGCGCGATTGGGTAGTAAGCCGCGTAAACGCCTCTACAGCGCGTTGGCAGGTACTGGCACAACAAGTGATCATGGCTAAGATGGTAATACCCGAAGGCATGATGAAGATCCTGATACCCATCCTCACCGCCGTTGATAAAGGAGAAATCAAATCAATTCCGGCCAAAGACCTCGCTGCTGCGCGCGAGAAACTCCCGAAAATGGCAGCCGTGGCGGCACGCAGACAGAGTAACCCTGCTACAGAAAGCGCTGCCGATGTACTGTTACCTTACAACCTCGATGCATGGGATGGATACCCCGCTGAACGTGATTACCTGTTCAACGCCTTCAACAAGAAAGTAGTCGTATTGTCGGGCGATTCGCACAATGCATGGTACAACCTCCTGAAAGATAAAAACGGCACAGAGAAAGGGAAGGAGCTGGCCGCATCTTCTGTAACCTCTCCCGGATTTGAATCGTACCTGAAATTTATCTTTGAATCCTGTCCGGCTTTACTGGGTACCTTTGAAACGCTCGTCAAAGACCTGATCCCGGATGTAAGCTACCTGAATGCTTCGCAGCGTGGCTTCGTGAAAGTTACATTTACGCAGGCTTCCGTAAATTCAGAATGGATCTTCGTGAACGCTGTTTTTTCTGATGCCTATTCTACCGTTACCGGTAAAACAGTAAACCTCACCTGATAGTAAGGATAAAAACATATGGCTGACTCAAAGGCAGAAGAATGCTTTTGAGTCAGCCTGTTTATGTTATTAATGGTTAATTGTAATGCTTGCGCTTCCACAGCACACCGTTTTTAGTAGAAAGCCTGACAAGTTCATTCCGTTGCAACAGCTCTTCCAGCAACACTTCACTCTGGTTGATGGTTTGATCACTCAGCTCTGTGAACTCCCTGGTGGTTAGCGTTGGGTACTGTTGGAATAAATGTTCCCAGCTCTTTTCATAGACTGCCTTCCTGATTGTTGGACTGATCTTCTCTATTGCCGTAGTATATACTTCATACGGTTTGAAACCATAAATAAATTCCTTGTTACCCCTGCCGTCTGTTATAAATACGGAAGGGAAACCGCGTACATGCCATTGTTTGGCCATTTCAAGGTCGGATCTGAATAGGGTGGCAGCGTGGCCCTCATAATCATTTTTCAGCTGTTCAGCATCCAGCCCTGCCTGCAAGGCAGCGCGGCTGAGATGTTCCCACCTGGTAATGTTCTTCTTTTCCAGAAACAACATCTCCCGCAGTATCCGCAGATATTTCACCGCCTTGTCCTTGTCTTGCAGCTGGGCCGCCTTAAAGGCAATCGACGGCGGATAGGAGGAGGGCAACGGATCTTCCAGCCACACATCGCCATCAATAGGCATATTGTAATGTTTGCTGACCTCATCCCAGTGGTGCGCCACATCAGACGGCTTGCTGATACCACCGCTGTTATAACTCCAGTCCGGCAGCAGCCCGCCCATGTGATACTCCACTTCCACGTCAGCGCCATATTCCAGTTTCAGCTTCCTGAGCTGTGGTTCTATGCCCCAGCAGGTAGAACAGATAGGATCTGTGAAATAAACAATTGTTACCGGTTTCCTGCTGATCACATCGACGCTGTGCGTATGCTCCTGTACCGCTCCCGGCAGCTCGCATACGCCGGTTGCCGGATCGCATAGGAGTGGGTTGACTGGCTTGCTGTTGTGCTGTTCCATAGCTTCTTTTTACAAATGCTGATAAAGGGCCAATTTAAGAAAGATTTCATTTCCAGGAAAGTTGGCCACCAGCGCGAATGCTCAGCCAACCGGATTGGATACCGGGACAAACTGTTGACTCCTCGCCTTGAAACGGATCTGCAGACTTTCCGGGTACCGCGTGAATATGCCGGTCTCCTTAGGTGCATGCCCGGCTGCAAACTGTAAGTCTTCCATATAATCAAGCAGGTAGGCAGTGGCCACCTGCATTTCCATTTTAGCTAATTGTGCGCCTACGCAGAAGTGACGCCCGAATCCGAAGGTGGAGAGATTGCTGGCGCCGGTATAGCAGGTTTTGGTGTCGATCTCCTTTCTCAGGATATTGAATTCATCGGGATTTTCAAACTTTGACTTATCGCGGTTAGCTGCGCCTATCATACAGGTCACAGTAGCATTGGCCGGAATCTCTCCGCCGGTTACCTTTACCTTCTCGTTGGTAACGCGCAGAATCATATGTGCGGGTGGAGAGTACCGCAATGACTCAGTAACCGCCCGGTCCAGCAGAGAGCTGTCCTGTTGCAGCAATGCTAGTTGCTCAGGATGCTGTAACAGATTGCGGAACAAATTGGCCAGCGCCTTGTCGGTTGTTTCGCCACCCGCCTGCAACAGTAATCCGCAGAACCCCATGATCTGCGTTTTATCCATCTTCACGCCATCTACTGACGCTGTGCAAAGGATAGACAGCAAGTCGCGGTCTGTACTGTCAGCCCGCTCATCAATCACCTTGTCAATGTAGGCACGGAACTCGTCCCTCGATGCCAGTGCTCGCTGAAGGGTTCTTTTGTTATTGCTGAGATTTTCAAATTGGCGGGCAAAGTTATCATACCAGCGGTGGAAGAGAGATAAATCTTCGCCGGGCAGACCCAACATGCGCACAATTACCTGTATGGGAAACAGGTTGGTGAACTCTTCTCTCAGCTCCACCACATCCCGGCCTTTGAAGGTGTTCAGCAGCGATGTGGCACTATCCTGAATAGCCGGTAATGTCTGTTCCATCAGCTCTCTTCCGCGGAAGGCTGGCACCACCAGGTTGCGGTGGGCGGAATGCTCTCTTCCATCCATCTGGATGATGGTTTTTCCATGCAGTGGCGCTATCTGCCATTCATAGTTGCGGCTGGAGAAGACAGGGTCTTTAAATGCCCGCTCCACATCATCATATAAACTGATAACATAACTATTGGTGGGTTCATGAAAGAAAAGCGGCATTTTTTCGTGCATCAGCTGATAATAATAGTAGGGGTTCTCCTGATAAGCTTCAGAAAAAAAGTTAACATGATCCATAAAATGAGATTTTCGGGTTATGCTTTAAATAATGGCGGTACGTTGTTAGGACGATAATACAGGCGCTGGGTAATCTTTTCCCGGATAGTAGGGTGAATATAAAAAGTTCATCCGCAATGAGCCGTCAGTAACAGGCAATACAACAACAAAAGCTAACCATAGCGGTTAGCAATCGGATCATCATGACAATAAAAATCCAGGGGGAATGATAATCCCCCCTGGTGTTATAATACGTGGCAGAAAATTATTTACTGTTGAGCTTCTTCAGGTATGCCTGCTCCAGGTCAGCAACAAGTTTGTCATAGCCTGCACGGTCCTTGAAAGCCTCCGGATTGTAAGGGGCTCCCGGCTTATGCTTTTCGTGCAACCCGAACTGGCTGGCATGTGAAGACAACCAAAGATCAAACTGCAATCCTTTCAGGGAATTGAGCGTATAGGCGTAGTCTCTAGCTACATCCGGATAGCCAGGCATACCCGCCAGGTTGGTTTCTTCCAGCACGGAAGGCATATTGGCAACCAGCACGCGGTAAGTATGCTGCTTGTCTTTCACATCAAACAGGAAGCTGCTGGCGCCCTTTGTATGGCCGGGATGATGAAGCATCTCCACGGTCATGCCACCCAGCTGGATGGTATCATGATCGTGCAGTAGTCGGTCTGCCTTAAAAGGCAGAAAAGTGCTGCCCTTGCCACCGAACACATAGTCAGAGTTGCCGCCATCTTCGGTCACACCTGCATCCTTTTCATTGATCATCGCCCGGGCGCCGGTTTCCTTTTTAATCGCGGCCATAGCGCCCATATGATCAAAGTGCGCGTGGGTAGCCAGCAATATCTTAATGTCGCTGAACTTGAATCCCAACGCCTTCACATGCTTGCGGATCAACGGTTCGGAATCTGCCAGCCCTGTATTGATAAGGATGTGCCCCTGTGGTGTGGTAATCAGGTATACAGCCAGATCATAAGTGCCCACATAGTAGAGGTTGCCTGCAATCCGGAATGGCTGATAATCCTGCGACCATTCTTTGTTATGATATCCGAGATCCACAATCTTCTGCGCGCTGGCAGAGCCATACATTCCGCCAACCATTGCTGCGGCAAGGGTTGCGGGTAACAGTCTTTTATAAAATGACATGTGATTTATCTTTTGAAGACTGCGAATTTAGATAATGAAAGATAAATACAACTGTTTTTGCATGGCTTTTTTCACACAACTTTATAAACGGTTATCAGTAGGCGGTCAAAGGCTGGCCCCGGTCTCTTAGTAGAAGAACTGCTCAGATATAATCTGGCCATCCTTTACTTCATACATCATGATCTCATCTATCTTGATTCTTCCAAAACCAGTCACAGTAAGATCCATGATCCTGCCTGCCGCAAAATGGTTTCCGCTAACGATGGGAGGCGTAGTCGATACGCCGTGGAGTGTTTCTATCTTACTAACAAAGTGCTGGCCCTTTTCGCGGACAGACGCTTTCCCTTCTGCATAACCCATGTAGGACGAATGTGCAGGCTCAATACTCTTTACATCATCCGCAAAAAACTCGTCCTGGATCTCAAACCACTTTTCCTGTTGCGCAAGTTCATGAAAGCGTTCGGCTACTTCAGATGTGGTCAGTACTTTTGTTATCGTTGTTGTCATATGCTTGTTGATTTTATAATGTGAAACAAAATTACGTTCCTGGTAGGGTAGTGGCCGGGGGGAAAATAGATAATATAGGGGGGTGATTTGGACAACGGATTTTTTATAATTTTGTCTAAATGTCTATTATGAAACAGGTTACATTGGTGGTACCGGAATGCCTGGTCAATCTCAACAGCCTGGGTGGAGCCTACGAGATACTGGTCCGGGCGGATGCCTTATGGCAGAAGGCAGGAAACAGACCCCGGCTGAACGTCTCCATCGCAGGATTTATGGCAGAACAATCATCACACAACAATTATTTGTCTATACATCCCGTTGATATTACAGATATCAAGCGCACAGACCTGGTAATCCTTCCCGCATTACTGGATGATTACATGAAGGCAGTGAGGCAGAACAAGGCGCTGATCGACTGGATCCGCACGCAGTACAAAAGGGGCGCGGAAGTGGCGAGCATGTGCTCAGGATCTTTCCTGCTGGCAGCCACAGGGCTGCTGGAGGGAAAAGTCTGCTCCGTACACTGGGGTAAAGTGGATGAGTTCAGGCAGATGTACCCCGGAATACAGATCGCACAGGATACGATTGTCACCGAGGAAAATGGCATCTACACCAACGGGGGCGCCTATTCATTCCTCCATCTCATCATCTACCTGGTGGAGAAGCTGTTCGACCGGCCCACAGCTGTCTTGTGCGCTAAATTCTTCCAGATCGACATCGATCGCACCTCGCAATCACAGTTCAGCATCTTTAATGCACAAAAAGGACACGGTGACGAACTGATCACCAGGGCGCAGTCGTATATAGAAGAAAATATCGATGTAAAGATCTCTTTCGAAAAACTGGCATCAGACCTGGCAGTGAGCCGCCGTAATTTCGACCGGCGCTTCATCAAAGCCACAGGCAACACGCCGGTGGAATACCTCCAGCGCGTGAAGGTGGAAGCCGCTAAGAAAGAGCTGGAAAGAGGCCGCAAAACTGTCTATGAAGTGATGAGCGAAGTGGGGTATTCAGATGATAAAGCCTTTAGGGAAGTATTTAAAAGAATAACCGGATTGTCACCCCTGGATTACAGGAATAAATACAACAGGGAACTCACCGTAGCCTGGCAGTGATCCCGCATATACGTATATTCGTTGCCGTTGATAACGGCAACCGCCAACAGAAGGGAATAGTAATATGAGAAAACATGCATTGACAACGCTGCTGCTGTTCAGCGCTATCGCCGCAAACGCACAGGTATTTGAACCACTGGCCCTTGCCAGAAAAATCTTCAGCAAAGAAAGACCCACAGACATTGAACACTATGTTATCGGTGAATATGAAGGCCATCCCAACGGGGATGACATCAAACCTGGCGTAGCACTCACCTTTAGCCTCCTCCGGCAGAATGAGCACGAAGCCGTAGTAGGCATGACCGTGAAAGATTCCTCCGGCACAGGCCTGGATACATACCTGTTTTTCGAGAAAGACATCACCTGGAAAATGAGTGCCTTCCGGGCACTGGCCATGACAGGCATCATCGAACAGATGAAACACCTCCTGGAAAGCATGACAGCGCAACAGGTAGATTCCGTCATCAACGCCGCCCGGCATAATGAAGAAGATAAACAACCCCTGTTCAGATCGAGAGAAGAATATAACTTCCTGCTGGGTAATGCCAGACTTACATTGGAATCAGACGAAGATATTATCCGTCATTTCAAAGCACACCAGGCGGCCTTTGAGCGGATTAAGAACCGCGCCATGAAACAACTGAAGAAAATGAAGACCGATGAGGAAACACGCACCCCGCTGGTGAAGAACCTGGAACGGGAATACCACCAGCTGTTTATCTCTTCTGTGTCAACAGGCGGCGGAGATATGGGCAGCGGCATCAATTTCCTGATAGGAGGCATAACAGACAATACTGTCGGCTACCTGTATGTGAAAGATAAAAAAGACCTGCCGGAAATGAGCGCCAGCGGCGTGATCATGATTAAAGAGATCGGTAACAACTGGTATATCTATAAAACAACTTAATGATAGAGAGGGTAGACCTTCCCCGTGCATGCCCGTCTTTCTCCGCTTGTAGCGTATCCTCTTACCAGGGTATTGGTCAGTAACGATACATGATCAGCACCTCGTAGAATTTCCACAATATGTACATAATCAGCTGCTTTATAAGAGGAAAGCTGGCTGCAGCCATTATAACGGTTGTCATCCAGTAGGCCGTTTTAGTTACCAGTTCCTTTAAATGTCTGTTTATATGTATTTCCGGAAAATGAATTGCGTGAGCCATGACGATTCGTTTTAAAGGTTAGTGATGCGTAATGAAAACCGGGTAGGGCAACGTCTTTATCATCAGGTCAGCATAGCTGAAGTGTCCGCCACGGAAGCATCTTTTTCCTGTGCGGAAAAGAACCCCGTAAGTTTTGAATGAGTAACATCTGACAAATAGCAGGCAAAGTTCATTGCCTGTATAGTAGGATTGGCGCCGAATACTATGAAGAGTATCTTTTCCATCGTTTGATTTTTGTATTAAAGATACCTGTACCGATAGCACATAAATAATGATTGTCGTCAGTTACAAACATGATAAAGGATAGCTGATTAAGATCAGCTTTCTGCATGAGGTAAGTCATTCACCAGGGAAGGAAGAGTGGATAGCTTAGCATAAAATTATTAACCAGATCAAAAAAACGGAGGTAGTTATGTCTTCTCAATCATTAACTAAACGCAGTACTTTATTTCCCTCATTTGATGATTTCTTTAAGCCCTGGAGAGAGCTGGCGAACGATTTCAACGGCGGTCATTTCTTCAACGCATTGACTGTTCCGGCTGTGAATGTAAGCGAAGAAAAAGACAGTTATAAACTATCAATGGCAGCTCCGGGTATGAAGAAGAAAGACTTCAAAATTGATTTGTCAGGAAACATACTGACAATCAGTGCGGAAACAGAAGAAAAGAAGGAAGAAAAAGACGGGCACTACAACCGGCAGGAGTATAACTACAGCAGTTTCTCCCGCAGCTTCAGTCTGCCGCAAGGCATCAGTAAAGATAAGATTGATGCGGAATATGATAACGGTGTGCTGAAAGTTAACCTGCCAAAGAGCGAAGACGCTAAAGTAAATGGAAAAGGGATTGAAATTTCTGTCAAATAGACGGATGGTGGTTTAGGAACTCCCTGCCGGTGTTTGCCGGCAGGGGTATTATAAGCTTAAACAGTTTTTTATGGAAAAGATATTATATGTAACGGATGCAGTGAAATTAAACAGGGAATGCCTGGAATTCGCCTGCTATCTCTGCAATCTTACGCATTCCAGGCTGACAGGCGTATTCCTTGAAAACCGCGAAATGGAACTGCGCTCAAAAGAATACATACAGGAACTGGCAGGTACTCCCGCCGTGCCAGGTGGAAGGCTCGAAGATCAGAAAGAACTATATAGAGATGATTGTATTCAACGGTTTCAACACATCTGCGAATGCAGTGGCATCAATAGCACCACACATATTGTACCAGGGCAGCCGTTGGCTGAAGTGGTAAAGGAAAGCCGCTATGCAGACCTGATCGTGATTGATGCATCCAGTTCGTTTTCCTGGCAGCCGGAAAGCACACCCACCGCTTTTGTAAGAGAAGTGCTGAAACAGTCTGAATGCCCGGTAGTAGTGGCGCCCGAGAGCTTTGATGGTATCCGGGAGATCATATTTGCCTATAATGGCAGCAACGCCGCCATGTTTGCCATCAAACAATTTACTTACCTCTTCCCGCAGCTGCGGCATCACACTGTAAAGGTGTTATGTGTCACCGGCGAAGGCATGCCGCTGAAAGGAGATGAGGCAAAACTGAAAGAATGGCTCAATGACCATTATGAAGACGTTGCATTCAATGTCGTGGAAGATAACAACATACGTGCAGGCCTGTTGGAAAACCTCTTTGCCAGGGATAAAGCCTTTGTGGTGATGGGGGCCTTCGGAAGAACCGCACTCGGAGAACTCTTTATACCTAATCCCGCAGAAACAGTGGTAAAATTGATCACGCAACCACTATTCATCTCACATAGCTAAACCTTATTTATTATGAAAAAGATCATTGCAATAATTGATCCGCTTAATTTCTCTGAAACCCAGATTGCTGGTTTCCGCTATTTCATGAAAGAGGCAGACAGCAAACTGTCTGTCATCTGCCTCGATTGCCTGAACACCGAACAGGTCTCTATGTACAGCCTGGTACCGGAAGCCCTCGCATTCAATGACGAACGTACTATCACCGAAACCCGTGCTTCCCTCAAACACCAACGGGATCACAATATTTCCCGCTTGCGTGAGCTATGCGATAGCAGGAGCATAAATATGATCGTGCGTGAAGCCAGCTCCTTCCCGGACGAGGAAGTAGTGATGGAAAGCCGGTTTGCCGACCTGTTGCTGATCAGCAACGGCACATCTTTCTCCCTGATGAAGGACAGCAATCCTACAATCTTCATAAAAGAAGTACTTGCCAGGGCGGAATGCCCGGTACTGGTGATGCCCGATACACTCGCTCCCATTAAGGAAATCATTTTTTCCTATAATGGCTCTTTCTCCTCCATGTATGCCATCAAACAGTTCACACAAGGTTTCCCCGGGTTTGCGGATATGCCGGTGAAAGTGGTATACATAGCAGAGAAAAACAATATCGATATCCCCTGGAAAAAGAAGCTGAACGAGTACCTCGAAATGCATTACGACAGGGTAGAGTATGTAGTAATGAACGGTGAACCTGCAACAGAATTCCTGGCACTGCTGCTGCACAGAACTGACTGTATTGTTACCTATGGAGCCTACGGCAGAAGTGGTATTTCCAGGTTCTTCCACCGTAGCGATGCTGAGAGTGTGCTGCGTACTACCAATATCCCTGTATTCATTACACATCCTTAACCAGCTGCTATGAATGGTATAATCATTTTCAAAGGAAAATATGGCGCCACACGCCAATATGCCGTATGGCTCGGCAGTATGCTTGGAATACCGGCGGTAGCTGCCGGCACGGAAGCTCAGGAGCAGTTACAGAAAGCAGATGTCGTCATTCTCGGCACCAGCATTTATATCGGTAAATTACAGCTCAGGAACTGGATAAAACAACACCGGCAGCTGCTGTATAATAAGCGGCTGTTCCTGTTCCTTGTTTGCGGTACCCCGCTTAACGAAACGGAAAAACTGCACGGATATATCAACGACAACCTGCCGGCGGAGATCAGAAACCGCTGCACCTGCTTCTTTTATCCCGGCAAACTGGAATTCAGCAAGTTGTCGCTTATCGACAGGATATTATTGACCCTGGGCGCAAAACTGGCAAAAAGTAAAGGGGAAACAATCAGAATTACTGACTATAACCAGGTGTCGAAAGAACACCTGGATGCGCTTGCCGCAGCCGTGCGCACGGCAGAAAAAGTATCCGCAGTATGACCCGGCGGCTATTTTAATTGATTTTAAAGAATAGCTTTAATAACAATCCTATTCCAGCTGCAATGAGTATGATTAAGGGCTCTGGTATTTTCTTTGAGCGCCATAAAATGAGTGCCGTTAGCAGCGCTATGCCTATTGTATAAGGATCGTTTCGCCAGTACGATCACTACACCGGAAA
>NZ_DATLKJ010000083.1:0-29749 GCF_035538455.1 Chitinophaga sp.
CCTAAAATTTAATGAAATTCCAGGTTTATAAACCCAATATTTAACTTAATTCTGGATTCAGAAATTACATGTTCCTCCTGTACTGACCACCTACTTCATATAATGCGTGTGTGATTTGCCCCAGGGAACAATGTTTCACGGATTCCATCAACTCAGCGAACAGGTTACCGTTGCTCACCGCTACCTGTTGCAGCTGTTTCAGTGCTGCTTCACTCTTATGTGCATGCCGGTTGTGAAAGGCCTCCAGTGTATGTATCTGGAACTCTTTCTCCTCTGTGGTAGAACGGATCACTTCTGCGGGGATAATAGTGGGGGAACCATTCTTGTTCAGGAAAGTGTTCACACCTATTATCGGGAATTCGCCGGTATGCTTCAACGACTCATAGTACAGGCTTTCCTCCTGTATTTTGTTACGCTGGTACATCCTTTCCATAGCGCCCAGTACACCACCACGTTCTGTAATACGGTTGAATTCCGTCAGCACGGCTTCCTCTACGAGGTCTGTAAGCTCTTCGATAAAGAAGGAGCCCTGTACGGGGTTCTCATTTTTGGCGGTTCCCAGCTCGCGGTTGATAATCAGCTGTATAGCCATGGCTCTTCTCACACTCTCTTCGGTAGGCGTGGTGATAGCCTCATCGTAAGCATTTGTGTGCAATGAGTTGCAGTTATCATAGATGGCATACAATGCCTGCAGCGTAGTACGGATGTCGTTGAAGTCTATCTCTTGTGCATGAAGGCTGCGACCCGATGTCTGGATATGATACTTCAGCTTCTGTGAGCGATCATTACCCTTGTACTTGTACTTGATAGCCTTGGCCCAGATGCGGCGTGCAACACGGCCTATTACCGCGTATTCGGGGTCCATACCGTTACTGAAGAAGAAAGACAGGTTAGGTGCAAAATCATCGATATGCATGCCCCTGCTCAGATAGTACTCAACATAAGTAAACCCATTCGCCAGGGTAAAAGCCAACTGGGAAATAGGATTGGCGCCTGCTTCCGCAATATGGTAACCGGAGATGCTCACGGAATAGAAATTGCGAACCTTCTGCGTAATGAAATACTCCTGTACATCTCCCATCAGCTTCAGGGCGAATTCTGTGGAGAAGATACAGGTATTCTGTGCCTGATCTTCTTTGAGGATGTCAGCCTGCACAGTACCTCGCACTGTACTCAGGGCATGTGCACGGATCTTCTCATATACTTCCTTGGGCAGTACTTCTTCGCCGGAGATACCCAGCAACTGGAGCCCTAAGCCATCGTTACCCTGTGGAAGATCACCGTTGTAATGTGGGAGGGGATGATCTTTGAACTTCTCTTTTATGAGTGCGGTTACCTGCTCAGTAAGCCCATTTTCGCGAATGTATTTTTCGCATTGCTGGTCGATGGCAGCATTCATAAAAAAGGCCAGCAGTATGGGCGCGGGGCCGTTAATAGTCATAGACACAGAAGTCTTCGGATCACAGAGATCAAAGCCACTGTACAGTTTCTTGGCATCGTCCACCGTAGCAATGCTTACACCGGAGTTACCTATTTTTCCATATATATCCGGACGTACCGCAGGGTCTTCACCATAAAGCGTTACACTGTCAAATGCAGTAGAGAGGCGTTTCGCAGGCTGGTCCAGTGATACATAGTGAAAGCGTTTATTGGTTCTTTCCGGTCCGCCTTCGCCGGCAAACATGCGGGTAGGATCTTCTCCCTCACGCTTCAGCGGAAACACACCGGCTGCGTAAGGGAACTCCCCAGGCAGGTTCTCTGTGAGCTGCCAGCGGAGAATATCTCCCCAGTCTTTATACTTGGGCAGGCTCACCTTGGGAATGCGGCTGTGACTAAGGCTTTCAGTCACCAGCGGCAGTTTGATCACTTTATCACGTACCTGGAACTCGTAGGTATCTGCTGCATACTTCTGCACGATAGCCGGCCACTCATCGATCAGTTTTTTACATTCCGGATGCAGTTCTTTTTCCAGGTGCGACTTAATATCTGCAAGCGCTCCAGCCTGTGCCGGCTGTAACGATATAACGCCATTTACCTGGTATAACTGTGTGGCAAGTTTACATTGTTCATCCACCCATTTTTCATAATCGCCGATAGCTTCTGTTATCTCGGAGAGATAACGTACACGCGCTGGGGGAATGATCTGGGATTTGGTAGTAGTGGATTTAAGACTTTCATGTACAACTGGTCCGAAAGATACACCCGTCTTCTCTTCCACCTTCTCCATTACTCTTTCAAACAAAAGGTTGATACCCGCATCATTGAACTGGGATGCAATGGAACCTACCACCGGCAGCTCTTCATCTTTGGCTGTCCAGAGGCTGTGGTTACGTTTATATTGCTTGCGCACATCGTGGAGTGCATCGAGTGCGCCGGCCTTATCAAATTTATTGATAGCGATAACATCTGCGTAATCCAGCATGTTAATCTTTTCAAGCTGGGATGCTGCGCCGTACTCGGGCGTCATTACGTAGAGTGCAACATCACAGTAATCGGTGATAGCAGTATCGCTCTGGCCAATACCAGAAGTTTCCAGGATGATAAAATCAAATGCTGCCAGCTTACAAATATCTATGGCTTCCTGTATATGTTCGCTGATCGCCTTGTCACTTTCACGGGTAGCAAGGGAGCGCATATACGCACGTGGGTGGTGAATAGAGTTCATACGGATACGGTCACCCAGCAATGCGCCGCCAGTCTTCTTCTTGGACGGGTCTACTGAAATAACGGCTACCGTTTTATCAGTAGTATGACGCAGGAAACGTCTTACCAGTTCATCTGTAACGCTGCTTTTCCCCGCACCGCCAGTACCCGTGATACCCAATACAGGGAAGGTTACTTTTTCTGCAGTGGAGGTAATGTGTGTCTCCCCTTCATGAACTGTAACTGCCTTTCTTGCTTTCTGTCCTGCCAGCAGTGCCACGGGCTGGTCGTTCTCAGCCAGACTGATTGCCCTTGCAATGATCTTCGGATTCTTATCTTTCTTCAGTTGCGGTATATCTTCCACGGAGCCGCCCTGTGTAAGCGGCTTTACGGCGATGTCGCACTGGCTGATCAGATCTTCAATCATTCCTTCCAGCCCCATCTGGCGGCCATCGTCCGGAGAGTATAACCGGGCAATACCATAGGCGTGCAGTTCCTCGATCTCTGCGGGAAGAATGGTACCTCCGCCGCCACCGAATATCTTAATATGACCACATCCTTTTTCCTGAAGAAGATCATACATGTATTTGAAAAACTCCACGTGCCCTCCCTGGTAGGATGTTACTGCAATTCCCTGTGCGTCTTCTTGTATGGCACAGTCTACAATCTCGGCAGCAGAACGGTTATGCCCCAGATGAATAACCTCTGCGCCTTTTGACTGCATAATGCGCCGCATGATATTAATGGCTGCATCATGGCCGTCGAACAAAGCTGCTGCTGTTACAATGCGAACCTTATGTTGTGGTATGTATGACATATGTATTCCGTTTAGCACCTTAAAGCACGCAGAGAAGCAAAGAGCAGTGGCGCAGAGTATTTGGTTTGTGAAACAAAAGCCGGATTGCAGCTGCAATCTTAAAAAACTTTGCGCCTCTGCCCCCCTCTGCTTCTCTGCGTGCACCAAGGCGATATGCAAGTTACGGAAAATGCGCTTGAAATGCTTGTCAATAAAGGGTTCTACAAGATTTAGAATTGATTGAACGAGTTTCCGCAACCGTTGCAAAATTTTTAACCGATCCGTAAAATGGTTAGTTTTTCCCTAAAACAACTTTCCCCTGTACATGATGTACAAGGGAAAGCGTAGTGAGGCACCAGCAAAAGTGCCTGGCAGCCTTTGTTTCATAACGTGGAACTATAAAATACAACTATCAATATGTTTCAAATGATTTTTGTGGCATATGCTGAAAAGACGATAAGTTTAGTTTACATCTACGGCTTCAATAAGGACTTACAGCGTCAGGATTCTGGTTTATCTCTGTTTACTAAATTCTGATTTCTTAAGATGTGTATCTTTTACACAATCTTAATTAAATTTTTGTTAAAAAAAAACTTTTTTTTCATCCCCCGGAAGGCGGCACAGGCGGGAAAATACGGGACACGGCAATATGAACCCTTTGTTGGGAAAGGATTTCAAGGCTAAAAGGAATAAGGTGACAGGATAAGTCTGGTATCAGGGGGAGATCAAAATCCAATACCCAGGTAACGCTTCTTGCGTTGATCGTATTTATCGAAATTGAATTTATACAGCTTGGCCGGGCGGTGGGGCACATCTTCTTCTTCTTCATTCAGGTCCATCAGCAGGTCCATGGAAAGGAATTTCTTACGGAAGTTGCGACGGTCCAGCTCCACATCCAGAATAGCTTCATAGAGGTTCTGCAATTCGCGCAGCGAAAACTTCTTCGGCAAAAGATTGAATCCAATCGGCTGCACCATTACCTGCTGTTTCAGACGCTCATGACAGGTATCAAGGATCTGCTTATGATCAAATGCCATCTGATGGAGGTCCTTCACATTGTGCCAGTGCAGCTCATTGTTGTGCATCTTCAGCTCCACATGCTCAATGTTTACCAGCGAGTAATAAGCTACCGTGATAACACGCCCCGCAGGATGGCGGTTGATAGCGCCGAAGGTCTGTACCTGTTCCATATACACATTATCCACGCCGGTACGTGCCTTGAGCACACGATAAGCCGCTTCATCCAACTCTTCGTCGGGGCGTACAATATCACCCAGTAATGACCATTTTCCTTTGTATTCCTTGAGATCTGACTCGATCAGTAATACCTTCAGCTCGTTGTTGTTAAAACCGAATATTACGCAGTCTACAGAGATTGCGACCTTGAAATAATCCTTTATCTCAACGAGATGGGTATTGATGTTTTTGGTGTACATAGACATCATATAGAAACGTGGAATTACAGTAAAAAACTCTTATTAGTATTAAAAATACTGAGGTAAAATCTTCTTGCCAAATCAAAGAAAAAAATGCCAGATTTAGCAAAAAAGCGGCTATTTTTTTAGACAGATAAGCCCTAACCTGAAAGATAAGTTTAAATTTACGTTTCAGTATCACACATTATGTATACAAAGGATATAGAATTAACGCTGGCCCAGCTGGCCAAAGACCTGCTGAAGCACTTGCAGCACCAGCAACTGTTGCATTCCATTGAAGAAACCCTGGAAGCGCTGAAACGCGTTATTATTTACAACGACTGGCGTTACTATGTACAAAGTGAGCCTGTAATCAGCGATTATGAATATGACCAGTTGTTTGCCTGGCTTAAAAAGCTGGAACAGGAACACCCTGATCTCATCAGTCCAGACTCTCCTACCCAACGTGTTGCCAAAGGCTTAACCAAGGAGTTTGTAACCGTACAACACCTGGTACCTATGCTGAGCCTCGAGAACTCATACAATGCCGATGACCTGATTGATTGGGACCGCAAAGCCCGTGAAGGCGCAGGTCTTCCGGAAATAGAATATTGCATTGAACCCAAGTTCGACGGCGCCAGCATCTCCCTGATATATGAAGACGATCGCCTCGCCCGCGGCGCTACCCGTGGCGACGGTATTGCAGGGGAAGATATTACCACCAACATCCGGCAGATACGTTCCATCCCGCTGTCAGCCAGCTTTTCAAAATACGGCATCAGCCAGATAGAAATACGCGGTGAAGTGCTCATCAATAAAAACACCTTCAAGGCCTTCAACGACAAACGTATCGCTGAGAACCTGCCACCACTGGCAAATCCACGCAATGCCGCCTCCGGATCACTACGAATGGTGGACCCTAATGAAGTTGCAAAACGCGGACTGGAGGCTTTTCTTTATCACATGAGCTATCATGTGATGACGCCTGGTAAAACAGAACCGGATGCTATCAAGACTCACAGCGCTACCTTGGACCTCTTATCTACGCTCGGTTTCCGCAGCCCGACAAAAGAAAAGAAAGTGGTAAAAGGTATCCAGGCGGTAATCGATTACTGCCTCTGGTTTGAATCCGAACGTGATAACCTGCCTTACGAAATAGATGGCATGGTAATCAAAGTCAATGACTACACCCTACAGGACAAACTGGGAATGACCACCCACCATCCCCGTTGGGCTATTGCCTACAAATTCAAGGCACGCCAGGCCACCAGTAAGTTGCGTAGCGTGGAGTTCCAGGTAGGACGTACCGGCTCCATCACACCGGTTGCAAAAATAGATCCGGTACACATTGGCGGCGTTACAGTTTCCTCTATATCATTGTTCAATGAAGATGTGATCCGGGAAAAAGATCTCAAACTGGGCGATACCGTTCTTGTAGAGCGCGCAGGAGACGTAATCCCCTACATCGTAAAATCCGTTGACGATCTGCGCGACGGCAGTGAAAAAGAAATTGTATTTCCCACCAACTGCCCTGTATGCGGCGACAAACTTGTAAAGCCTGAAGGCGAGAGTGTGCTGAGATGTACCAACATCAACTGCGAAGCCCAGGTAGTGGAGCGTATGATCCACTTCGTAAGCAAAGATGCCATGGATATCAAGAGCTTCGGTGAAAGTAACGTCCGTAAATTCTATGCACAGGGATTGATGAAAGACATTCCCGGCATCTATGAGCTGAACTTCGATAAGATTGCCGAAATGGAAGGCTTCGGAAAGAAGTCTCTCAGTAACCTGCAGAATGCCATAGAACAATCCAAGTCACAACCACTACACAGGCTTATCTTCGGACTAGGCATCAGATACGTAGGAGAAACCACCGCCAAAACACTGGCCAACGCCGTGAACAACATCATGGATCTCCGCAGCTGGACAGAAGAACAGATCCTTGCACTGGAAGACATAGGCCCTAAAGTAGCAGGCTCCATCCGTGCTTTCTTTGCCAACGAAGATAATATCCACATGCTCGATAAGCTGGCTGCGTTGGGGGTGAATATGGAGAATGCCCACGCGGCGCTCACAACATCTGGTAACCTCAACGGACAAACGTTTTTATTCACCGGTACCCTTACCAAGCTGAAACGCAGCGAAGCAGAGGAAATGGTAGAACAGCAGGGCGGCAAGATACTCAGTGGTGTCAGCAGCAAACTCAATTTCCTGGTAGTGGGAGAAGATGCCGGCAGCAAGCTGGAGAAAGCCAAGAAGATCAATACCATTAAAGTACTGACAGAAGACGAATTCCTGGAAATGATCAATAAATAGTAGCCTGATTAATGATAGACGATACTCACTTTATGCAGCAGGCGCTGAAAGAAGCGCGCAAGGCTTTTGAAGACGGCGAAGTGCCAATCGGCGCTGTAGTAGTACTGAACAGCCAGGTGATAGGCCGCGGGCATAACCAGGTGGAACGCCTCAATGATTGTACTGCTCATGCTGAAATGATTGCACTTACAGCCGCTTTCAACACACTGGGAAGTAAATACCTCATGGAGGCCACCCTATACGTAACGGTAGAGCCCTGTCTGATGTGCGCAGGGGCATTGTACTGGAGCAAGATAGGAAAAATCGTATATGCGGCACCAGATGACAAGAACAGCTATCGCCGCTCCACCGGCGATAAATCGCCATTTCATCCGAAAACCAAACTGGTGGAGGGCCCTTGCCGCGAAGAAAGCTTACAACTAATGAAAACTTTCTTCGAACAGAGAAGACAGTAGGATTTTTTGATTTCTTTATTTAGGTATTTAGGAATTTAAAATGCAGCGGAGATCAATTAACGCTATTAACAAAGCATGATTTCCGCTGCATTTTAAATTCCTAAATACCTAAATAAAGAAATCAAAAAATGTTATTTGCGGTCCATAAGTTTGTTCATGCCCATCATCTGCTGCATGGTATGTTCCATACCCTCCGAAGAACCATCCAGGAAGATGACATTGCCTTTGCTGTTTTCAGCAAAGTGTTTGATGGCTTCCGTCCACATAGAGAAAAGGATGACGGAGGTATCGAGGTTGGCTTGTTGCATTTCTTTGGCAGCCATAGTCATACCTTTAGCTACTTCTTCCCTGAAAAGCGCAACACCCATACCGCGGAGTTGTGCGGCCTGGCGCTCGGCTTCGGCAGCAATCTTGATAGCGTTACCATCTGCTTCCGCTGCTTTGGTTTTTGTGATCAGCAACGCCTGCCCTTCATTCTCAGCAGCAGCTTTGAGGTTGTTGGAAGCCACTACCTGGGCCATTGATTTCATGATCACTTCGTCAAAAGTAATGTCATTCATCTGCAGATCCTGAAGATGATAGCCCCATTCTTCCAGGGTTTTATCGATCTGCTCCTTTACGTGTTCTGTAATGTCGCGGCGAAGTCCAAGTACTTCAGCCTGCTTTTTGGTAGCCACAAATCCACGGATAGAGCCTTCGATAGTACGTACCAGCGCCTGCATGAAGCTGCGTTCATCCATAAATTTAAAGGCTACATTCTTCAATGTTTCTTCATCCTGGTTCCATACGGAATAGAGAAGCATAGCCTTGAAATATACATTGGCCTGGTCAATGGTGATAGCCTGGAATTCAAGCTCCACAGACCTGTTCTGAATAGATACCCGTTTAAAGATCTTTTCAACCAGCGGCATTTTGAAATTAAGGCCAGGAAACAATATGCGGTTATACTTTCCGAAAATGGTGGTTACACCTACAGTTCCTTGCTGTATCGTAACAAAACTGGACATAACAATCAGGAAAGCCAGTACCAGCAAAACAATCCAGATTACATTCATAGTTGCATTTTTATTTAAGGTAAGGGGTTTGTGCACTTAAATATAAGCAAATAAACACAACAGCGAATAGTTATGCAGGCAGTACAGCGTGAGAAGCGGGTTATTGCTGAGGGGGCAATTGTTTGAATACAAACAATGGATGAAAGCTGAGTTTAAAAACACAACGAATGAATATTAAAATAGCTTTGTTAAATCCTTTGTTTTCTTCTGAAATAAATAAATACATCATCAAGCTCTATCTGTTTCAGCTGATAGGCAAGTCTCGTGCGTAAATCCTCTGTTTCGTCCTTTATTCTTCTATATTGATCTTTTAGGTCCTCATAACGCGCCACTATCTCTTCGGCGGTAGCAGTTTGTTCCAGTTGTAATATATAAAATGCTCTTTCCTCGGTTATCATAGTGATAGGGGTGTTTCAGCCAATAATCATAAACAACATGTTTAAGAATGTTCTCAATAACAGGACACTAAATTAGGCGAGATTCAAAAACGAGCAAATACCCAAGCTTGGGTATTTTTAAAAAAATTTAGCAAAATTTAGCATTTACGCTGATCTTATTCGGCACTTTGTTAAATTTTGATTATCAGTAATATATGATTTATATCATAGGATCTTCGTCAGGCTGCGAAAAGCGGATCAGCGTGACTTTAAATAATACATTTATTGCAAAAACCAATATTTTTTTACCACTACTGGAAACCCAGTTTCTGGGCAATGGCAACCAGCTCTGATGTATTGCGTACTTTAAGTTTCAACCGGATGTTCTTGCGATGTGTTTCAATAGTATAACGGCTAAGGTTCAACGAATTTGCGATCTCTTTGTTATTAAGTCCCTGAACGGCAAGACCAAGTATGTCCTTTTCTCTGGCAGTGAGCTTATTCAGAAGATTCTCATTCTGGCGGCGCAATAGCTCTGCCAGTGCTGTCGACAGCTGGGCATTGGTATCAATAGCATTGGTAAGATCAAGGAAAGCACAGGCAATCTCCAGCACCTGACCAGCCTTATCGTAACTGAAAGGTACTTCCAGCCCCAGTAACCAGCGGTATTCCGTTTCTCCCTTTTTGCGGATGCGTGCCAGGCCGCCAAATGTCTGCTTATGATTGATGAATGATTGCTGGGCTACCACTGCCAGTTTGAAATCATCGGGGTGCATGATATGCTTGAAGAAATCCATCCCCATTCCTTTCATTTCTGCGGTAGAATAGCCTATTATCTCCGCAAGGCGGGAATTACACCATGTAATGGATTTATTGTTATTATTATAACAGTAAAGCATAGCTGGTACGCTGTCCAGCAGATTTTCCAGCCATTGGTTGCGATTTTTTAACTGCTCATTTTCCTCCTGCAAGGCCGTGAGAGAAAAGTTTTGCCCTAAGTCCGAGCCTGTCTGCATACTATACATTTTAAACAAACAATAGGTAAAACAACTGTCAGGCACATACGAAAAACATGTCTGATGTTACGTCCTTTTAAACCGAGTCTATGTAAATATAAAATAAAATTCAATATGAACAAGCCCAACCATTCAGTGGTTGGACTATTAAATTATTATTTTATGCTGCATCAGGTTCTTTTCTGCCGAACATGCAATGAAATGCCAAAAGTCTGAACATCTTAAAGAATTTAATAGCAAATTTTTAATGGAATGGCAGTAAATTTGGCGACTGTCTGGAAAATCACATTTTCAAACTTATAAAAAACTGAATTTTATGGCATTTACACTCCCCAGCTTGCCTTACGCAACTGATGCGTTAGAACCACACATTGATAAACTGACAATGGAGATTCACCACGGCAAGCATCATCAGGCATATGTTGATAACCTCAACAAAGCCATTGCCGGTACCGAAAACGAAAATAAGTCACTGGAAGAGCTGGTTGCCAATGCCGGCAAAATAAGCCCTGCTGTGAGAAACAACGGAGGTGGCCACTGGAATCACAGCTTCTTCTGGACCAGTCTCGCACCTAATGCAGGTGGTCAGCCTTCAGGCAAACTCGCTGAAGCTATCAACAGTGCATTCGGTTCCTTTGATGCCTTCGTAGAAAAATTCAACGCTGCCGGCGCTACACGTTTCGGTTCCGGTTGGGCATGGCTGATTAAGAAAGACGGTAAACTGGAAATCACCTCCACTCCTAACCAGGACAACCCGCTGATGGATGTTGCTGAAGTAAAAGGCACCCCACTTCTCGGTGTTGACGTATGGGAACACGCTTACTACCTGAAATATCAGAACCGCCGTCCTGAATACCTGAAGGCATTCTGGAATGCAGTTGACTGGAAAGCAGTAGAGCAGAGATTTGAAAAATAGTCTGCCTTTAGTCTGACGAATAAAAACAGTACGGGACGCAATATGCGTCCCGTACTGTTTTTATTATATCCAGGCTGCTGTTATTACTTCAGCTCCTTGATCTTTACATTCTTAAACCAGATCTCGCTGCCGTGATCTTGCAAAGCAATGTGGCCCTTCTTCGACATACCGTAACCTTTGGCATCTTTCCATTTACCTTCTGCTTTGTGTTTCTTCCACTCTTCAGAACCGAGTTCATACTCAGCGGTTTTCTGTCCGTTCAGCCAATGCTCCACATGACTTTTATTCACAATGATCTTTGTGGTATTCCATTGGCCAATAGGATTAGAAGCAGCTACCAGCGGCGGATTCATCGCATAGTTAGCTCCCGTCTTTTGCCAGTCTTCCAGCTTCTCCGGAAAATTGTTATCGTCAATGATCTGGTATTCAGGACCACTCAGATAAGGCGCATCAAATTCTTCGGTAACCATGTACAGGATACCACTGTTGCCCTGTGGCGTCAGCTTCCAGTCAGCAATCAGCTCAAAGTTCTCAAACTCCTTGTTAGTGATCAGATCACCACGTTTATCGCTCTTGTCTTTCTCACTGCCGATGCAATGCAGCACACCGCTCTCTGCTCTCCAGGTAGCAATGGATTTATTTTTAAATCCTCTCCAGCCATCGAGGTTGGTACCATTGAACAGCAATTCCCAGCCAGCAGCTTTGTCGGCCTCGCTCAGGGAAGTGATAGCGGCAGTATCAACTGCTGCCTGTGAGATTTGTGCAGGAGCCGTTATAGCTGAATCCACAACAGCCGTAGAACCTTTGGTTTCCTTTGTGGCGCCACCGCCGCAGGACATCGCTGTAATCGCAATCACAGACAATGCCGGTGCAAATAGTTTTTTCATCTCTGCAATATTTATGATTTAACGAGTTGAAGTCTTTCGGGATCCCAGTGGATGATCTTGTTGTCGAAATAGCTTTCGTTGCAAAGCAATGCCGGAGCCGCAGCGCGGAAGCCGAAAGTAGGATCTTCAGCCACTTTGCCACCTGTGCGCATCGCATTGAAGAGGTTGTAGAAGTGATCGAAGTGAGCGCCTTTATAACCTTCTTCCGCCACATACTCCATCTTATCCGGCGAAAGCATTTCCTTACGGTGATAGGTATACGCTTTCCCTGGATCTGCAGCCGCTTTGGTTTGCAACAGCGGATCGTTGGCATCAGCATTATTCTTGTTCTTGTACAGTGTCACTTTATCCCACTCTACAGTCATAGAGCCTTCACTGCCCACCATACGCAGATAGTTGGTACCACCGGTGCCATCAACAAAGTTCACACGGAGCGACAAATTAAATGCAGGATGGATCGCTGTTTCAGGATAATCGAACATACCAAGCATAACATCGGGTACTTCCCTGCCGTCTTTCCAGTAACGAAGACCACCAGTAGCCATGATCTTGTTAGGGCCGATAGAACCGGTTACGAGATGCAGACTGGAGAACAGGTGAACGAACAGGTCACCGGAAACGCCGGTACCATAATCCCGGTAATTACGCCAGCGGAAAAAGCGCAGTGGATCAAAAGCACGTTTAGGCGCGTTTTTCAGATATGCATCCCAGTCAACTGTTTTAAGAGAAGCATCAGCCGGGATAGGATATTGCCATGCACCGGTGGGCGACATACGGGCCCAGAAACCCTCTGCATAGTTCAGTTTACCGATAGCACCATCTTTCAACAACTGACGGGCCTTTTCATTTCCGAGGGAGCTCATACCCTGGCTACCCACCTGGTATACTACTTTGGAATTTCTTTTCTGGGCCTCTACCACTGCCGGACCTTCTGTAATATCATGTACCATTGGCTTTTCGCAGTATACGGATTTGCCTTTGTTCATGGCCGCCACTGAAATATCCTTGTGCCAGAAGTCAGGTACTGCGATGATCACCGCATCAATATCACTGCGTTCAAGAATTTCATTATAGTTGCGTGTGGTAAAGATGTCCTTGCCCCATTTCTTTTTTGCGTCCTCCAAACGGCCGTCGTAGAGGTCACATGCGGCTACGAGTTTCACTCCGGGTACGGTAATGGCCGTGTTGGCATCAGCTGTACCCATGCCTCCGGCGCCAATCAGCGCCACCTGGATTTGGTCGTTGGCACTGTATTTTTCATTCAGTCGTGATAGTGATTGGATGTTCCTCTTTCTATCAGCAGCTGTGATGATACCGGGTAGCAGGGAAGCTCCCACTACGCCCTTCGCAAGCTTACTGATAAAGTCCCTGCGTGATTTTTCGTTGGAATTTACTGGCATGATTACCCCCTTTAGGTTGATTAAAATAATAAGGTTTAATTGTCAATGAGTTTGTTAAAATAAAAACTATTACCAATAAAACATAATTTCCACGCGGGCGCTAAAATAATTTAGCCCCGTAAACCGGCTGCAAATACCGGTCCACGGGGCTGAAATTCCTGTTATATCAGGCTGGATTAGTATCCGGGATTGTTAGGATTGAGTTTGCTGTTGAGGTCGATCTCCGACTGAGGCACAGGCAGCAGCATGAGCCTGGCATTCCAGGTTCTGGGCTGAGCCACCACACCAGCGGGATCCAGTACGTCTTTCATTACTTTGTCCGCAATGTTCCAACGGCGGATGTCCATGTAGCGCTGTCCTTCCAGGGCCAGTTCTATCCTGCGCTCCTGGCGGATAGCAGCGCGCATGGCGTCTTTAGTACCATATTTGGCAGGGTCCAGGGCGGGCATACCGGCCCTGTCCCGTACCTTATTAACAGCATCAAACACAGATGCATCAGGGCCGCTCAGCTCATTCTTAGCCTCAGCGTAAGTAAGGAGTACTTCCGCATAACGGATAATCACGTGGTTAGCGAAGTTATCAATCTGCGCCTTCCATGACTCAGGATCTACAAATTTCCTGAAGTTATAGCCGGTAGGCGATGTATTGTTGCCCCCCTTCTGCCAGAAGAATTTATAACCCTGCTTAACACCATTCCACTCAGCTGATTCAAAGAGAACGGATGCATAAAAACGTGGATCACGGTTCCTGTACTCAGCTACATATGCGATGGAGTCTGCCGGTTTCCTGTTTTTTGTCCATGCATCATAATACTGTTTCCTGGTGGCAGTAGCCAGCGGTGTAATATTATCACCTGTAACATAGCTCTGGTAAGCATCTACCAGATCCTGGGTGGGCGCTACAGAGCTCCATCCGCCAAGATCATCAGACAAAAGATAGGTATTCACATACCAGGTCACCTTCATCTTTACATGCTGACGGTCAAAGATCACTTCGCTGTTGTTGTTATTTACAGCCCAGAAAAGTTTTTCATAGCTGCGTAAACCCAGCCTGAACTTATTTTCATCAGCCGCATCTTTGAAGTCAACCAGTCTTTTATAATCATCCAGCTTATCATCAGCAGATTCAGCATCCGCCTTATACAAACGATAGCCAGGGATCTGCATCACCTGCTGGGCATCATTCAATGCTCCTTGCCAGTCATTTTTAAATAAATGGAAACGGGAAGAAATAGCCAAAGCAGCGCCTTTGGTTGCACGCCCAATATCAGAGCTGGAAGAATAACGCTCAGGCAGTACTTTTACAACATCCGCCAGTTCCTGGAAAACAAACTGCCACACTTTATCCTTATTATCCCTTGCTGTCAGCGCTTCTTCGGGAGTAGCCAGTACTTTGGTAATCAGCTGTACGTCGCCAAATTTGCAAATAAGGTTACCGTAGAAAAACGCTCGCAGGAAACGAGCTTCCGCTTTACAACGTTCTTTCAGGTCATCGGCCATTTTCACTTTATCGATATTGTCCAGTACCGCATTTGCTTTCCGGATACCTTGATAAGCTGTAGCCCAACCATCATTGGTAGATGTGGTCACCGCACCCTGCGCAACAGCTGTTGCGTTACTTTCCCAGGGATACTGTGCTACCGCATTATCTGTGGCACCATCATCATAATAACTGTTTTCATTGTCCATCAGCACAGCTATCCCATCAGATGCCGCTCCCATATGCCCATATACAGCGTTCAATGCGTTCAATGCATCCTTTTCTGTTTTCCAGAAGGTACCTTCTTCTATCTTTCCTTCTGGCAACCTTTCCAGGAAGTCTTTACCACAGCCGGTCCAGATAAGACTGGTGGATAAGGCTGCAGCTATAATCAATTGCTTTTTCATGATCTTTTCTTTTGCAGCAGTTTTAGAATTTAACGTTAACACCTATTGCCCAGGTTTTGATACCAGGATATCCACCACGGCCAGAGCCCATTTCAGGATCGTAGTCCGTCATACGCTTATCAAACATGAAGGTAAACGGGTTGTTGGCTGCTACATAAAGGCGTGCAGAATGCATCGCCGCTTTCTTCGAAATAGAAGCAGGCAGTGTGTAACCCAATGTGATAGCACGGATACGGAAGTAATCTCCACTGAACAGCCAGAAGGAAGAGTTTTCTTTTACGTTCTGGTTATTCTTGTCCCCAATCAGGATACGCGGATAAGGTGCATTGGGATTAGGATTATCCTTGGTCCAACGTTCGAGATGATAAGGCTTGGCAGCGCCGCCGTTAAAGAAGGCAAAGGATGCCTCATTAGCCCAGTATGTTTTTACCTGTGCTACGCCATAGGTCAGTACATTCAGGTCAAACCCTTTATAGGCCGCGCTAAGGTTCACACCATAGTTCAGCCAGGGTACATCATTACCCAATACACGGCGGTCATCAGCATTAATCACACCATTGCCGTCCACATCCACATACTTAATATCACCTGGTTTGGTCTGGGAATATAATTTGGGATACTTATTCTTTTCGTCTTCCTCAGTATATAATCCATCCGTAACATATCCATAGAAGGAACCTACGGACTCACCCACTTTCTCTATATAATAACCACTTACACGTTTATCATTTGTACCTAGATTAAGGATCTTATTATTAATCTTGGATAGATTCACTGTTACGTTGTAGGTAAAGTCCTTACCGATCTTATTGGAATGTGAAAGGATCACTTCTATACCTTTGTTCTGCGTAGAACCCGCATTGATGCGGGCAGGGTCCTGAAGACCGAATGCGCCTGCTGTCTTACTATCCAACAGGATACCTTCAGTACGTTTCACGAAATAGTCAACAGAGATATCAAATAACCCTTTCAGAATGGTAGCGTCCAATCCTACATTGGTCATATATACTTTTTCCCATGTAGTAGCCCTGTTAGAAGCTGCCTTCTGATAAATACTGGTTACTGTAGTTCCATTAAATCCGTAATCAATATTATTGATCAGGAAGTTGTAGTAGTTACCCGGTGCTACTGCACTTTCATTACCTAATATTCCCCAGGAACCTCTCAGTTTCAGATTGTTTATCCAGGAAACATTCTTCATAAATTCCTCCTCTGAAATACGCCATGCTGCTGACACAGAAGGGAATTGAGCCAAGCGGTGATCAGGATGGAAACGGGAAGAAAGATCGAAGCGCATATTGGCTTCAAACAGGTATTTATCAGCAAAGGAATAATTTAAACGCCCAAAATAAGAACGAATAGCCCATGCTTCAGAATAGGAGCCATTGGCATTCTGTGCAGAAGTTCCGTCAGGTGACAAGGCTGTCCAGTTATCGCCGGTGCTTACAAAATCTCCGCCTCCGTTACCGGCGCCAACAGAGCCCAGGTTGTTGGTTGGGAAGTCCAGACGACCGGCATAAATATCACGGTATACATTGCTTTCTTCAGAAGCACCCAACATCACACGTGCATTATGCTTGTTGAAAGTCTTTTCATACTCTGCATAAGCCTGCAACAGCATAGTCTGGCGCTGGCCCCATTTCTCCTGCATTTCGTTCAGTACTACAGATGTATTGGCAATGGGTTGTTTGGTATCGAAATTCAGTACAGGGTCCTGCGTATTCCAGAACCTGTTGGCAGTGCGGTTATCCAGCTTCAAGGATGCGAGACCTTTAACCGTAAATCCCTTCAGTGGTGTGAGTGTACCATTGATACCGCCAGTGAAAGAGTTCGCCTTATCCCAGTTACGGCCACCTTCATATACATTCCTCAGCTGGTTGTCGTTCACCATCGTCGCACCTACCCCTTTACCAGCCATAATACTACCCCAGCTGCCATCAGACTGACGTGCCACGTAAATAGAAGGAGTCCTGTTCAAAGATGTCCAGTTCAATTCTCCTCCGTTATTGATTAAATCATTTTTAGTGAGCGCAATGTTAGTTCCGATGTTGAGAATCGGTAATACCTGAGAGGAAGTATTGAGACGCATGGTGTACCTGTTCTGCGCTTTGGTAGGCATCAGCGACTGCTGACCCATGTAGCCCAGGCTCAGGTAGTAGGTAGTGTTTTTGGAGTTACCGGTAACACCTACCTGTATGTCTTTATAGGCGGGATTCTTACGTAATACTTCCTTGTACCAGTCAGTATTGGGATAGTGGTCAGGATCACTGCCATCCTGGAATTTCTTTAATTGTTCTGCAGTGTATAGTGGAGTACCACCGGCATTCACCAGACCTTCGTTGTAAAGCATAGCGAAATCATGTGAGTTCACATACTTCGGCGTTCTGGTGGGAGATGAAATACCATAACTGGCATTCACATCAATCATCATCTTACCTTCCTTACCACGTTTAGTGTTGATGAGAATAACGCCATTGGCTGCACGGGAACCATAGATAGAGGCAGAAGCCGCATCTTTCAGTACAGACATGCTCTCAATATCGTTAGGGTTGAGTGATGCCATATCATTGCCTGTAGAAGGAATACCGTCGATAATGATCATAGGACCGGGGCTTTGCAGATTGGTGCGCCCACGAACGGTGATCGTAGAGTTACTGGCCTCTTTGCCCACATCACCAGGTCTG
The DNA here is from genome assembly GCF_035538455.1 of Chitinophaga sp. Lineage (GTDB taxonomy): Bacteria > Bacteroidota > Bacteroidia > Chitinophagales > Chitinophagaceae > Chitinophaga. The sequence goes on from NZ_DATLKJ010000083.1 coordinate 17,847, forward strand.
TTCAATACGGTAACACCGGGAGCCATACCCTGTAACGCATTCTGCACGGATGTCACCGGGCGTGATGTCAGCTTCTCTGCGCTGATGGTAGCTACAGATCCGGTGAGGTTCACCTTCTTCTGTGTACCGTAACCCACTACCACCACCTCGTTCAGGCCTTTGGTATCTTCCTGGAGTACCACGTCAATGGTAGTACGATTGTTCACCGCTACCTGTTGCTGTACATATCCAACAAAGCTGAATACCAATGTAGCATTGTCCGGCGCTTCCAGCTGAAAGGCGCCGTCAGGTGATGTAACAGCGCCGCGGGTAGTGCCGGCTACCTGCACGCTTACGCCAGGCAGCGGATTCCCTTTGGGGTCTGTTACTTTACCCTTCACTTTTATATTCTGAATAGTGGCACTGGCGGGACCTATTACAATCAGTTCCTTGTCCAGCGCTTTGAAAGTAAGATCAGTATTGCGTAACACTTTACTCAATACAACGTCCAGCGGCTGATCCTTCACGTCGAGTGAAATAAATTCATCGTTGGGAAGTATATCATTGCTGTATACGAAGCGCACATGACCTTGCGCCTCAATAACCTGCAGCACCTTTGCCAGGTGCATGCGTTTAGTGCTCAATGTAATTTTAGTTTGTGACCATGCTGTGGCAGAAACCTGCAAACAGGCGGTCAGCACAAATGCAGCTGTTAGCTTCATAGTTCGTAGAACAAAGGTAAGCGGCATTCCGAGCGGTATTTTCCCATACCCGGAAAGTCTGTGTTTTTTCATACTTTTAGGTTGTTAGAGGTCAATAAAACGGCAATAGCTTCCCGATCCAGCAAAGAGAAGGAGCTGAATATGCCAGTTGATCTTTGGTAGGGGGAAATGTGCCAGCATTTCCCTTTTTTCAATTAGTTCACTGTGTTAGCTGTCCATTTTTGTTCAGTTGATTTATTTATCGATCATTAACGTGTCATTACTGATATGATAATTGAAAGGTGCTGACAGTTGTAACGCCATTATTACGCGTGACAGTGATTCGTCGCGGAACGTGCCTGTAAACCTTATAGTTTTTATAGCTTCATTATTAAACACTACATTGACCCCGTACCAACGTTGCAGTTGCTGTGCAATCGTTTCAAATGGTTGATCAAAGAAGGCAAGCCTGTGCTCTTTCCAGGCTACCTCTGCATAGCTGCTGTCAGCGGTAAACATTCTCGCCGGCGCAATGCTGTAATTTGCTGTATCAGTTATATTGTGCTGCTTTACTGATTTTATTTTCTCTACCTCTCTGTGCTCCGGGCTGCTGAGTGTCACCAGCTTCTGGCTGGGCGCCAGCTGTACTGTCCTGTTCTTTTCATTCTTCAGTACAATGGCCACTTTACCTGTTACCAGTGTAGCCTCAGCAGTGGCGTCGCTGGCATATGCTTTTACGTTCAGCGAAGTACCTAGTACATTTATATCCATAGCAGTTGTATGGATGATGAAAGGCTCTCCCGCCCGCTGAGCCACATCAAAGAAAGCTTCGCCATCCAACATTACCTCTCTGCTCTTACCCGGCTGCCAGTTGTTGTACTGCAACCTGCTGCTGGCATTTAGCCATACCCGTGAGCCATCCGGCAAGGTGAGCTGCCTTACGTTACCGGTGCTGGTAGCCAGTTGCAGCTTATATGGCCTGTTGAGCAAACCAATAGTATACCACGTCCCTCCTGCAATTGCAGCAATAACCACCGCAGCAGCCACTTTCTTCCACCAGCGAAACATTTTCACCACTTTCACTGACGCCGTTACACTCATCCTGGCTCTCACTTCTGCCCAGATCATTTCCTGCTCAACAGTTTCGCGTTCACCACCATCCAATAAGTTTCCGGCCGGCATAAAAGCCAGTGATTCGTACCAATCGTCCAGCTGTTGCTGTTCTTCAGCCAGCAGGGAGGTGCTGCTTTGCTTCATCAGCAAAGCCTGGATATTTTCCGGTAAATGATCCGGCATTTCTTTTTTCATAGCGTCCGTGATAGTTTGTCGATTTAATAGGATAAGTGTACCAGAAAAGATTTAACTTTTTTTTAAAATCCGGTGGGTTACGGGTTTCACAAGGTCTTATCCAATCTTTTGCGGATTCTTTTCAGTGCAATGCTGATCTGGTTGCGTACTGTCTGATGTGATAATGATAGTTTCTGTGCAATCTCCACAGCGTTCAGGTTGTGATCGCGACTAAGCACAAATACCTCCTGCATTTTGGCTGGCATCTGTCTGATCTCTTCTTCCACCAGAATATTCAGCTGGCGGTAATACAATTGTTCACTTACTTCTGTATATGAAAGTTCATCTTCTCCAAGAAGACTGTCATAGTATTTACTACGCACGGTTTTAAGACGGTAAAAATCGATGATCTTATACCGTAATGATGAATAAAGGTACTGTAGAAGGGTTTCCTTTAGTACCAGGGCATGCCTGGACTTCCACAAAGAGAAAAATATCTCCTGTACAATATCTCTTACTTCCTCTACAGTGGCCAGTTTACGGGTGGCCTGCTGATAAAGGACCTTCCAGTATCTTTCATAAACTTCCCTGAAAGCGCCTTCGTCATCCTCTTTTATCAGCTTCACGAGTTCGGGATCAGTTAAGTGCTTCACTCCGTTTTCTCTTTTAAGATAATTATGCAACGCCACGCGTGCAGCCTCCGGCGTTAGACATTATGCTGCTACTGGCTGTTACTGGTGCTCAACAGCTTCTTATACTTTGTGTTGTCGTGTAGTATATTAATTGCTTCATTCACATCCTTATCCCAGGCCAGCGATCTGGTAATGCGGCCCTGCTGGGAATAATAACGGTTGGTGATCTCTTCCTCCAACAGCCGTCTTATTTCTTCTTTGTTCTTCAGCAGATCCTGTTTTTTGTCGTGCTTCATTTTCTGTTCCAGTGCTTCGAGGTCTTTGGCTACAGCATCGTAGTATTTTTCTTTCTTCGCAGTTGATTTGAATGTTTCCAGCGCATCTTCACTGCGTGTTTTATAACTAAAGTCTTTATTGTCGAGATAGCGTTCAAACTCGTTGAAGTCTTCGTCACTGAGTGTAAACTCAGCGGCAGGAGCCACCTTAGGGTGATTATAATAATAACTTGTAGCGAAGTCGAATATATATTGCTTTCTCATCAGCGTAATCGCTACCTGGCTGAGATAAGAGGGCGCCACTTTCACATCAGGCTCAATACCACCGCCGTCTTTAACCGCGCGGCCGCCTTGTGTTTTAAATGATTTGCGAAGAGAATCTGGTACATAGTCCACGCTGCCGTCATCATTACGGTGAGAATAATCGATAGCCTGTATACAGCGTCCGCTTGGGGTATAATATTTGGCTGTGGTCACTTTCAGCTTGGTGTTATAAGGCAGCTGACGGGTGGTTTGCACCAGGCCCTTGCCATAGGAACGTTGACCAATAACCACACCACGGTCCAGGTCCTGTACAGCGCCCGCCACTATTTCAGATGCAGATGCAGAAGAATGATTAGTGAGTACAGCAAGCGGAATATGCATATCCGCAGGTGCTTCAGTGGTTTCGTAGTTACGGTCCCAGTTCTTTACTTTACCTTTTGTACTTACTATCAACTTGCCTTTATCCACGAAAATGCCGGCCACTACTACTGCTTCATCCAGTAATCCACCAGGATTGCCCCGCAGATCAAGGATTACGCCTTTCATATTAGGATTTCCTTGTTTCAATTGCAGAAAAGCATTGCGCACCATGGCGCCGCTGTTTTCCGTAAACTGTGTCATTCGGATATAACCAATATCACGCAGCATTCCGGAATAATTTACTGCTTTTACGTTGATCTCTTCCCTTACTATTTTTCTTGGCGTTTCCGCACCGGTAACAGGGTGGCGGAATATTATATCCAGCGAGGTACCTGGCGCGCCTTTCAGCATCCGGCTGATCTCATCCTGTGCTACACTCTTCAGTGGCTTGCCGTCCATGGAAACGATAATATCTCCAGGCTTTACACCGGCTTTATCCATGGGGCTGCCCGCATAAACATCTGTGATCGTAGTCCAGTCACCATTTTTATTGATAGAAGCACCCACGCCGCCGTATTTACCGGTAGCCATGAATTTCAAGTCATCCAGATTTTCTTCGGTAACGAAATCTGTGAAGGGATCTGTTTCTTCAAGAATGGCCTCAATACCTTTGTGAATCACTTTTTCCGGGGGCAGATCATCCACGTAATAAGTATTAAGCTCACGGTAGAAGGCCGCGAATATATCCAGGTTCTTGGCGATCTGGAAGTATTTGTCATTCTCATTGAAAGCAAAGATACCTCCGGCAGTTATCAGCAATAACAAGACTGCTAACAGTTTCCTTCTTCTATTAAAAAACACACGCATGCGAAGAGTGTATAAGATGAATGATATTAATAGCTGGCAATAGTCTCCTGGTATCAGGGAACAGGATCATACCCGTGTCCGCCCCAGGGATGGCAAGACAAGATACGCTTTATAGTGAGATAGCCACCCTTAAAGAGCCCATATTTCTTAAATGCCTCCAGTCCGTATTGAGAGCATGTAGGTGTATAACGGCACTTACTACCCAGCAAAGGCGATATGAACCATTGATAAATCTTAATCAGGAAAATAAAAGGATAACCTAACCATCTGACAACACGAAGCATATAAAAGCATTTAGGTTTCAGCCCGGATAAATATTTAGGTGTTTTTTTATTTAGGTATTTAGGTATTTGAAATGCAGCGGAGATGAACGATTGTTGAACAAAATATTATCTCCGCTGCATTTCAAATACCTAAATACCTAAATAAAAAAACACCTAAATATTTATCAGCTTCCCTAAAATTACCGAAATTTTGTCTTGCAGGGTAGTAAAGTCCTGTATTTTTTTATCTGTGTAGATGAGGAAAACCGCCATTCGGCGCGATTCTGCGTGAAGATGATCATACAGCTCCTGCTTTCGCAGGCGCCAGGCTTCACGGCTGAGGCGTTTGATGCGGTTGCGGTCAGTTGCGTTGGGGAAACGGCGGGAAGAAACACTGAACCCAACCTGCACAGGGAATTTATTTACCGGCAGCTCCTTTACGGGCAGGTAAACCACACGGTACGGAAAAACAGAAAACGCTTTCCCTTCTCGAAAAAGCGTTTCAATAAGTTTTCTGCTTTTTAACCTTTCTTCTTTTCTGAAAGAATAAGTCTTTATGGCAAATAGTATTTAGCTACTAATTATTTCAGCTTACGCTCGTCAGAAACAGTCAGCTTCTTACGACCTTTTGCTCTACGGGAAGCCAGTACCTTACGGCCGTTAGCAGTTTCCATTCTCTTTCTGAAGCCGTGAACGCTCTTTCTGCGTCTGTTATGCGGTTGAAAAGTACGTTTCATTTCTTTTTTGTTTTTACCTGTACTATACTAAAACACTCCCGTTTGAGAGGTATACTGTTTTTTAAAACGGAAGGCAAAGGTAGCAGAAAATATTTAAAAAGTAAAATTAATCTCTAAAATCTTAAATGTAAAAGTGGAACCCAGCAGCACCAGGTTCCACTTTCAATATTAAAAAAGATAATTATTTAATACCCAGTTTGGTTTTTACAGATGGCAGCAGGTCATCTGATGCAGGAGAAACCAGCAGCAAACCAGCAGAACTGTCTATTACATAGTTGTAACCTTTTTCTTTGGCTACATCTTCAATAGCTTTACGTGCCTTATCATAGATAGGCTTCAGCAGTTCCTGCTGTTTAGCCTGTACTTTCTGCTCAGCCTGGTCACGGTAATCCTGGATACGTTTCTGTGCGTCCTGGATTTCACGGCCTTTGATCTCTTTCATATTCTCAGTCATGCTGGCCGCTTTCTCGTCAAATTCCTTCATTTTTTTAGTGTACTCATCAACCAGGGCTTTACCATCACCTTCCAGTCCCTGAGCAAAAGTTTGCAGATCAGTTTCTGCTTTTTTAGCTTCCGGCATTGCTGTAACCAGCGCCTGAGCATTGATATGCGCTATTTTGGATTGCGCCATTGCATTCGCACTGAACAAACCTGTAACCGCCACAAAAGCAATAATTACGTACTTCTTCATGATGTTGTCTGTGTTTAAAAAAAATTTAATTCTTATCAGTTATAGTTAAAATAGGTGCCGATTATTTTTTAACGCCCATTGATCTCAGGATCTCTTCACTCTTGTCCAGCTTGGGATCAGAAAAGATAACAGTAGCTCCGCCGGATTTATCCAGTACAAAATCGTACATCCTGCTGGCAGAAAGCTTCTGCACAGCATTGTAAACCTTATCCTGGATCGGCTTCACCAGTTCTTCCCTTTTCTTGAAAAGATCTCCTTCGTAGCCAAAACGCTTCTTCTGCAAATCCTTCGCCGCTTTTTCCTTTACTACGATCTCGTCTTCCCGCTTACGTTTCAGCTCTTCTGTAAGCATTACCTGTTCGGCCTGGTAAGACTTATACATTTTATCTACTTCCTGGAACTTCACATCAATCTCCTTCTGCCATTGCTCCGCCACTGCATCCAGTTTCTTCTGCGCATCCTTGTATTCAGGGATGCTCTCAAGAATATATTTCGTATCTATCACACAATAACGCTGGGCATTTGCTGCACCTGCTATGCTCAATGCGAGAGCTGCTGTAATAAATAGTTTCTTCATGCTACAATGATTTTTGCTGTGACCGGTATCCCGGTTAGTCTTGCAATATATAAATTTATTTCACATTATTCCGGTTCAAAGCCCAGCATGAATGTAAACTTAGCGGCATCTTTCAGACCTCCACCCGGACGCAGACGGTCAAATCCTATACCATAATCAAATCCAAGCAGACCAAACATCGGCAGGTAGAAGCGCATACCTATACCAGCAGAACGACGCAGCCTGAAAGGGTTGTATTCGCCGAAGTCCTTATAACCGTTGGCTGCTTCCACAAACGCCAGTCCAAATATAGTGGAGCTCGGGTTCAGACTGAACGGATAACGCAGCTCCATTACATATTTGTTAAATACGGTAAAGCCTTCATAACCAATAGGCTGACCGCTTTCCGGATTTATCCTCGGATCGGAGTCATAATACACCGGATAACCCCTCTGTGAAATGATATCACGGTCATAGATCGCGAAGTTACTCAGACCATCGCCACCCAGCTCAAACCTTCCGAATGGAGACAATCTTGTACGGTTGTTGTATCTGCCGATGTAACCAAACTTAGCGGCTACCTTCAATACAAACATCTTGTTATCACTGCCTTTCGGACGGCTCAACGGCACATACCATTCAGCATTGAAGCGGTATTTCTGGTATTCGATAAAGTTAAACTGTTGGGAAACCGGCTCCTTCGTATAATCCTTGCCCGGGCTGAACAATGAGTACGGAGGCGTATACTGTGCAGAAAGCATAAAGTTGGAACCACTGCGCGGGAAGATCTGCTGATCAACAGACGAGCGGGCCAGCGTCAGTTTCAGGTTGATGTTATTGGATGTACCATTATCAAAGCCCTGAATCCCGAAGTAGTTATAATTCTTCAGCTTATACTGCTGATAGTTCACGGAATAAATAAGTGTGAAGAAGTCATCCGGCCATTTCAGCTGCTTACCCAGTGATACGGAAGCACCAAGTACTTTAAAGTGACCGTCGCGCAGCGTGGTGGTATCCCATGCCGGTCTGTAATAGTTCTGATATGCATATGGGTTCTGATAGCTGCTGTAGAAGCTTACAGAAAACTGGTTCCTCTTCTTCCCGCCAAGCCAGGGCTCTGTGAAGGAGAAGTTGTAGGAACGATACGCCTTACCGTTAGAGGATACACGAACAGAGAGTTTCTGGCCGTCACCGCTTGGCAGCGGATCCCAGGTCTCTTTCCTGAAGATATTACGTAAGGAGAAGTTATTAAATGTTACGCCAAGTGTACCGGTAAGACCGATGTAACCACCCCAGCCAGCAGATAGCTCCAGCTGGTCGTTGGCTTTCTCTTCTACAGTATAATCAATATCCACCGTTCCGTCCTGCACGTTAGGCACCGGGTTCATCCCAATTTTTTCAGGGTTGAAGAAGCCCAGGTTGGCAATCTCACGGTTCGAACGGATCAGATCCTGACGGCTGAACTTCTCACCGGGAATAGTACGCAGCTCACGACGGATAACGTGCTCATTGGTCTTTTCATTACCAGCTATACGTACTTCCTTGATAGTAGCCTGCGGACCTTCGCGCAACCTGATCTCATAGTCGATGGTATCTCCGCGGATACCTATTTCCACCGGATCAATCTGGAAGAACAGGTAACCATAGTCCATGTAGTAGCCGCTGATGTCGCCACCTTCCGGAGACATCTGCTTACCCAGTCTTTTTTCCAGCAACTCCAGGTTATACACATCCCCCTTTTTGATTCCGAGGAGGCGCGTCAGTACGGAGTCACTGTAACGGGTATTACCTTTCCAGGTAATATCACCGAAATAGTATTTTTTACCTTCAGAGATCTGCATATCGATATTCAGATTCTGATTGGAGGATTTGTAGGTAGTGTCTCTGGTAATTAACGCGTCCCTGAAGCCTTTACTGTTGTAGTAGCCGATTACTTTACCCTTATCTTCAATGTATTTTGTTTCATTGAATTTGGCAGAACTGAACAGCTTGAAACGGAAATAGGGATCCAGCTTATCCAACGCCCTGGTAGGCTGAAGGAAACCATAGGTTTTCCAGAACTCGTCGGGTTGTGCCAGCGAGTCTACATATACATGTTCGTTGGAAGGATGTAAAGTGAGGCGGGTACGCTCTTTCGTACCTTTCATTCTCTTCTTTAGCTTGGAATCAGCAATGCTGTAGTTCCCAACGATGTTAATATCATCAATGCGGACTTTATTTCCTTTGCTGACATTGAATATCAGGAAAACGGAGTTTACCAGTCCCGTATCTTTACGTTCATCGATCTTTACCGTGGCATTTCCAAAACCCTTGTCAGCATAGAACTTATGAACTACGCCTATTACGTTCTGTTTTACCGCCTGGGTAGCCACGCTACCTTTACGGAGACCCGCTTTGGTAGTGATGTCATCTGCTTCAGATTTTTTGATTCCTCTGAAAACAAAGCCAGACATGCGGGGCATTTCAATAAGGCCTATTTCAAGCCATATTTTGTTGCCATCAATTTTTGTTACATAAATCGTAACGTCTGCGAAAAGGCGTTGAGACCAGAGGCTTTGTATAGCTTTGGTGAACTGGTCACCTCCCGGATAAACTACCTTATCGCCTACACTGAGGCCAGAAAGCGACAGCAGCAATGATTTATCGAGGTACTGAGTACCAACTACGGTTATTTCGGCAATTTCGTACTGTTGTGGAGCACCCATGCTAAGCGGAGACACAACTGGCGAATTAGCTGGTGGCTGCACAGGTGGAACGGTATCTTTCTGCTGAGCGGATACACGTATGCCTGCGCTGCAACATAATGCTATAGCCAGGAGACCCTTAGGAAATAATTTCTTCATTCTGCTGAATTTGTTCGCTTGTTTTGCCAAAGCGCCTTTCTCTGGTTTGATAGTTTAAGATGGCTTGGTAAAGATGTTCTGTGCGGAAATCCGGCCAGCGGGTTTCTGTAAAATACAGTTCCGCATAAGCCAGCTGGTATAACAGGAAGTTACTGATCCTGCATTCTCCACTGGTACGTATCATTAGTTCCGGGTCCGGCAGACCTTTGGTACAGAGATAACTTTCCCATATTTCGGGCGTTACGCCTGCCGGGTCGAGCTTCCCATTTTTAACGTCCTGTGCTATTTTCTGGGCCGCATTCACGATTTCCCACCTGGCGCTATAGCTAAGGGCCATTATAAGATTAAGCCCCGTATTGTGGCTTGTAAGAGCTATGGCCTCTTCCATTTCCTGCTGACATTGGGGGGGCAGCATATCCATATCACCGATAACACTCAGCCTGATATTGTTCTTGGATAAGGTATTTACCTCCTTACGGACAGTATTCACCAGCAATTCCATAATACCGTTCACTTCATAAACCGGGCGGTCCCAGTTTTCTGTAGAAAACGCATACAGGGTCAGGTAACCGATTCCAAGTTCTGCACAGGTCTCCACGATGGTGCGCACACTTTCCACCCCCTCATGGTGCCCGTACAGTCTGTCTTGTCCCCGTTCCTTTGCCCAACGGCCATTCCCGTCCATAATGATGGCAATGTGGCGCGGTAACCGTTGTAAGTCCAATTTATCCTTCAAGCTCATTTGTGTCAGGCGTATTATGTCAGATGATACAGATTGATTAAAAGGTTTACTAAAAGTGTGCAAAGATACAAAAATAGAGTAATGACTTTTTCAGCAAAATATAAGTGGGGGTTTTAACGTAGTTTTAACAGCGAATTCAATACCAGTGGGGCTTTGGAGAAATTTCAACGATACGGTAAGGCGATCCGGAGGTACAAAATGCCTGCCCGTAGACAGGCGACTGAAAGGAACCTAAAATTTACAGTTATAGGAGGTAAACAGTATACTCAGTGTGAGCTCAATCGTCACAAACTGGTCCTTGTCGCGGCTATTACCCCGCTGACGCCCAGGTACACCCAGGGGATCACCAGTTACATAAGACCTGTCCTGCAACAACCCGGCCACGGTAGACTTACCATTAGGCAATGGCGGAAAAGCCGCAATGCCCGCATAAGTGGTGCTTACGTCATCCAGATAATCTGTACGGGTAAAACGGTAAAGTGCTTCGAGACCTATATTTACTTTTCTTGATATATTATACTTGAATCCGCCACCAATAAGGAATGCATAAGACACCAGGCTATATGGCTTGCGATCCGGATAAAGAGCCGTTCCCTGCCCTTCGGTACGCTGCGGCTGCAGGTAATATTTCACCCCATCGAGATACGCATAGGGATTAAAATGAAAGATACTGGCCCCGCCAGTAAGATATGGAGAGAACCGGTAAAACTGACTGCCTGGTTCAAACCGGAAGAAATTAAAATCACCCTGAAGCGCCAATTCAAACACATTGGTGTTAAAACTGAGGTTGCGGCGGCGCTCAAATTCATTTTTATTATAAGCATCCGAATAGCCCAGCTGCATGAAACGCGCATGCGCCCTTACACCAACATAATCATTCATATATTTCCTGTAATATACGCCTATAGATGGCTTCAGGGCATTCAATGCGCCCCTGGTGTTGAGATCACCAAAATAATGGGCGCCACCAATAGAAATCCCCAACTCTCCTACATATTGCAGCTCATTCTGCGCTGCTACCCTGCCAGTAAACAGACAACCTGTTACTAACAGTAACGATAACAAGAAGTATTTAGGATATTGACGAGGTATCAGCATAAATCAGTTCTACTTAAACGCAATAATGCCGGATTTATTTAATGTGTGACTGATCATTATGCTACTCGATAGGGGAAACACACTATTCACAGGCATAAATGATTTTGCAATCAACTGGCAATACATTTGTAAATGTAACAATATATCCAATAATTAAATATAATTCATCATATTTTAATCATATTCCTCGCATCAATTCCCCATAGCAGCTTGTTTCTGAGCGTATGTAGGAAATTGCTGTCGTCCAGGCGCAACAGACTTAATTTAAACACCTCTTTCTTAATCGCCAGCTGTATGGTATTGTCAATGGTCTCCATACGGCTGTCCAGAGTGCAGAGGAATTGATCGCTGCGCCCCTCTACTTCAAAAGAGATGACATTGTCATTAGGTACAACAATCGGTCTTACGTTCAGGTTGTGTGGGGCCACAGGTGTAATCACAAAACTACCTGCATCCGGAAATACAATAGGGCCACCGCAGCTAAGAGAGTAACCCGTAGAACCGGTTGGCGTAGACACAATCAGCCCATCTGCCCAGTATGTATTCAGGAATTCTCCATTCAGGTAAGTATGGATTTTCACCATCGCTGAGGTGTCCTTCTTATGGAT
>NZ_DATLKJ010000084.1:0-75858 GCF_035538455.1 Chitinophaga sp.
GAAGCGCTGCGTGATCATTTTCCACGCGGTATCCTGTCCTGTCAGCCGGTAGAAATACCTGATGTCTCCCTCCGACTTGAAAGAAATGGCAGCAAAATCAAAACGCAGGCGGTTGTTTTTATATTTCAGCTTAGACAGCTCTGCTACTGTTATGGGTTGTTCATTGGATGTGATACTCAGCATTCTCAGGTTACAATAGGAAGAGAAAGCCATCTCTTTCTTATTGAAGAGAGAGAGTCCCTCCGGTGTGCCAACAAACACCGTGTCGCCTTTGATAACCACTGCATTCACCAACCCGTTGACCAGGCCATTTGAGGTAGAGAAGTTCGATATCCTGGCAGCACCGTTGTTACGGAGTTGTACACGATCCAGCCCCCGGTCGGACCCGACCCATAGGGAGCCATCTTCATCCAGCGCCATACACCGGCTGTCATTACTGCTAAGACCGTTGCTGGTATTAAAGTGATATAAAATGCGGCCCTGTTTAATTCCCACAATGCCTTCCCCTCCGGTGGCAATCCAGCGCGTACTGTCTGCCCCCGTGCAGATAGCGGCAATGCGGTTACGTAGAGCGGGATACAGGCCGCTCAGGAAAGCAGGAACATAATCATGGTTCATGGAGTAAAGGCCCTGCAACGTACCGAAGTAAACGCTGTCTCCGTTTATATGCACGGTGGTGGTTCGTCCATGATATATATTTTTTGGATCAGACAGATGATGGATGTTGACCAGGCTCATTCCAAAAGACGTAGCGGCCAGTATGTTTCCCTCGCGGCTGACATCTACCTGCTTTATAGAATTATTCAGTTCTATACGGGAAACATGACCAGCTGTATTGCGAAAGTAAAGCCTCTCCCCACTCGCCAGCAGCAAGCCATTGGGGATTTTCCGGACGAACGAAACATGCTTATCAAAATGTTCCGGTACTTCCTTGCTGATCTGCGATCCCCCGTTAAGGCTCCACTTCAGACAGGCGTTGTCTGTTCCTATCAGCAGTTCATTCTTGTCATTCCATAGTGAATATACACTCAGCCGGCTTCCTTTGTCCGTATATCTTATACATTTAAACTGCCTGGAGTATAGCCGGAACACACCGTCATTTAAAGTTGAAAACCAGGTATTCCCTTCACTATCTACATAACAGTTACTGACGTTCTGCCCCGGCAGGAGGCGTTCTACAACCTCCCAGCGCTGCGTATTAAATACGAGCACCCCTGTTGAAGTATTCAGGTATACAATGGAATCATTCAGTACTGTGAAATTATTGATGGTTGGTAATTTCAATTCCCGCAGTAATTTCCCGGAACTCATCCGGAAACTATTCCTCATAGTCAGGTATATAACAGGGCCTTTTATCACCCTGTCCAGCGTACCCGTGTGTTCAAAATCGGCATAGCATACCAACCCCTCTTTGTTAAGGTGGTAAGTACGTGTATCAATACGTATGTTAAAATGGCCGGAGCTATCCAACACAGCGTCGTATACAGGAGAGCTGAACTGCCGGGCATCCTTATAGAAAATCAGTTTCTCATCGCCGGTCAGGACATACAACTCCCGCCCGCTGGCGAATAAAACATTGTGGTCCTTATCTTCAACAACACTATGAATCATGCTGGTAAAAGCCATCTTACGCAGGATCGTATCATTCTCCTGGTTATGTATTTTGCCTTTGTAATAATAGGAGATCCTGTTCGCAAATGGCATAAACCATACCCTGCCTTTGGTATCTATAAACATGCGTAAGGTCTCATTGTCAGGTAATCCATCTGCGGTTGTGTAATTCCTGAAGGAGGTACCATCAAAGCGACTCACCCCGGTTTCTGTAGCGAACCACATAAAACCATCCCTGTCCTGCCCCATTCTATACACTATATTTCCTGCCAGCCCCTGTTCTATTTTGTATTGGGCATAGTTATACGTTTGGGCAGACAGGCTGCCGCCCCGGCATAACACGATTAACAGGAAAGAGAAAATCCTTTTTGTCGTAACACGAAAGACAGGATATGATACGGAGCTGTTTATCTTCTGAACAACCCTATTGTGGCATTTCTTTGACAACATCCCCCTGGAAATAATGTAAAAATGAAAATAGGTTTTATAACCGGAATCAGCAGACAACTATTTTGTATGCTCCGGACAGGCCGGGTTAGAGATTGGTGTAAATATATATATTCCCCTGCTTTTGGCCCGCTGTAATTTATAAGTGCAGCTTTTTCCCTATAATCGTGAACTAAATAACTACCGGCGTATTAAATCCGTCTTATTAACTATACCAGGTAATGGATACTGCCGGCATTTTTTTCAGCGCGGCGTAAACGATTATGTGCATAGGCATACAGATCCGATCCGATCTTTGTTTTAATCAATGCCCAGACGTACCAGAGCAGGTCCTGATACATCTTGCAGGTGGTCATTCTGATACGGACCGGGTCTGATACCTCCGTTACTTTAAAATATGATTGCAATACTATTTCTTCTTCGTCATCCTTCAACTCCATCTCCAGTACAAGTGCAGCCAGGTCCCATACCGGGTCATTCATACCACCATACTCCCAGTCGATCAGATAGATCTTCCCCTGTTTATCCTGTATGAAGTTCTCTGGTACGGGGTCATTATGACAAGGCGCCAGCAAACTGTTATCCGGGCAGGTCAGTTGTTGATTGCCGGGCAACTGGTGCTTTAGCAGATAATAGACCGGAGAGATCCTGACGCCGGATGCAGCAGCAATCTGCTCATATGCCCGGAGCATCACCGGGCCAGTAAATACAACGGGCAGCTGCGCTCCTGACTGATGTACCTTTTTCAGCGGACCCAGTGCCAGCTTTGCCTTATCGGATCTGCACAAAGCAATGAAGACATTATCGATATACCTGGTTACCCGGAGACCTGTATGTTTATTATAGTATATTTCTTCAGCAGAAATGTCCAGCGGCGCTACCATCTGGTAATTCTCCCATTCAACATTTCTGTCGATAAACGTGGCGGTACCTCTTCCGGGAATCCGGATAACAAATTCATCACCTGGTACAATTACTTTAAAATTGAGGTTGGTCATTCCCTCGGAAAGCCTCTCTACAGATACACAGTTGCACAGCAACGTATGTAATGCCTGCTTATCCTCATCAGCCATGAGAGATACCAGCTCGTGGCTAAAGTCTGTTTCACTTCTCTTCCGTAACATACAGATAGGTTTCCAGTTCTTTCAGATCATTTTGCGTATCAATTTCGAAGAGATCATCGCTGTGCACGATATTAATCTTCAGATCCAGCTGATGTAAATGCCGGATCACCATGTCATCCCAGAACATTCGTTTTATATTACTATCGTCTTCTCCGGCACGTTCCACCTCTGTCATGACGGCGTTGCGGATGATAGCCGCCGCTTCTTTCGTCCAGTGGGAGATGCCGCAGATAATACAGGCGCCATCCCTGCAGGCAGCAGGTAGCCCTTCACTGCTCCGGGGAACAAAGATCCGCCGCACAAACTGCTCATCATCATATTCAAGTACCCATTCGTTCTCAATCCGCTTCTTAAATCCCGAAAAGTAGCAGGACCAGGAGATATTACGGGTAAATACATTATTCCTGATGAAGATATCTCCTTCTATGATGTAGCTATCGTTAAAACGCTCTCTGGCCAGATAGAGTGAGTAAATGTTATTGTACACCGCATATAGCGGATTATAAATGAGGTTGACACCATACCGGTACTTCAGGTATTCAAACTGCCCGGAGTGGTAACCGGTAACCACATATATTTCTGTAATACCCGCACTATGCAGGCATTGCAGCTGCCGCTCAATTACGGGAACACCATTTACTTTAACCAATGGCTTGGGCGTATCGCAGGTTAATGGTAGCATGCGGGTGCCCATTCCTGCGGCGAGGATAATTGCATTCATAAAAAACCAGTAATCCTTTTATCAAATTGGCATTAATCGTCTGCTACAATATTATATTGCTGCCAGAAAGCTGCATCAAAGGGCGGGTCATTCACCGGGACATCCATCAGCTTCAGGAAATTCTTTTCATCTTGTCCGTTATTTACTCCTGTTGTCAGGAACTCATATATACGTTCTTCTGCTCCCTCCTTCGGGCCTGTTACATGGCTGATTCTGCCTGTTTTCAGATTGTACACGCCGCCCTGCTTTTCATAGGTGGCAGAGATATGAAAATCGTAGGTCAACGTATCATTGTTTTGCTGCGGCAGCTTTCTCTGCAGGTTACTTTCATACTTCAGGATACCGAAGTCCTTCCGGGATATATAGAGCTTTCCGGTGTAGCTGCTGATATAATCATATGCCAGGGAGGCCTGCGTTCTGTTGTCGTGGAATGATACGATGTACACGGTGTCGTCGTTGTAAACAGAAATCCCGTCTATTTTAAAATCGTAGCGACTGGCCTTGCCTGACTGTAGCAGGGGCATTGTACCACTGACAATATCAAAGTACATCATGTTCAGATAAGGCATGCTCATGGGTTTCTGACTAAGGAAATTACGAACCTGCTTTATCCTTACCAGATGCGTATTGTTGTAGCTTCTCAATGTACTGTACGTTTGGCTGTATCCTTCGGTAAAGAGGAAATCAGCAACAACCTCTTTCTTATTCAGCAGCTGTCCGCTTTTATAGAATTTACCGCGGAAAAACATTTCCAGGTTGGTGCTGCCGGAAGGATAGTTGTCGCCCAATCTTTGCCGGACCTGCTTCATCAGCTTATCGGTGCGCATGGGTGCTTCCGCTGTCACGACTATTTCATTTAACCGGATAGCTACCGGTTCCAGCGTTATCAGGATTGCACCTGTATCTGCCTTTACTTTGCTGAAATGCATTTTATAGCCGAGAGCGGATATCTGCAATGTATCTGCCGGGCTTCCGCGTTGCAGGATCAATTCAAATTTTCCTGATTCATTTGTTACGCATCCATTCCCCCTGCTGTTTCTAACGAAAATATTGGCAAACCCGACACCTTTACCGCTAACCGCATCCACTACGTTGCCATGTAACTTAACCGTATTATTTACGGGCTGCGAAGATCTGGATTGGTGCTGTGTTCTTACCGTGAGTGGAGTAACCTCCGGCAGATATAACATACCGTTGAATATTTGGGGCCAGTCAGCCAGCAGGGGCAAGTGTCCGAGCGGAAGCGCCAGGAAGGGTGCACATTGCTTATTGCCGGCCAGGTGAATCCATGCAGCCTGACTGCCTGATTGCTTCAGCCGGTATTCCAGGCTTCCGGCTGGCGGTGGCAGCACCCTCAACGGCTGGCCACCCGGCAGACCATAGGTACCCTCCGCAGTTGTAAAAGCCAATGCATATAACCGGGAACCATACTGCTTCTTCAGGATACTTCCCATTGTCACTGCTTCGTCCAGGATGGAATAGCTGAAGGCGTCGTTCTTCCCGCTCTGCTGTTGCTGCATATCTGCCACATACTTATCCGTTACTTCCGACTTTTCATATTTCGACAACCGCGCGGCAAAATGATAAGCCGCTCCCCAGCCTATCAGCTTTTCTTTCGCCAGATGATCAGACAGGGATGCGAAGTTCGCTGCCATCAGACGGTCCCTGAAGTTCTGCACCGGCTCCTGATGCCCGCTCCGCTCACGACCTACCATAGCGAATGTTTCCTGTATGATGTAAACAATCTGTTTCCAGAAGTAGGCGTCTCTCTCCTCCGGATGCTTCGCCAATGCATCTTTGACGGTTTTCAGCAGCGCGTCAAACCGCTCCTTTTCCGCAGCATTCTTCAATGGCTCTCCTTCATGCGGGAATCCCATTACTTCGGAGAACTGCGAACGCAGAAAATCCTGGTCGGCGCTCGTCAGCGTAGTTCCACGCGACCGCATATACGAAGCCAGTGCTGTTACCAGCGCTTCATTATTATCATTGAATATCTGAGCGTCAAATCCATAGACCTGCAGCGGGCTACCTTTTCTGTATGTTTCCCGGAGGTAATCCAGCAGCCCGGTAAACTCTTCGTTATCTGCGAGTATAGGCCCGAAAGCATCGTCCGCACGGGAGAAATTGCCATCTGTCATTTGCTTGTTCAGCTGGTAGAGGGAAAAGAAATCATCCTCAAACAGCAGTACATTGTACCCCAACTGTTCGTGCAGATACCTGATAAGCCTGATTTTCATTGTTGTTACCGTGCCTTCCCGGTGTGTCTGGTCTCCCAGCAACAGTATTTTGTTTCCGGTCAGGATGGATCGTATCCTGTTGTCATCCGCAAACTTTAAGGCCCCGTTACCGGCCGTATCAATGGCGGTGCGCTGCATACAGGCATCTTCTCCTTGTTGTGCTTCCGCAAACAAACAGCTTAACAACAGTACTATCAGGATCGTCTTTCTCATAAATTGCTCTTTCTGTCAATATTGCACGACTTCCAGGAACCCTTCCTCTACCAGGGAAGAAACGAGTATCAGGCAGCTTTCCTCATCCAGCATCCCGTTCATGTCATTCACACGGAACGTTGACGATTTGAGTACAAAATAGAGGTCCTCTTTCACTACAGCAGGGAGCCTGATCGTTTTCCCATAGAAGTCCAGCATCAAGGTATCTTCACTGGTCTTAAGCTGGTAACGGAGATAAGGTCTCGTGGCCAGTATGCTTCCGGCAGTTATTTGCCTGTCATGGAAGATATGATTAAATAAGCCTCCGACAAGCGGTTTTTTAAATCCTGTTATATCCTTTTGTACCAGCGCCTCTTTCAACAGGCTGCCAGACAATGCTGTCAACATCGCATCCGGCATCGCAGGCGTGGAGGTGCTGCTAAAGTAATCCGCGGGCAGCGTTTGTCTTGCAACGGATATATTCCCGGCCAGCAGTGTAGCCATTTCCGTTAGTATCTCACTATAAGTGACGGGTACGATGGTAACAGTGAGATGTATAGAGTGACTGTCGCCGGTTCTGGCTTCGTGTACAAATCCCCTTGGCATATACAGCGCCATTCCTGCACCCAGTCTCACTTCTGTGGGAGGCGTATCTATGTATGACGGCGCCAGGTTATAGGGAATATCTGCCGTAGGGAAATCTGCCATACAGGAATATATTTTCCAGTCCTTCTCCCCATGCTCCTGTAGTATGAAAACATCATGGTCATCATAATGTGCAGGAAAGCCCTGTGCTGCGGGCGGAGTGAGATAAGCATTGATATATACCTCCCTGACCCCGTGCAGTTCCTGTTCCAGCCGGCGGCAGAACTCCGCCAGTTTGTACATATGCAGATCCAGTCGTTTCAATATAATAGTTGCGCCGTTCCGGTAATAATCCAGGAGGCGGCATACATTTATAACCCCTTTCTCCGTATAGCGCGAACCGGGAATTATGCTGCCGTCCTTTGCCAGCTTAATATCATCGGGATTAAGTTGTGCACCCGCTATCACTGCATCTATTTCCTCAATACTGATCAGTGGTTGTCTGCTGCCGGCGCCTGGCACAGTTGTACAGACCTGCTGCGTCCAGTAAGATTGCAGGAAGATATCGGATGTAACGCCGGGAAAGAGGGAATCGAGTATTTTCATATGTGGTTATGCTTAAATCATTTTTCCATCATCGTCAACACGAATACCTGTTTTCAGGGGAAACTGTACAACAGCTTCCTCGCGGTGACTCCACTGGTAAATCCGGATCATGCTGCGCCAGTCTTTATAGCGCGCATCCAGCACTTCCAGCGAATTATACGGAATGGCAAACACAGCCCCTTCAAACAACACGCGACTGAACGGGTGCACTGCTGCACCGGGGCATACGATACCATTTTTATATACAAGGTCATTTCCGTTGCGCTCAAATATCCAGATATCTGCAAAAGGATACTTGTATTCAAAATCGCGTATCTGCTTCCCATCTTTAAACCAGAGCTTATAGTAGGGTATGCCGGTGAGCGGCTCCGGCAAGTATACATATTCAAGTACTCCCTGCTGATCTATATACCTGAAGAACCCTTCCAGGTTCATCTCTTCTATGCCCAGGTCTATATCGTCGTCCCAGCGCATGATACCACCGTGGCGGATATGCCCCAGCAGGGTACCCGCTTCCAGCAACAGATCTGTATCTGTTGCAGCGGCAGCTTCACTGAGCACCGCCAGTAAATTCCGCATGCTGTGCATATCATCTTCTGCCCATACATTCCTTCCCAGCACCGCTTCGCGGATCAGTCTTTCACGTTCTTCGTCCTGTGCTTCCGGGATGGCATGCATGTTAAACCATGGCACCATATCACAATACACTTCCAGCATGCCTTCATCAGCCATGTACAATATCTGGTCGTCCACGCGCTGCTGTACATACTGCACCTGCAGCAGCTTTCCGGCGCCCTCTCTGCTCAGTATATAAATGTTGCTCCCCCACAGATAACCTTTATGATAAGGGTCATACTCCACTTCCTCATCGATATTGGCATTCAGCAGTGCCCAGTCCTGCGAAGACCTGGTTGTCTCTCTGTCGAACGGAAAAATTACATCCCAGCCATCTTCGAGCGCGTTCACATAAGCCGGTATATGATTGAATGCTGCGGTAGTACCATTCTCCACCACCACACACCAGGATGCTGTACCGGCATAAAATGCTTTCCATGCGCTGCGGTGAAGTCTGAACTTCCGGATGTCGGTAGCCGGCAACGGGAAGTTATAGCGATAGTGATGCCAATGCGTATTTTCACCGATCTCCGTATCAGGTATGCTGACGGATTCAACGATGATACTATCGTTATCGTCTGCTGTAAAGGACGGGATATTGGAATCATCCCTGTTTATCAGGTATACAAGCATATTTTTTTGTGTTTGAATCAAATACCTCCGTTGCCCGGGCAACAATGAGCATTACATTGATCGAATTGACAATATCAAGGCCCAGCTGGTTGGTTAGCAGTCGCAATAAACCGGTGAATATGTACGCACTCCGCTCAGGTGGCATGCTGATTAATGAGGCGGTGATTTCCAGCCATTCAGTAAGACAGGGATCAGTGGCGCCCCCATCGGCAACTGATTGATATGCCGCTTCCATCAGTGTGCACAGCTCTTCCCTGTTATCGTCGAAGATGGCGTCGAATGCCGCCCGTATGCGTTTGCCTGTGGTTTCACTATCCGGGTAGGTGCTGATGACAGTGGCAGCCAGGTTATTATAGAAAGCTGCCACACCATCCGCTCCGTTTGTTTGCAGGCGTAGTATTGCAGCGTAGTAAGGCAGCGCCAACTGAATCAGATCACTCTCATCTTCCGGCATACAATCTTTCAATAATCCCACGCTGATACGACTGATCCTGCTTAGCAAAGCGGTTTCCTCTTCCGGGTTGTCTTCCTTCTCTTCCGGCGTTGCAGCGATGATGGTGTTGTGCTGATAATTCATGAAAAGGCTGTTCAGCGGAAACACCTCTACTGCCGGCGCCGATGGATACAGCGTAACGTAATCAGACAGTCTTTCAGTGACCATCCTCGCGGCTTCTTCACGGGAGCGTTCATCAGGCAGCGTGATACGCAGCATAAGATTGCTGCCTTTCAGGCTGCTCCGCTTAAACCAGCAGGCGGTTGTGAGTTGGTCCATCGTGTCTGCAATCACCGTGGTGATCAGGCGATTCATTTCAGCCTCATGAAAATATATCCTGTATGTAAGTGCCGGTATCATATGTTTACGTTCTCTGTCAATCCGTTTGCATCCAGCCGGTATGCTACTACTGCACCCGATCCTGGTAGCATGGCATTCGTGGTGGTGTAGTTCTCATCGTTGGTCATCTGCTGGTAATTAACCATGCAGCTGTATATAAGCACTAATTTCCGTGCATATGCTTCATCTGTTATTTTGTAAAAAACAGGGGTCTTTCCGGTTGTATATCGCAGGTTTATTCCTGTTGTTTCCAGCAGGAGCGTATTTTCACTATCTCCTGCGTCGAGGAGCACGCCATTTTCAGCGATTCTTACCGCACCATGCTCCAGTGTGGCCGTAACTGGTTGCGGGAAGGTGAACAGGTTGTTATGTTCACCTCCGGGCTTCACCAGCCCCTTTTCATAAGTACCATCATTATTGATGATGAGCAGCTCAGAAAGCGCGGGGTCTATATACCTGATATAAAAAGTTTCAATGCAGCGGGCATGGCGGGTATTACCAATTCTTTCTTCAATGCCGTGGTTCAGTGCATGTAAGTATTTTTCATTGTTGATGAATAACGGTTTCCTTCCGAGTTTTTCCAATCGTTTTACCAGGTCAATATCTTCATATCCGTAACCATTCATCCGTTCGTCGTAACCCTGCAAGGCAGCAAAATCATGCCGCCACATGCAGATCCTGCCGTGAAGATCCTGCGAAGTACTGTTATGATCTACTGTGAGAAAAATAGCTGCATCCTGGCAGAAGGCATCATTCACATAGGCGAGGAATCCGGGCCCGATGAAATTATCAGCGTCGACACAACAGATAATCTCTCCGGAAGCATGTACTGCCGCCATATTTTTGGCATGGCTGTGATGAAAATAATCGGGCATTTCTGTTCTGAGATAACGTAGCCGTCCGGTTTTCAGCTCCTGCGGATATTCTTCTTTCAGCCAGTTAAAAAATGGCGCTGCGGAATGATAATCCAGGATTATAAATTCAGCATCCGGATAGTCACTGTTCATCCGGATATTCTCCGGCAATGTCTTCTCCAGGTGATGTTGCCGGTTCATGCACGTGATACAAACAGAAATGCGGTGGTTCATGCTTTATCCAGGTTTGTGGGTTGAACAATCGCAGCGCTTTTTTGTCGTGCGCGCAGTGATCCGTAGTACTGTGTCAGCAGGTCGTATATAACCATTTCATGCAACCTGGCGCCAGAGGTGCATACCCTGTTAACATGCATATGAATGTAACTGGCCAGCCTGTTCTTTTTTCCGGGGCTGGTATCATTGCCGATATGTACTGCCACCTGCCGGCTGTAAGCATCAAATAAACCTGTTATTTCACTATTAAAAGGATACTCCAGGGATAGCAGTCTTTCCATTTCCTGCCGGAGCGACTGGTATTTTTTGCTGAGCATCTTCTTAGCGGTTCTGTTTTCACTGCCAAACTCCTTCATAAATGCCGCAGCCTGCGCTGACAGAAATTCCAGCTTCTCTTCCTCCTGCATGTCAGTATTATCCAAAAGCGTTTTCACGGCAAAACATATATACTTCCAGTATTCTTCTAAGTAGTTCTCTGCATGCACTACCAATCCTGTGATGAGCATACTGTCAGCATAAAATAAAGACTCAGCGTTTTCGATATTATCATGCCCGTATCGTTCCAGCTCGCGGACATAAGTATCTGTCATCACTTTCCAGACGAACCTGTTGTCAAGGGCCGGCTGTATGAATGTATTGAAGCGTTTATAGATTATGCCCTGATCAGCTCCCTGACAACGGAACCGAAGCCGGATATGCGGCTCAGGATCACCGTAGCGAATGAAGAACCATTTGTCGAAGTAGCTGTCGTTTGCCGAGATAAATGGTACAATATAATCGCGTAGTACTTTATTCATTGTATTCCAGTGGCAATAGATTTTAAGGTAAACCCATTCTGATCCTGGGGAGAATACACGTTGTGTAGCCGTTGCCGGCGGTATCCCTTTATGTACCGGCTGTTGCCGGGACGCCTCCGTAGTCCGCCACGGGATAATATGTTCGTTGTGATAAAACTGATCAGGTTTTCCGGCGAAAGTATGAAAGAGGTTATCAGCCCTGCACAGCACTTCGAGGAGCTTTACTTGTCCGCTTTTCTGCAGGATTCCCTCCAGTATAGCCATACAGGAAGCTGACGTGAGATCAAGCAGCAAGCCTGAGTCTTCGCCACCGTTGAGCTCTACCAACGCGGGCAGGCGCCAGGTTGTGCGGAAAGCGTCCCATTTGCTTTTGGAGATGGCGTTGCCTCCTGCATCAGACAGGTCTTTCCATTGTAATATCCACCGCGCCTTTGCAATGACTGTACGGCCATAACGGACACGCGGGAGAAACGTAACATTACCAAGCAGCTCGGGTTCCTTCCATTGGATATTGGTGAGTGTATTATCACATTTAAGACCACACAGGAAACGGTATACTGAAAGCTGGGCGATCATATAATCATGTGCGCAGGACAACCTGGGCACTACTTCTTTATTCAGTTTCTCAGAAAACAGGATAACCTTATTGTCCCTGACGGATACATAAAGGTCGTTCAATGCGATTGTTTTCTCTGTGGATAATGCGGATATATCTACAATAGGGAGTTCGTATTCCCTCATGGGCGGCCTTGATGAAATATTTCCTATCCTGGCCTGTGAAGTATGCACAATCTCCGCATATACTTTTCCGGGCACTTCCTCCTGTAGCATGAAATCTCTTACATGATCCGTCAGCTTTTCATCCATATAGCAGAAACGGCCGGCGACGGCGCCCAATGGCGTAGCTGCGGTGAAGTTGTAGGCAACCAGGAAATCTCCTTCATCAATAGCCGTGGACGACGCAGCGTATATATTGCAGAAGGTATACATCAGTGAAGCGAATGTACCGGTATCCACCCTTTCGATAAATGGCGCTACCTCCTGTTTGTCCAACACCAGTTCACTGGCGCCGGACGCTATAGCCCGAATGATCTTTTCCAGGATAAACATACTCCAGGGCGTCTGTTCAATTCTGGCAGTACCAGGTGATACATTACCCAGTGTATATACATCTTTCAGGAAGTTGCTTTCTCCGGCACTTTCCTTCCAGGAAACAGGGAAACCAAGTCCGATTTCGCCATCGACTACTTCCAGTAAGGGTACATACCTGTCTTCATATCTTTCTGTGAACTTCTTCTTGAATTCATCCAGGTAGCCATCTCCGTTGCGCGCATTGACACACAGCAGCATAATTACCTCTTTCAGTTCTTCCGTGAAATTGCTGTGTAGTGTGAGGTGGCCGTCATTGATGTAATCCGTCTGTAGCAGGTGGTCCTGCTGATATAAAGGGTTCAGTTCTTTTAATGACTGTTTCAGCTTATCGTATTGTTGCATGGCGGTAGTAGCAGGTACGCCGGCGGTGCTGTCCAGGAGTTGCCTGACCGTTTGCATCTTTTGATACATGTCGTTTGTTGCATCACTTTTCCTGATCTCCTTCATGAATGTGAGCAGGTTGCTGAAAGCATCGCCGCCGGTGAGTGCAGGCATGCATCCGTTTACCAGGATATGGCTGTTGCGCAGTTCCCTGATAAAATCGAGGCAGTCATTATATTCCAGTTCGTCATCTGCCTGCATCAATATTTTAATGATGCTTTCCACCTGCATGCCTTCCCGGGCGTGGTCCAGCACCAGCTGGATGTATGGCGACTTCTCCACGCTTACGTATTGCCCTTTCCAGGATATTCCTTTGTCTACCAGCTCCACATACCTCATGTGTGTATGCAGCCCGAAAATGGTGTTATTGGGATAGAGTTTCATCTGAAGGAATATCTCATCCCGTTGCTCCAGCTCTTTCACCAGTGCATGCAGATAACCCATATCCGGTCTCGTAAAGGTTCTTGTTCCCTGTAATGTTGCGGTTGTTTCCGTACCTGTATTTCCATACGCCACTCCCGCCATCAGGCCGAAAGGTGTGCAGCGATAGCACATACGGAGCAGGTACTTGATGAGGCCCTGTTTTACCTTCTCTTTCTTTCGTTCATCCAGCTCACCATGTATCATATAGCCGATGCTGTTATGAAGCGATTCGCTTGACTGCCGTATCGCTTCTCTTATCGTAGCATTGCTCCATATCTCACGCAGGCGTTCTTCTGTAACGTCGTCTGCCAGCAGGTCCTTCAGCGAGGTGAAAGGTAATGCCGGCGTTCTCAGGATAAACGGTCCGGGTACAAAAGTTGGGCTGTTTCCCATAGTGCGTTTATTTATAGATGGTAACCCGGGCATTACTGCCGGCAGGTCAGATTGTTTGCAGATGAATTTGCTTAGTTGGTCAGAAACAGGCTGTCCCAGTTGTTTGCTGAGCCGTCTGCAAATGAGAGCAGGCACAATCCTACTCCGGATGCCCCGTTAAGTAAACCGGGATCTTTCCGCCATTTCGTTCTGCGGTCCTTGCCGACAGTGGCGCCCATGAATCCGCCGATACTGTCTGGCAGGCCGTTATTCCTGCCCTGATACAGGCAGGTATGCAGCCAGTATTCAGCTGTTACTTTCATTTCAATGCAGCCGCTTTTCTGATATATTCTGTGAAAAAGATTGGCCAGCCCCGCCGAGCCATGACAGAAGCATACATCATGTACCTGTTTCTTCCTGCTCTGTTTTATCCCTGAATTGTGCAGCCGGCGCAGGGAACAACGTTGAGCCAGTTGTATTGCCTCATCGTAGTGCGCCTGCTCTTTAGTGATTTCATAGGCGCTGAGCAAAGCAACAGCGATGCCCAGATCACCGTAACACCAGGACAGATTCCCGGAATTCTTACAGGCATTGCCCACTACCAGCGATGGGTAGTATGCATCGTTGAGCGTGTCTGTTCTGAATGAGCGCAACCAATGCAAGGCGTCGGTCAGCAGCGTACGCGCCTTTGTTATCGCCGGCACAGTGTGAATTACCTTACACAGGAATATGATGATGCTGGGGAGCCCGTGTGCGAGTCCCATATTATAAATCGGCTCAGTGCCGTTCTCTGTCTTCATCTTTAGCTGATCCGGCCATTTTCTGTAGCCGTTTTCATACGTGCTGAAATCTTCCAGCATATCCACTATCCTCACCAGTTGTTCAAATGAGGCGCCTTCCGGATACCGTTCCAGGAAGTATACTCCTTTACCAACTACCCCATAAAAGAGATCATAACACCTGGCATGTGCGTCCACCTGCAGGGAATAAGTCACCATGTCTTCCAGTTCTGCATTGATTTCAGATTCCTCCAGGCACTGCATGTTACGCATCCTTTCCAGTACCCAGGCAACACCGGCCACACCATCACCGATAGAGAATGCCGCCCGCTGATGCAGCAGGTTTCCGGCATTCAGGCCGTCCACTACAATTTCAAGCCGGCGTATTGCTTCTTCCAGATATACTTCCTGCTGAAAGTATTTATACATGCTGGCATAAAAGTAAGCGATACCTGCTTTACCCCCGAGCACATTCAACTCCGCAGGATCAACAGGCATTATATCATTACTGATCTGAAGTATAGCTTCGTTTATTATTTTTTTATCCAGGGTCATAAGACATCAATAGAGGTATCCCGCTGTACTCGCGGGATACCTTACGTTCTGCAAACATAGTTTCAGTTATCAGCAGCTACCGCAAGTACCTTCGCTGGTATAGTGCGGGCTCTGAGTAGTAGTAGGGCAAGTATTGCCCCAATGTGTTGTTCTCAGACGCTCACATTCATTTCTGATGCTGCAATCGTGTCCGATAGAAAGGAAACCACCGTTTACGGTTTGCATTTCCTGATTTGCCATTGCGGAAATCATGTCTTTGTTGATGCTAAGTTTGTTACCTAACTTTTTCATAGTTATAAAATTTAAAAAAAAGAAAAGACGATGGTATGAAATGCCCGTTCATTGCAGGGCTGACAGTTGTTCTTTACGTGCGTACGAGGGGGCCTTCTGACAGTAGTAAGCTATAGATGGCGGCATATCTATCACTCTCCACCTGGTACTGACATCATCAAAAATACCGGTGAAATAGCCGGGAAAGAAAAGGAATGACAACTGACGGAACTGCCCGCCAGCACTAAGGGTCTCATAGCAATCCTTCATCAGCCCGTACCGTTGTTCCTTACTAAAAAAAGAAAGTGGTAAGGTGGAAATAATAAGATCTATGGAGTTTTTGTCGTGATGCCTGCGGATATTAAATGCAGAATCTTTGACAATCTGAATCCTGGAGTCATCAATCTTCATCAGTGTCCGCTGTAAATGAGGCTGTATTTCAAAACAGTAGAGCACCGCATTTTCATGCATGCAATCCAGGATCTTCCGGGTGATTCTTCCGGTTCCACCGCCAAGCTCAATAATACTCCGGCATTTTCTGACGGAGTGTTTATCCAGTAATCCATTGATCGACTGCTCAGATGAGCTCATAATGGTGCCGGACTTTGAAAAATTTCTGAGATAATCAAACATGCTCATAACGTACAATTAAACAGGGTGTCAACGTTACTATCGGTGATTGCCGGAAAGCACTCACAGGAATCACCTGCAAAAGAGATTGTACAACCAAACATCCGTACACGCCTGATCAAAAGACACCTTACTGTCCTTTGAATCTCTCCGGGTAACAACTCTTTGCCAGTGTCAGTTGTGGTTTTACTACAGCTATCAACAAGGGTTCATCTATTCGTTTCTATGACGTTAACAAAGGTCACTCATTCTACTATGCTACAATATCGATATAAGGTTCATTTTCAATTCAAGGATAGTAATTTTTCTTACAAAAGAACCGGCATCAATGTTAATTTAATGTTAGAAGCCATATAAAATATTCCAGCTGACATGTATCGATTAATACTATTACTATTCAACAAGACATTATCAGCGTGACGACTAAACGAACACAAACTGATACAACACAATACCACAACATATTTCATACGGCATCACTATTCACGTCATAACATTCAGCACAATATATTTTCCCTTCAGAAAACACGCAATAATCCTTATAGTACAAATGCGACATCTATTCTTTCTAATTTATCAAGAATGTAAAAACGATGATGTTCATAACCCCGCCGATTAAGGCGGGGTATGTTGTCAAACTCATTCAGGTGAGCAAGAACCTTCGTGGCTCCAGTGAGGGGTCCTGATTGTACTAGGGCAGCCATTACCCCAATGTGTTGTTCTCAGACGACTGCATTCATTTCTGATGCTGCAATCATGTCCGATGGAGAGAAGACCGCCATTTACGGCTCCCATTTCCTGGTCCGCCATGGCAGAGATCATGTCTTTGTTGATGCTGAGTTTTTTTCCTAACTTTTTCATAGTTATAAAATTTAAATAAAGAAAAACAGGTTTGATGTAATACCAGCAATGGCTATATTTTTACAGGCAGCGCCATGTTACAGACAGCGCATAGCAACGACGTTCCATCTGACGCTTATATCGTCAAAAAAAATGTGAACCATCCTGAAAAGAAAAGAAACGACAGTTACCGGGATATCCCGCTCCCACTCCATATGCTCATAACGTACAGTCAACAGGGGGTCTTTTGTTATCAATAGCGCCTGACGCAATGATAACAACGCTCAAAAAAATTACAGCAAAGCAATCCTGCATACATCTTCTTAAAAGACACTTCTATGTTCTTGGGAACTTGCCAGGAAACAACTACTCACACCAGCGTTAGTTGTGGTTTTGCTACAGATTACAATAAGGTTTCAAAAAGGTTCTTTTCTATAACGTATTAACAAGTGCTACTTATTTAGTCAGTCTACAGTATTAGGTTAAGGATTAATTTCAGACCAAGGATAATAAATTTTTCTTTTCAAAAAACTATGTCAGCACAGTGAACAATATAAAATACAGACAAAGTCATCGCTGAAATGTATTTATAAATATAATCATCAAAAAAATCTCAATATCTATAACATCATGCCCTACAATGTTTTCAGACAGTAAATATCCTACCATACTAAACTGTAACAATGCTTATCAGCATACCTTTTAATGTTGAAAAAAAATGCAACTATACTTACCATGCAAATGCAACATTTATTCTTCTAATTTATCGAGGTTGTTTTGAGCAGACTACGTTTATCAATAATTAAGGTCGCATAACAGCGACCTTAATTAGAGCTTGTTTAAATTTTTGAACGGCTCATTTTAGAAGAATATTAATAAAGGCTATAGTTTGTTTCGTAGTAAATCCAAACTAAGTGATCGATTCTTTTTTTCTAATTTCCTGCCTGCAAAAATTCAACCATGCTCATAGCTGCTGGCCTGTCTTAAACTGTTTTAAAAGCTCATCTGATAAGAAATCATCTGGTTGCATAAAAACTGTGTATTAATTAAAATTTGAAAAATCGGAGCTCTTTTTGAACGGGGTACTTAAGATTGGCTACATATGGACTATCTCGGGAAGCAGGCTCTAGACTATCAGCCAGTTGTTCTAATAAAAGCTGATTTATATCCTTAGCAGAGCCAGCGTTCAAGTAAACAGAAAACTTGTTTTAAGAAGAAACGTCTCACTTATTTCAATTTTTGAGCCGCATAGCTGAATTTCGCCCAGGGCGAGGCTTTATAATAGAGTTCCAGTTGTTTGCTGTTGGAGCTTTGCCGCACGATGCCCCCCACAACGGCATTACCTACATTGTTATGACCATAAGTCTGAGGAGCAGCGCCGTTAAGATGAGCCGACAAATCCCACAGTCCGGCCGCCTGCCCGGCGCGATGGATATAAGCCACATTTTGAGTCGTGTTAACGGGCCAGTGGTCCTCTACCCATTCTTCGCTCATGATACGCGGCCAGAACTCGTCAACACGTACCTCGGAGTCGATATGCCATGCCGGTCCACCTTGTATCGCGAACACCTTACAGCCTGTAAGTTCATAGGTAAAAAACAAAGTACCGACAGGCACGGTATCAATGGAAAAAGGTTGTAACACCGGAAGCTCTCCCTGTCTCCAGGGAAGCCATAGAATACTGGCCTCTTCGCCGCCTTGTGGTTGCAGGTCGATCCGTACCGTGTTGGCATCCACTTGATGTAAATAAACCTGGATCATTCCCGGAGCTTTGGTATTCAGTTCCTGGGTAAAAGTGACACCGAGGTTTCCCCCGGTTTCCATTGCATTACGTAGGTTGTCTAGGATATTCATAGTTGTTGATTGGGTTGGGGTAAGAAAATATTATGCCTTGCGTATACGAAAATACGCCAACCTTTTCTTATGTAAAAATTATACATGCTCTTATTGAGGGATAATACTGATTGATAGAATGAGGCAACAGCTCAATAAGCAATATTGCTTTCACCCTGAGCGCCGCTGTAATTATAGTCCGCTATGGCTAACGCTGTAGCCATACTTTACTACTGTATGTTTTCCCTTTCGTGGTAATCATTCTGATAATATAATAACCGGTGTTTGCAGACAGCATTAATGAATTTTGCCGTAAAATCTCCTGTTGCATCAACTTTCCTGAAAGATCGTAAACACGTATCAATGCGCCCTCCCATCCGGAAGTTATGATTCTGACCATCCCGCTTGTAGGGTTCGGATAAACCTGTAAAGCCAGCTGTTGCGTGCCGGTACTTACCGGGTACATATGTTGGTCTGCCTGTGCCTGTGGGCAGTCCAGGACCACCACTTTTACAGGAACCCGTTGTGGGTATTCACAAAATGATCCGGACGTTACATAGTAGGTTGTGGTTACACCGGGGCTTACCCGGAAATACGGGCCGGTATGCAATAATGTGCCCCCGGTGGGTGTGTCGTACCATCTTATTTGCGGTATTGTGGAGAATGGAATATATCCATGCAGCGTCACGCTATCCCTACGACAAACAGCAACACTATCGCTGTCAACTTTTGGCAGTGCTGACGCACCACCAAACAGGAAGAATGCAGAAACGGTGTCAGATACACAGTTGGTAACCGGGTTGATTGCCTGCACACAGGCAGTAGCCAGCGCTGCCGAATAGCTGTGGGGGCTTTTCACAATGATGGTATTATTATTAATAACTGTAAATGAAGTATCAAACGGCGCCCCTACTTCCATTGTAAATTTAACCTGTACCCTGTAGTTCAGGCCAGGCTGATGATTGGATACCGGCAATATAGCATCGGTGCATAAAGTGCCAGCCGGTGCGGTAATGTCCGGATCTGCCAGCTTTGTAACGTATACATTCACGGGAACACGTAGCGGATATTCACAAGCAAGACTGGTAGTAACATAGTAGGTTGTGTTATGTGCAGGGCTTACCGTAAAATAATTGCCGGTGTGCAATAAATTGCCACCTGTTGGCGCATCATACCATCTGACAGCAGGCACAGAGCTAAAACTCACAAAAGCATGCAACGTTGCGCTTGTACCCAGGCATATGGTTACATTAGTATCATCCACCTGTGGCAATATTGCTATACCACCGAATGCAAACGTCTTTTGTACAGTGTTGGAAGCACAACCCGTGAATGGGTTCACGGCCTGCATATATACATCTGCCTGAGAGCTGGCATATGTTCCCTGATTCTTCACCAGTACGGTATCCTTGTTGATAAGGATGAATGAGGTGTCTTTTATGACAGTGTTAAATACGTCTGTATAGCGCAACCTGACATTGTAGTTGTATCCGGCAGTATGATTGGTAATCGGGATGCGGGGGTCATTACAAACAAAATATTCCGGAACTTTGAAGGCCGGATTTGCGGGAATCCCCGGATTCCGGTAAGCATAATACAGATGAAAATTGTTCAGCAGTCCCACAAGAGAACTGTTCAGCGTAATCTTCACGCGGTCATAGGGCTTGCCTGGGTGCAGCAATACTTCTGCCCTGGTGTTTGACTGCAGTAACCTCAGTACATCACTACTTATCACTCTTGCGTCATTATTAGCAACTGTTCCATTAAATGTTTCAACAGTCACTCCTCCGAACAGATCTGCTGACAATATAGTATTTCCACTGCCAATACCTATTACAAGCGAATCGCAATTACTGCTCTGGGATGGAAATATCAATGTCTCATAAACACTTACACCCAGCAAACCTACTGTGATATTGAATGTGGAATAATCATTCAGGCTGGCTGTATTCACCGGATTGTCCGGGTTCTGCACACCGCAAAAAAGGCATAATCCTGTTACCCCATTCAATTGGGTATTGGCATAAATGCGCTGTGCCGAAAGCGCTTCCGGTAGCAATATTTGCAACCATAATATCAACATACTGACAAATAGCGGGTAGATCTTTTTCATAAGGGTTACTTTTTGTGAGGGAAAATATCGGCCAAAGATATGCAGTACTAGTGCTGTAACACTGCCCACAATGTTTATATATCTTTATAAAATCGGTTTCTCCAGACAAATAGCAGGCTATAGTTTTGGAAACAACTTCCCGGTCCGCTTCCTATATGCTTGATATTCGGGAAATTCCTTCAGCAGATCGCGCTCTTCAAAATGAATTCCTATTAGTATATAAACGGTCATACCTGCGGCAAAAAGCAGATGTCCTGTGGTCATGAGCGGAGTAAACCAGCAAGCGGTGATAAAGCCCAGATAAATCGGATGCCGGATGATCTTATAAATAAATGGCAGGCGGAATTTCAATTCGTGGGGGAATTTATCTGTAAAATAGAGATAGGGCTGCCGCAGACCAAACAGATCAAAATGATTGATAAGAAAAGTGCTTACCAGTACCAGTAACCAACCAGCCAGACCTGTTATTCGCAATATACTGCCGGCAAGACTCGTACGAAAATCAAAAATCGCATAGGGTACCGGTTGCCACAGGTACATCATCAGGAAGAGTACCAGACTGGCGCAGCACACATATACGCTTCGTTCCAGCGGAGCAGGTACCCATTTCTTTATGAGGTCCTTATACCATGATCTGGCCATTATGCTATGCTGTATGCCGAAAAGAACAATAAGCGTTAAGTCTGTAAGTATAGCAGGTATCCAACTGTTGAAGGCGCCGCTGTTAATATCCTTGGGAACATACAAGCCACTTACAAACCCGATCAGGCAGAGAAAGGTGCATAGGAAAAAAAATAACAGCTGAGACCGATACCTAGAAAGCGTACCTTCTTCATATGCGGAATATTTTACAGGATAGATAATATGATGCTGGTTTGGGTTGATATAGTAACAGTCAGCTTGTAGTACCAGCATTCAGCATGTTTTCCGCCACCAGATGCGCCAAGTTAGCAAAAGGGTAGGAAACCTACATGCAGTACAAGAGAGATATACTACATACCTCCCTTTCTCTGATATTGATTATAAAGCGCCTAGTAGTCTTTGGCCAGTTTTTGTAACTGGTTTGCAGCAGTGGCCAGGTAAACTTTTTGTGTTGCCAGCCATGTTTGCTGCGTGGCAAGGCTTTTCTTTCCGTTGCTGATCATTTGTTCAACGGCCGTGGGCGCCGGCATCCCTGTACCGGATTTACGCTGAACGCTTTTAACGGGATCAAGCGCTTCAGCGAGTTTTGTTACCGGAATTATTAACGCGTGGCCCAGCTTTTTTTCGGTGGCGGCGTTGATCATTTCAGGTGTAATCTGATCGGCTGTTTTGTGTTCTTCAAGTGCCTTGTTAATGACGGCGGCAATGATTTCATGTGCATCCCGTCCAGGTTACCGTATTGAACGAGGAGATCGGCGAGGTCGGTCATGGTAGCGTAGTTTTCCCTGGCGTATTTCAGCATGGTTTCTTTGCGCACCTGCAAGGTCTGCATCACGCCGGTCATGGTATGTGAGGCTGCCAGTACTGCGTCGAGGCTTTGGGGTTCGATCATTAGCCGGACACCACTGTGCTGGTATTCGATGCCATTGAGCGAGGTTAGTATAGCGGTGAGCTGGCCGGCTGTCAGCGCTGAAGCCTTTCTTGTTCTTTCAAGTGCATCGGGGTTCTTTTTCTGGGGCATCATGCTGCTGATCCCTGCAAAGGAATTATCCAGTTCAGCTACATTGTATTCATCAGTGCTCCATAACTGCACTTCGGATGCCAGCCGGCTCAGGTCACTCATGTAGATGCAATTGTCTGCCGCGAATTCAGCGATGTGATCCCATCCGGCAACGCCTTCAATGGTGTTGGTCACCAGACCTTTGAAGCCCAGCAGGGCGGCCAGCTGCGGCCTGTTGATGGGCCATGCAGTACCACCGCTTGCACCTGAGCCAAGCGGGCATTGATCGATGCGGGCATAGAGTTCTATGTAGCGGTCCAGGCATTTGGAGAGGCTTTCATCTTTCCACCAACGCTGCCTACCGCTTTAATGACGGCCATTTCATAAGGCAGGTACAGATGTAAAGAGGGGTTTGTTGCTGCCTGCTGGTCTGCTGTTTCCAGTCCTTTTAAGATCGTCTTTGCCTCCTGGCGGGTAATGATCTTTTGTTCGGCCAGCATTAACACGTAGGCTTTATGTAAGAGGCTCTGATAAGGGAATACTTCATCATTGAGATGCTTGTTACTTACCTCATAGTCGTACAGCTCCTGGAAGGCCGCGGCTTTAGCGCCGGAGGTGCGCCCTATCCTGCTGGCATCCTGCAAACGGCTGCGGTCAGCATTGTTTAAAGTATCCTTATTTGCTTTCGCTGCGCTGATCATCTGTGCATCCGCATGCCCATAAATTACCATACTGGTGGCCAGTACCACCAGGCTAACATAGTTACCGATTGATCTCATGGTTTTCCTAATTAAAACCAAAGATATGCAAATTGCAACACAGTTGCAATTACATATTCTACAGATCACGGGGAATCGACCTGCGCAACGTCTATTTGATTACCTTTCATTACCGGCAGAAGAGATCAAGGGCAAAAAAAATGGTAATAAAAGACAAGACTGCATTAGTATATCAGGACCGGAACATGCAAATTTGCGCACCTCCATCCAATGCTTATCCCCTCCTTAACTTATAACATCGATATGAAAACGAGACGTCGGACCAAATATCTACTGCCCTACCTGGCTGTATTAACAGGATTAGCTGCGCTGCCAGCCGCTGCGCAGGTAAATTTCAAAACGAAGCAATGGAGCCTCCAGCTGGACGCATCCGGGAAACTGACCAGTATGAAAAGCCTTGCGCTGCAAAAGGAGTTCCTGGTTGCAGACAAAGCCACTGCATTGATGAGCATAAAAAAAGACGGGGAAATCCTTGCTCCCCGGAGCTGCACATGGAATGCAAAAAGCGCGGAGCTGGTATTATCTTATCCGCAGGCGGGCGTGGAAGCAAAAGTAAAAGTGCAGCGTAACGATAACTACATCAGCTTTGAACTGACGCAGCTCACCAAACCGGAAAGTGTTGACCTGGTATTGTGGGGGCCATATCCTACTACGGTAGCAGATACTGTAGGTGAAGTGGTGGGCGTTGTACGCAACCGGGAGTTTGCGATTGGTATCCAGGCGCTGAATATAAAAACACTGGGGGGGTATCCGAATGCTGAAAGTGATATAGAGCCGTCGTATGATGTATTTGAAGGCGGTAACAAAGTGGATGTAAAGGGAGATGATATAAACAAGCAATTGTTCAGAGGAGATGTAGCGCGCCCTACTGCTTACGGAGCGGTGTTGCAGGCATACTGCCGCAACCGCAGCAAGGACAGGGTTATTGAGAACTGGGGACATACTGCGTATCTTGCTCCCGCATTTAATGACGGCGGCGTTATTGGCAGTAAGATTGCGCTTTTCGGTGTAGCAAATGCAGATGTGTTGCCCACCATTTCACAGATTGAACTGAAGGAAGGATTACCGCATCCTTTGCTGGATGGCGAATGGGGCAAGCAGGCTATACACGCATCTGAATCATACCTGATCATGGATTTCGGCACGGGGAATCTGTCTGAAGCCATAGTGGCCACCAAACAGGCGGGGCTCCGTTATCTCTATCATGGCGATCCCTTTGATAACTGGGGACAGTTTAAGCTGCATGCCAAAGAGTTCCCGGAAAACCGGGCCAGCATGAAGCAGTGTGTGGAGACGGCGAAAGCGCAGGGTGTACGGCTTGGCGTGCATACACTATCCAACTTCATCACCACCAATGATCCGTATGTAACGCCGGTACCTGATTCCCGGTTGGCGAGAGTGGGGTATTCACGGCTCAGTGCAGCTATCGATGCCAACGCAAAAGAGATCGGCATAGAAGATCCGGTTTTCTTCAACCAGTTTCAGAATAATACGTTGAAGTCGGTTGTCGTTGGTAATGAAATTATCCGTTACGGAGCGGTATCTGCTTCCGCCCCGTGGAAGCTGCTGGATTGCCAGCGTGGCGCCTTCGGTACGCATGCGGCTGCACATCTACAAGATGACAGCATCGGTAAACTGATGGATCATCCCTATAAAGTATTTCTTACCAATTATGCGTTGCAGGAGGAGATGGCGAAGACTATTGCGCGTCTTTTCAATGAGACGGGTCTTATGCAGATTTCTTTTGACGGGCTTGAAGGCTGCTGGTCTTCCGGCATGGGCCAATATGCCAGGCAGTTGTTTACCAAAACATGGTACGATAACCTTACACCGGAATTGAAAGGAAAAGTGATCAATGATGCCAGCTTGCCCGGCCACTACTTCTGGCATATATATACCCGGATGAACTGGGGAGAGCCCTGGTATGCTGGTTTCCGGGAAAGCCAGCTGCAATTGCGTCTCAAGAACCAGCAGTTCTTCCGCCGCAACCTGATGCCTTCTATGCTGGGTTGGTTCAGTCTGCGGCCGGGAACCACACCGGAAGACATAGAATGGATGCTGGCACTGGGCGCCGGATATAACGCCGGCTTTGGTCTGGCTACCAGCCTGGAGACATTGCGGAAACACGGTCTGAAAGATGAGGTACTGGGGTTGATAAAGACCTGGGAACAGGCCCGTATGAAGAATATTTTCAGTGAAGCCCAGAAAGCGCAGATGCGGAGCTTAAAGCATGAATTTCACCTGGAGATGACCGGCAATAACGCATACAAATTAACGCCGGTATACAATGCTTACTTCAAGCATACGCAACAAATGAAGCAACCCGGAGAACCGGTTTTCTCCACCTTTACTTTCAATAACCCGGCAGCGGCCCAACCGGTGTCCTTTATTATCACGCTGGCCGCCGGTAAAGAGTTTGATCCGGATGTTACTTTTGACCAGGTATCGATCGCTATCAATCACCAGGATGCGTTGTTGTTGCCGGTGAGCCTGAAGCGGAACCAGTTCCTGAAATGTGATGGTAAAGCAGTACGGTTGTATAACCAGCAATGGCAGCTGCTGCAAACGATAGAACTGAATAAGCCGTTGCCGTCGTTATCCGGCGGAGCCAATGAAATTGTATTCGATGGGAAATACTCGGGAGAAAACGGTGCAGATGTGAAACTGGAAATCCGTTCCAATGGGCAGCCTGAAGTGATTCAGCCACGTCATTAGGGAAGCGAAGACCGGAGCGGTTTTTTTTCTCGCAAAGGTGCAAAGGAAGCAGAGAGCGCAAAGTTTTTTTTTAAGTTTAATAAGACTATTTTGTAGTACCCCAAATATTTACGGGCTATAAAGTAGTTCTTGGCTAACTTAAAAAATCCTTTGCGCTCTCTGCTTCCTTTGCACCTTTGCGGGAAAAAATCAATAGCCAGGATTCTGCTTTAGTCCGGGTGCTGCATTCAATACATTCTGACCTATCGGGAATATAATAGTATGATCATCAGCATCCGGTTTTTTATCCCACCAGGCGCCGGAATGAAAAACGCCCCATCTCACGAGATCTGTTCTTCTTCTTGCTTCCACCAGGAATTCCCTTCCCCATTCATCCAGCATCTCCTGGTCTGTGAGCTGGCTGCCGTCCGTGTTGTATAAACTGGAAGAGCCAGGCGGATAATTACGCTGCCGTACAGCATTCAACAAAACAGCCGCTCCTGTCTTATCTCCAGTCCTGTATCTGCATTCTGCATAAGAATAATAAATTTCCGCGAGCCGGATCTCTGCATAGGCAGAAGATATTTTATTGGGATCGTTATTGGGATAGTAGGGATACTTTACAGGATAAACACCGGAATTATGATCCCCGTGATTCATATTGGATTCCTTGTCGGCTATACGCGTACCGGGAAGCGCGTTGAGAAACATTCCCACCTGATCGCGCAGAAAAAGCGGATACGGCCCCTTATTGCCTCTTACGGTATCTGCTTTACCGTCCGTATTGACATATGGCAGATACCCAAACAGGAACATACCTTCCCGCTTGCTGTTACCCAGGTTCTTATATTTAAGCAGCCGGAAATCGTCGGGATACCTCCGGAATTTTATAAACGGCTTCCCTAACGTAGATGTATACTCAACGCTGTCTACATCCCGTCCCGGCTGCAATGCATACTTGGGATTAGCTTCACCAAAGTCAGTGAATCCGAAATACCGCGGCGCCTGGTAAGGCAGCATCCAGAAATACATGCCACCATCATACTGCCAGTGTGTAAGCCCGAAGCTCCCCGGAAATCCGAAAACCGTTTCGGCCGACTGACCATTGTTGTAATCAAAGGGCGCATCCCATCTTGGCTCCAGTGCATAATTACCATATTTCCCATCAATAATGTCCTTACAAATGGTGGCACAATCTGCAAACCTGTCTTTGCCGGTATATACTTTTGAATTGAGATATAGCCGTACTAACAGGGCGGCCGCACCTGCTTTTGTCCAGCGCCCTAATGCGTTCTGTCCAAGGGTTTCCCGCAGTGGAAGTGCCGGTATAGCATCTTTCAACTCCTTCTCTATGAAATCAAATGCTTCCTGCGGCGGCACCTGTGGGCCAGCCTTAGTTTCTCCCTTTACTTTGGTAACGATCACCATATTGCGATAGAAATCAAGCACGCGCAAGTTGAACCAGGCCCGCAGCGTTTTCAGCTCTGCGATGTAGTCATCCAGTTCTGTTTGTGTAAGATTAAACTTACCCGGATCTTTAATGCCTTGCAGATCCTCCAGTGAGTTGGTAGACAGGGTAATGCCCTGGTATAAGGCATTCCAGGCATCGCTGGTGTATCCGTCATTAGGTGTCCATGTATGATAATGTACACGCTGGTACTGGGCTCCATCGTACCAGTCGCCCTGACGGTTAACTGTCATCAATTCGTCGGAACTGTTCTCCTGAAGCATAAAACTACTGCCCCCCTGTATACTCCAGTAAGCATGCTCGAATGGCCGGAGAAAATCCCGGATCACATCTGCTTTTGTCTGTAGAAAATTTTCTGATGTAATCCTGTCATACAGTTTTTCATCCAATTTAGTACAGCTTCCGGTGATAAAGAGTGTTAGTAATAGTATAAAACGAATGTTTATTTTATGTGCCATGGATATTGTTCTTTAAAAGTTAACCTGAAGACCAAACAGCAATTGTGTGGTGGATGGATAATAAGACAAACTGTTATTCACGCCGGGATACAGGCCATTCACAGGAATCAGATCCGGATCTCCGCCCGTGAATTTTGTGAATGTATACAGGTTCCTGGCGGTGGCATATATGCGAAAACTTCGCAGGTACCTGGTCTTCAGCCTCAAAGAATAACCTACACACACGTTGTCTATCTTCACAAAGCTACCTGGCTCCAGAAAATAATCAGATAGTGCAGAACCGGTAGAAGGGCTTGTCAGCTTTGAATAACGTCCGCCATTATACGCAGAAGTGAGCACATTGGCATCGGCCTGTGTAGCAGGCGTGCCCAGATAAAAGGCTACGGTATTAAATACTTTGTACCCGAAAGCGCCACGCAGAAAGATGCCCAGATCCCAGTGCCTATAAGTAAAATTGTTACCCAGGCCGGCCGTAAACTGTGGTAATCCATTACCTACAAACTGCCTGTCATCATTATTGGCTTTATCAGCCGTAATCACTTCTCCTTTCTTATTGTATACCAGCAATACCCCGTTTGCATCCACACCAGCTGATTTCAGTGTATAGAAACTTCCTATACGTCTATCTTCCTGGAGACGTTGCAGGTTTCCCGGACTTCCCGGCGCCGGCATTCCTACCACATCAAGATAGGTCTGTCCCTTGAAAAGATCATTGGAAAAAGACACAAACTTATTGCTGTTGGTAGCTCCTGTAAAAGAGAGGTTATAGCTGAAATCCTTTTGTTTTATTACCGCTGCATTCAGTTGCAACTCCAGCCCTGAATTTTTCATAGTTCCCACATTTGCATAGGTTTGCCCTTGTATGTTGGGAGGATTAGATACCGCATAATTACCCAGCAGATCCTTATTGGTGCGTATGTAATAATTGAGGCTACCTGCAATACGGCTATTAAGCACTTCAAAATCCAGTCCTACATTAAAGTTTAGCGCCTTCTCCCAGCGCAGGTCATAATTGGTGTTCTGGCTGGGGCCCCACACCTGATAAGTAATGCCGTTGAATACGTAATATCCATATCCGCTGTAGGTATCCAATGAAAGATAATTACCAAAGTCCTGGTTGCCGGTTTCTCCATAGTCGGCTCTCAGTTTCAGCTCATTCAGCCATGACATCCCCTGCATAAATCTTTCCTGCGTGATCCTCCAGCCGACTGATACTGCAGGAAAATTGCCCCATTTATTATTGCGGCCGAACTTGGATGATCCTTCTCTTCTGATGCTGGCTGATAAATAATATTTTTGGTCCAGTTCATAATTCAGTCTTCCAAAGAAAGCGATGAGCTTCGAGCTGTTCTTTTCGGATTCAACACCATTCTGTCCCTTTTCCAGGTTCCATAGCCCTGTGCCAAGATTATTGTATGTCAGCACATCAGAAGGGAAATTTTCATTGGAAGCTTTCAGTCTGGAAAAAACAAACTGCTGATAAGAATATCCGGCCAATAGCCTTAATGCATGCCGGCCGGCATTGACAACATAGTTACCGATCCATTCAAAGCTCTTCTGATCATTCTCTCTATACTCCTGGGAGCCACTATTGCGGCCTGTTCCGCCGTTACTGACCAATACATTTGTATTAGTGCCGGGGGTAAAATTCATGTTGCGGAAAACAGCATTTACCTGACCCACCGTTACAATGGTATTGAAACCCGTGAAGAGATTCGCTTTAAAAGAGCCATTGATATCAAGGTACTTTATCTCTTGTTGGGAAAGTACTGTCTTTGCAGCTTCCAGTGGATTATTGGCAAAGAAGCCTGTTTTGATATAGGCATATTTCCCGGTGCTGTCGAAGGGGGACAACGTAGGATTGAGTGTCAGCGCATAATTGAAAGCGGAATAATCAGCGAGGTTGGTTTTAGCCATTCTTGGGGCCACATTCAGGGTAACACTGTACAGGCCATTGGCTGCATTATGGTTGAGATTGAGCCTTGCCCCATATTCTTCTTTTGAAGAACGGTAGTCTATGCCATCAGCCTTTCGATAGTCCACAGAGGCCATATAGTTGGTCCGGTCAGACCCTCCTGAGAACTGCAGGGTGTGTTTCTGAGACAAGGCAGGATCGCGGCTCACTGTTTTCAGCCAATCAGTATTTCCTCCGAAATCAACACCGCGCTTATGTTCCAGGAATTCATTCCTGTTCAGCACATGGAGCTTGTTCGTAATAAAGTCCAGGCCCACATATCCGTCATAAAACAGGCGTGGTTCTGCAGTGCCCCTTTTGGTGGTAACTACAATGACACCATTGCTTCCACGTGTGCCATAGATGGCCGATGCGGCGCCACCTTTGAGCACATCAATGGATTCTATATCATTCTGATTCAGGTTATCGATGTTCCCACCAGGAACACCGTTGATTACATACAATGGACCCAGGCCGGCATCGCGTGAGGACACGCCACGCAACTGTATCCGGGGAGTAGAGTTGGGATCTGCCATAGCAGTATTGGTAATTGTAAGACCAGCTACCCTTCCCTGTAAGGACATTAACGCTCCGTTACCACCAACTGTTAGCAGGTCTTTTGAGGTAAGATGTGTGATGGCACTGGAAACTTCTTTCTTATTCAGCGTTCCGTAACCAACGCTTACTACGTTAACACTGCCAAGGTTAACACCTGCATTCTGAAGCGTAACTTCTATATGCTGGCGATTCCCAACAGTAACAGACTTTTCCATGTATCCCACAAAACTGATGATCACCGTAAAATTGCCGGCCATTCGCGGTAATGCAAATTCGCCTCTCTCATTGGAAACGGTCCCTTTATTGGTACCCTTTACAGTTACGGTGGCTCCCATTAGTGGTTGCCCGCTTTCATCCATTACTTTTCCGTGTAAAGTACCAGTGGGTTGGGTTGTGTCTCCCACCGGCCTGGTGCGCGCCGGTTCAATGAACACGACCTTATCACGAATTCTGTAAGTGAGTGGCAGCCCCTTCAGACATTGATCCAGTGCGCCACTGAGTGTGGCTTCCCGGATCTCTACGCTTACGGATACAGATTTGTCAATAGCAGATTCATTCCATAGAAATGAACAACCTGTCTGGGATTCGATCTCTCTGAAGATCTTTTCAAGTGGTACATTCCGTGCTACAATGGTCACTCCCTGGGAATAGCCTGCAGCACATACGTGGAGTGCTCCTGCGAGCAACAGCACAGCAGTTAATTTCATAGCCGGAAGGATTTTGGTAAAAACGTGGAATCTACTCGCAAAGGCTTTGCGATACGCATTGAGTTGCATACTTTTGCTGGATTGGATTTAGAAAGTTAAACAGTCATTTTTTGCAAGATTCTGGTTGAATTAACAGACAAGTCCATTAACCGGGACTCTGATAGCCGTCAGAGTCCTTTTAATATAAACTCTCCGTCGTGTAGGCATTACATTTTCATACGTGATTGTATTTATCAGTTAATAAATCATTTATGGGAGTATTGTCACTGTTTTGCCGCTCATGGTATAGTGTACACCATTTTCCTCCAGGAACCCAAGGACTACAGACAGATTAACATTCCTGTGCAGGCATCCTCCAACGCGCAGTTCTGGTACTTT
Source organism: Chitinophaga sp. (assembly GCF_035538455.1). Lineage (GTDB taxonomy): Bacteria > Bacteroidota > Bacteroidia > Chitinophagales > Chitinophagaceae > Chitinophaga. The sequence continues at coordinate 31,475 of NZ_DATLKJ010000084.1, forward strand.
GCCAGCATAGACCAGATCTATATCATACCACCTCGAAATGCTGCGCATCATTACGGCGAAATCCGTATTACCCAGTACCAGTTTGTCTTTCGTCCATGCAATTACCTGTTCAGTGTCCACTGCCTTAGATGAAAATGCTCCTGTGTTTTTGTCTATAGTTACCTGTAATCCGGGTTTAACCAATACCTCGTTGTCTTTCGTCTGTATTTTTACCGCCCCTTTTAATAACGTGGTGTTTGTATTTTTTTCATCGTCGTAATCAGTTATGTTAAAGTGTGTGCCCAGCACTACTACCCTGCTATCCCGGAGTTGAACAACAAATGGAACTGCTGCATTGCCGGCTACTTCAAAATAAGCTTCACCCGTCAGTTCAATCTTACGTTCCTTACCTGAAAAAGCGGTTGGGAAACGTATCTCGCTACCTGCATTTAACCATACCTGCGTACCGTCTGCCAGTACCAGCTTGAACTGTCTTCCTCTGGGGGTGGATACTGTATTGAAGACCGGTGTATCAACGGGAAGCTTGTTGTCCGATTGATAGTTAAGCTGATAGCCCGTCTTGCGGAGGGATGCTGTTCCCTGATTCGCTAACAAGCCATCGCTGGCGCTATCCAACAATATCTTACGTCCACCGGATAATGTAAGCGTAGCACCTTGCCTTCCGGGCGGAACGTCAAAGACAACCTCCTTCTCTGCAACCGGTGAAGGGCGGTAACTGATATATCCAAGCAACGCAAACACCAGTATAGCAGCGGCGGCGGCCGCCGCTTTCCACCAACGTAACGCCCGCTTCGGCGTATTCATGTGCTCCCGCATTCCGGCAAACACAAGTTCCGGATCATAGTCTACAGCAGCGCCGGCGTATGCCGGATTATTAAAGGTTTCATCCAGCCATTCGTCCATTACGTCGGCAAACTGATCCTGCCTGATGTAATCGTAAAGCAGCGTAATTTCTTCTTCCGTCAGCTTCTCATCCCTGTACTTACGCAATAATTGCCTGAACTCATTTCTTTTATGGTTATTCATTGATGAGCTGCCATTTACTACTAAAGACGGATGAACGAGGTAAAGGAAAACATCCGTATTAAAAAAAGAAGGAGAAAATATTACTGAGATAGATGAGTCCGATTATAAGCAGACGGTCAGGCTCGCTTACAAGTTCTCTCCGTAGTATCAGGAGTGCTCTGACCATATAGGTTTTGGATGATAAGGGTGAGATCTCCAGCCGTTCCGCTATTTCTTTATGGCTCAATCCTTCCAGGTGGCTCAGCATAAAGACCTGGTGCAGCTTTGGCGGCAGACTGTTGATCGCTCTCATGAGACGGTCGCTCAATTGTTTTTGTTCCAGCACCTGCTGCGGGGAAATTGCTTTGCCGGAAAAATAATGTTCCAGGAACTCTCGGTTGGATTCGCGGAAGACAGTTGTCCGGAGCTGGTCCCTTACTGTGTTCCGGGCAATGGTAAAAAGATAGCTTTTAAAACTTCTTACATCCGTGAGCCTGTTTCTTGTATTCCATATTTTAAGAAAAATATCCTGGCTCAGGTCTTTAGCCAGTTCCGGAGATTTCGTCAGTTGCAGGCAGGCTCCAAATACTTGTTTCCAGTAGATTTCAAACAGCTGCCGGAATGCGTGCTGGTCGCCCTCTGCTATTAACAGCAACAGTTCACGCTCGGTATGTAGGCTATCGTTGTGCAAATGAATTCGTTATGCTATGAAACTAAAAATACGAGTAATTATATAAATTACTATATAGTATCGTGAAAAGTCTACATCTGAAGTATATGTCCGCATTTTTCATCTTTCTCTGTGTACAACTATATTGTAGCATCTGTCAATTTTAAAATTATCCGGTGCGGATGAATGTTAATTGTTAAAATTATTGTTAAGGTCTTCACCACACTTCACCCCAATAGTGGTTGACACCTACATATAGATATAGATGTAGTCAAGTTAAATCTAAATGTTATACCCAATGAAAAAACTATTCGCAATCATTACTACCCTGGCGGTGGTGTCTGTATCTTCCTGCAGCGACCCAAAGGATGTTGGTCCCGCTACCCCATATGAAAACGGGTATAAAACCAAAAACGTGGTCCTTTTAGTAGTGGATGGGCCACGCATTTCTGAAACATGGGAAGATTCTACAAAGCAGCATATCCCCAACCGTGTCAGGTTATTGAAAGATGGAGTGTTCATCAGTAATTTTATGAACAATGGCACGACCAATACCAATCCCGGACACAGCGCTCTTTGCAGCGGAGTATATGAGGATATAGCGAATGATGGTACGGAGTTGCCTGGTTATCCATCGGTAATGCAGCAATGGTTAAAATATACCGGAGCCGATAAAACCAAAGCCTGGATAGTAGCATCCAAGGATAAGCTTGAGGTATTAAACAATTGCAAGCTGGCAGACTGGAACGGAAAATACCAACCCAGTGCTGATTGCGGTACAGATGGGAATGGTTCAGATTACAGGAGTGATGTGATAACCATGAACCAGGTGAAAAATGTAATGAAGCGTTATTCTCCGAATATATTAGTGATTAACCTGAAAGATGTAGATGACAGGGGACATAACAAAGATTCCATAGGATACATTAATGCAATTAAAGCAACCGATAAATCCATTACAGAATTATGGGATTATATTCAGGCACTGGGAGAATATAAGGATAAAACAACTTTAATTGTAAGTAATGATCACGGAAGGCATACAGCGGGAACCCGCAGGAATGCCTATACGAGTCATGGAGATGCCTGCAAAGGTTGCCGTCATATAGAGTTCTTTGCTTTAGGCCCCGATTTTAAAAAGAATACAATCATCAATACCAATAACTACGAGCAGATAGATGTTGCAAGCACTATCGCGGAATTGCTGCAGTTTCCTCTGCAATATGCCAAAGGCAAAGTAATAAAAGATGCTTTTAACTAGCGGTAGCATTTAAGCTTTAATTGCCTTTTGTGAAGTGCCAAAGAACCAGACATTTGGGGGCACTTCGCAAAAGGCTTCGTTTTTTTGCAGCTATAATATCCACATATTCTCTCTTATTGGCTGTTGTTACATTGCACAGAAGATTTATAATTTAGCGCCACTGTAATCTCCTTAACCCGATCCCCTGCTGTTAATTTCATAACCACTCACATCAACCTTAAAATTCTGTATTCATGAGAAATTATGTTGGTACTGTACTCAGCAGACGTGAATTGAAATCCATTAATGGCGGCACAATGAAACGCATAGGTTGCAGGCAAGACGCCGGCATGTGCCTCAGCGACTCGCCCTCCGCGAATTATTATTGTAATGCTTACTGTAACGATTTATGTAACTGGAACAATTGTGGCGCCGGGTTAGGCTCCTGTGTGGCGGAATATTGCATTTGCGGATGCACACGCCGGTAACCGGGGTTTATGAGACATCCCAGACTAATAACTATTAGCCTGGGATGATATACCTTTTACTGTCTTATAAACAGGAATTTCTGTGCGTTGGAAGTATTGGTGGTCCATATCTGTACTTTGGTGCCGTTAGCCGTACCGCTGCCATTTATGTCCAGTTGTGATGCAGGTGCACAGGCCGGAGAGAGCGTATAATAACCACTTCCTCCCACACTTTTGATCAGCCACTTCTGTGCGTTGGTGTTGTTATCATTCCATATCTGCACCTGTGTTCCATCAGCAGTGCCGCTGTTGCTTACATCCAATGCCTGTGCGGAAGCATGCACCGGCTTCAACTTGTAGTAGCCGCCGCCCACACTGGTAACAATCCATTTCTGGTTGTTGCCAAGGGGAGCATTAGCGGTCCAGAGGTTTACTTTGGTTCCATCTCCGGCGCCACCGCCCTCAACATCCAGCAGGCTGGTGTTATTGGTAGCCGCAACGATGGAGTATGTAGCACCGGAAACAATATCTATGTTATCGGGGCCGCCCAGTGCAACGATGGCGGCTTTAATATTAGGCAGTGGTCCGATATGACCGCCGCTACCCTGCGACGTACCGGTTCTTATCAGGAGGTCCCTAATATCTCTTGGCGCCAGTACCTGTCCGGTTCTGGCCTTATACCATGATTGAACAGCTACTACAGCAGACGTTACAATCGGGCTTGCGGAAGACGTGCCGGAGAAGCTGTTTGTATACTGTGCATTAGGGCCACCGTTAAACAGGTCTGCGCCGCCACCGGAAGTGGTGACTTTCCAATCGCCCCAACCCTGCACGTGTACTACGCTGCCGTAAGTAGAGAAGGAGGCCTTATCGCGGGCGGTCTTAGTACCGGCTCCGACTATAATGGCGCCATTGTCACCTCTGGCTCTGTAGCTGTCATAAAAGGCGCCGTCCAGGTTCTGATTACCGTTACCTGCTGCAGCCACGACCACAATGCCTGCATCTGTAGCAGATTTGGTGATATCCCAGACTGCCTGTTCATAGTCGGCCGGAGCGTAGTTGTTTTCGCCCCAGGCCTGCATTTCGTAGAGGAAAACATCGCCTCTTCTGAGCCGGGTTAGCCCTTCAGCAATTCCGCCTGCGCGGCCACGTACGCGTTCTGATACAATGTAGCAGGCATCTGCACCGTATACCATACCGGTTACGCCGAAGTTGTTTTTCTGTCCCATCAGGATACCGGCAACAGCGGTACCGTGATCTTTAAAATCATCGTTTGGAGGAGGAAGTACTTCCTGGCATGTTGTTCCGATGAGGTCTTCATGGTTTCTGTTATAGCCCCATTCGATATCGGCTATCCGGATACCGGCGCCGGTAACGCCGATAGACCACGCATATTCTGCATTGATACCGCGAACATTAACGTCGCTGTTGTCTGCCTCGTTCTTGTAATATTGCTGCCAGGTGAAGTCAGGCGTAACTGGCGGTGGCGGTGGTGTCACCGGCTCCAGGGATGCATATTCCACCATATCGAGTTTTTCGAACTCATTGGCGAGATTCAGCACATCTCCGGGTGACATATCCGGTGCTTCGCGCACATACATCATTCCCCTGAAAGCGTAACGATCAAACGCGCCGGGTTCCGGCTGTGCTTTCCGGCCTTGCAGCATCGCTGCTTTTTCATCAGGATTAAATGGCATTACCTGGTCGTAGGTAAATGAGTAGATGTTCTTTTTACTGCCGTCTTTCTGGCTGCCCCAAGCTTCTGCCCTGGCCGTGGCGCCCTGGTTCGAAAATACCGGCCTGGTCTTCTCAACGCCCAGTATTTCTTCTGCCTTGAACTTTACAATCAACCGGTACTTACCGACGCCGGGAGCAATGTGATTCTGGCCTTTAAGACCTTGGGTGATAACTGTCTTTTCATTGTTCTCCGTGGTTCCGGCGGGCGTTACCTGCGGATTTTTTGTACATCCTATGATACTGAGGCACAGGATGACAGGAAACAGGAATTTTCTTTTCATAGTTTTTCAATTTTCATTTAAAGGTTACGGATGGTTTCATTTCTTATGGAGGTTTCAATCTACAGTAGGGAGTTTGATTGGGTTGATATGATTAAACGTGAAATAAAAGCTATGGTTTCGTGTTGCAATTACAAGTATACAACTACAGCCTGCGAAACAGAGAGGGGTGACATCCCCTGAAAACAGGAATAAAACAACCCACTAATTACAGGGGGGAGACTTACATCTTGTATTAAAGGGGCGCCATTACATTTCACAGAAGATCTATAATTTAGCGTCACTGTAATCTCCTTGCTCCGATCTTCTGCTGTTAACTTTATTACAAGACCCACAGCCCTGATATTATTCACCTTAAAATTCTGCATTTATGAGAAGTTATTTTGGTGCTGCACTCAGCAGACATGACTTGAAATCCATTAAAGGCGGCGCTATGAGGCGTGCAGGTTGCATCGTTGATGCCGGCATGTGTTCAAGCGATTCGGCCACTGCGAATCGTCAGTGTAATACTTATTGTAACAATTTATGTAACTGGAATAATTGTGGGCACGGGTTAGGTTCCTGCCTGCTGGATTATTGCATTTGCGGCTGCTCACACCGGTAACCTGGAAATTACTGCCGGGATGATAAGACGGTAAGAAACAAATTATTGCAAACACCCGGTAAAACATGCACTGTGGCGTGTTTTACCGGGTGTTTACTGTATTGGGTCAGTAACTATATCTGCGAATATGATGCGGGGACCAGAAAGGTGTTGCTGATTTTAGAAATAGTATTGGCATACTGGGGATCTGCTACGAGCTTTTTCCATTCGGGGTCGGCAACGAAAGCGGCCCATCCTTTGCTGCGTTCTTCCATGTTGTTGCAGGTGAGCATATAGGTGAGACGGGGCATTTTGTCGCCGGCAATGACTTCTCCGAAGAACACGGGGTTCAGGTTTGCCCGTTGGAAAATGGGGTACTCTCCGTCATTGAACATTTTGATTTTTCTTCTTACGGCATCTTCGCTATACCCTTCATAGGTTCTTAATTCAAAGATCCGGGATTCACCTGAAGGGGGCACGAGTGCAGGCCAACCATCAAAGGCCAGCATCAGGGAAGCCGTAAAGCGGTTGTACAGGGGTTTGTCGGCCGGTACGTTGTTATATGCTGCGCTGTTCTTCACATAATCTGCATCCGTTTTTAATTTTGTATTTACGGAGAGGTAGTTGTCGAGAGATGCGAAGGGTGTCAGCAGGTAGAACTTAGCGGGTTCGGAAGGGTTCCATTCTTTAAAGACGCCTACTTTCTTTACACCATATTTGTTCAATGCGGGGATGAGCGCTGTCTTAAAATAGTTCTCCAGTTGCGCCTGGTCGGAAGCAAAGCGCATTTCATATTCACGCCATTCATAGACCTCCTTTTGTGTTGCATATTTTTCGCCGGCTATTGCCGGGCTGATGTTAGCCGCTATACCAGCCGTAACCGCCAGTGAAGATTGGAGAAATTTCCTGCGTTGCATAGTGATCCTGTTTTAGTTTTAATGTGTATGTGGAATCGTGTGATAAGTTAGCAACAAAAATGGCATTATACAAACAAGGGTGGTATTTATTCCTGTCAATGCAGATACATTCAGCGAGCGCCGGGATACCGGTTTGCAGGTATTCTTTGCGGCCGACTTTAGCTGTAATGTTGCGAGATATGGCTACTATCTGTATAGTAAAGGTGGACTTGATGCGGGGATGTTCTTTAGATGGGAAGGTGTGCAGAATAGTGGTTATGAAGTAGCTTTTAGCGGTAAGAGGTAAGTAATGAAAAAAGAGGGGCTGCTTTCAGCCGGCACGACTGAAAGTAAAGATTGTTGGTTTAGCAGCCGGGTGTGTGGATCAAGGGTAGTTATTTTTATTCATGAGTATACAAATGTCAGGCATTGGATGGTTTATTCCCGTTGGGTGACGTGCGGCAAGGATTGTGCAGCTGCTGTGGATAGGATCTCCTTGAGTAGTTGCGCTAATCCGGGGTGTTTGGGAGTTATTTGTTCATGGGTTTGTGGTGGTTGTACGGCAATAATATCAGCTGCCAGGTATTTTCTGTTGCCGGAAGGCCTATTATCCTGTATGCCTCTTATCTGCAGGACGACTACCAGTGTTCCATTACCGGGGATGTCTACATCGCAGGCGGCGCCTTTAAAGGATTCGCCGGTGTTTACGATGAGTGCAGTGCTTTCTGTACCGATTACCTGGTGTGTTGTGAAGTTGACACGGGCGGCGATTACTTTTATTTCCAGTGCGTCGATGCCTTTATATGCGGGCAATGCCTGAGGCGGGATATGCAGGATACCATCCCGTGAAAGCTTAGGCGGGAGAGCGAGGAACCTGTCTGTTCCCGCATGCCGGTTGAACCGGAAGCCGGTGATATTTTGGGTATCGTGGCCGGCGGAGGGAATGAGCGCGCCGGTTAGCCTGTTGATATGCCCGGTGTCGCAGCTGACTTCCATTCTGCCGGAGAAAGCGTTGCGGATGAGCGCCCCTCTCCTGCTGGCCATGCCAAATCGTTGTGCGGCCCTGCGGGTGGCGGTTGTTTGCCGCACTTTATCGGGCATGCTGCGCAGGAAGTGTTTACCTCCGCGACTGTAACCGATCAGGTTACCGAGCCTGCCCGTGAAGGTGATGATTGAAGTCTGTTTTGCCATAACGATTGTATATTTAGTTCTACTTAAAGATAACACTATCGGGTGGAAGTCGTTGATACTATTTCTATCTGTGCCTGTGGCAGCGGCATCGTATTTCTTTATCATTTGTTGTAGTATATATCGTACAAAAATTCTTCGTTCATCTGAAAAATTATTACGCCAAAATATATCCCTGCTGCTGTTTCATTAAAAACACCCTTTGCAGCAGCTAAAAAATCATCGTGTTTAGCATAGCCATCTGTGTGTTATTTTACGATGCAGATTGTTAAGCGCGATTGCTGTCTGCCAAATACGACTTATCTTGTATTGTCAGTGAGCGTGAACCATGTATCCGTAAAATCCTTTTTAAAAACCATATCAGATATCCTTTCTTACAAGTTCTTGTACCGAAAAAATACGCGATAGTTTTTTGTCAATAAACCAGTTTCAATTTTAACCACTATTCTATGACGACCAGTAAACTTTGCGCAAGTCCTCCTTGTGTGGTGGACAATTATCAGTTCATTATTGACACCCTTACCGACTGGGGCATCACCTTATACACCGGCGTTACGGGCGGCGGTGTTATTCACCTGTTAAAGCACCTGCAACCACTGGATGACCTGCTTGCTGATGACCCGTCATTTCTGACGTTGGGGGAATACAGCGCGGGATTTGTTCCGTTGGGTTATTACCTGGCAAGCGGTAAAGTAGCTGCCGCCGTGGCCACTACCGGCGCTGCCACCAAATTGATCGGCTGCGGATTAAGCGATGCCAAGCTGCACGACATTCCTGCTGTGTTTATTGTACCTGTTTCCGGTAGTAATACAGAAGGGTTTTCACCGCTACAGGATACGTCCATATATGGCAGTAATATCGTGGCGCAGTTGCGGGCAGAATTGGGAGATGCTGTTTTTGTACTGAATGATCCGTTTTTGTTAAGCACGCAGCTGGCCGCTGCAAAAGCTACCCTGGACCGTTCTAAACCAATTGTATTGGTATTAGACAATGAAGCTGTGGGAAGTGCAGTGACGGACCATATTATGCCCCTGCCTGAAAAAGCGCCTTTGGTGGAAGAAGACTACCTGGATGCTTTTGTGTCTGCCTTCCGCCAGGCGGTGCATGATAAACGCATAGTGATTTTAGTGGGGGAAGAGATGGCGCGTTATCCTCATGCAAAGCGGCTCACTACGCAGCTTTGTGAGCAGTTGCAGGCAGCAGCCATCTGGAGTATCAATGGCGCCAATGCGGTGAGCCAGGATAATCCTTACGGTTACGGCTATATTTCCTTTGGCGGAAATGATAAGGCGATGTCACTGTTTAATGCTCTTGGCGAGCAGGATGTGCTGGTAGTGCTGGGCGCTTGTCCGGACGAATACACGATTAACTTCAGTGGGTTTAAGGCGGCTCACACTTTTTTCCTGGGGAATATTTTCCGGGCGTATGGCCTCGTGGAGAATAGTCTGCGTCATGTGGCTACCGGAGGATATGATCATATTTGCGGGCCATTGGATGTTTTATTAAGCGCGCTGATAAGTGCGGGGCAACGTTACCCTTTCACTAACAGACCTGTTCCGCCAGCGCCGGCAGATCTGAACGACCGGCCATTTGCGGTTCCACGGGAAGGGTATGTAAATATGGCCACCTTATACCAGCGCCTCCATGCCTGGTGGCCTGCTCACTCGCTGGGAATAGATGATGTTTGCCTGGCTTATAAGGACCGGCAGTATGTAACGCAACGGCCTAACGACCGTATCGATTTTTATTCACTCTATCGTGGTTCTGCTATGGGAGGGGCTTTCGGTGCCGCCGTAGGTGCGAAATTATCTGATCCTAACCGTTCTGTTTTTCTGTTTACCGGCGACGGATGTTTCCGTCTGTTTTCTGGTTCTTTGGGAGAAGTGAGCCGACTGGGTATTGTTGTTTTTCTACTGAACAATGAATCGTTATCTATCGTTGAACAGGGTCTGGGTAAAGTATTACCTGACATTGCCACACCGCATTACCATGCGCGTGTAGCGGCTATTGATTATTGTGCCATCGCCAGGGCCTGCGGATGGGAAGCGGCGCGGCTACAGCCGGATCTGGGTAACCTGGAAGCGCTGTTGCGCCGTATGGAGATAGACAAACCACATTCCCTGCTGATAGAAGTACCCGTAGATCACCAGCAGGAGCTGGGTCAGAATCCCCGTCTTAAAAATTTATAACGACTGCAATGACATCCTCTTTTCTTCCATTAATTACGCAGATAGATCATAATTTCCTGGACCGGAATGGCAGTGGGCTTCCTGTGCCGCCGGGCATTCCAGCACGTTCACAATGGCTGCACGAAGAAGCGCCTTATGCTATACTGGCACATGGAACGGGTGCTGATCCATATTTCATCTATGCCAATCAATTTGCATTGTCATGTTTTAAATACGGCATAGCCGAATTGTTACAGCTTCCCTCGCGGCTAAGTGCAGCGTCACAGGACAGGAGTGAACGGGAACGGTTGTTACAGGACGTAACGCTTCATGGCATTGCCTATAATTATAGCGGTCCGCGCGTTGATAAATACGGACATACCTTCACGATCTATGATGGGGTAGTATGGCGGTTGAGCCGGCCTGACGGATCGCCATCCGGGCAGGCGGCGCTTTTCTGGAACAGTGAACGGGAAAGGCCTGCCTGGTACAGGGGTATCAGGTAGGATTGCGGGCGATCAAAGCGTATATTTTTCCCGCGGAGGCGCAAAGAAGTAAAAAATTTCAGCAGCGAAGACCGGAGCGAGATTTTTAAGCCCGCAAAGTAGCGAGATGATAGTAGATATTTTAGCAGCGAAGACCGAAGCAGATTTTTAAAAATTTGCTCCGGTCTTCGTACAGGTGTTAATAAACGATTAAAAAGTGTTAACCATTGATTAGTTATAACAAACTCCATTTACTACATTTATGATATAAGACAAGCTATTTTAGCAGGAAACCAATAGATAAGTGAAGAACAACACCCGTTCAGCGCAATTTTTTATCGTGAGCATTCTTTCAAATCTAACACCCTAATCACCCAAAAATAACTTAAAGCAAATCTCAACCAAACAGTTAAACAATTATTTTATGGAAAGAAAACAATCTGCGTCTCCATTTTTTGGAGCACTATTATGCTTTTGTTTGCTTACGCAATTGCATTCTTCAGGGCAAACTATTTCTCTTGGTATTGAAACCGGCTACAACCGAAATCATGTATCCACCAATTCGTCGCCTTACTTTTTCACTACCTATAAAAGTATGGGAGGGGCAAACGTAGCGGTTCCGGTACAACTCAAATTAAACTCATGGTTCGGCGTACAGGTTGCACCAACATTTATTCAAAAGAATTACAAGCTGGAACGAAGTGATTATTACAAAGGTCAATATCAGGAATTCCACAATAATTATTTTCAGCTTCCCGTAATGGCGCAGTTTTCCTATGGAATCAGACAATGGGAAGGCTTTGTAAGCCTGGGTACTTATACCGCTTATTGGAGCAGTGGCAGCACCAAAGGCAGGCAGCCTTCGATGTGGAATACCGGCGATGCGTCTGCCCAATACCAGTATACTATTTTCGCAGCTAACGGCCCCCAGGAATATAATGAACCTTATCATTTTGATGACCGGAAAGATAACCGATGGGAGTTCGGGTTATTAGCCGGTATCGGGGCACAATATGCATTTCCCCACTGCAGCAAAATTTACATTGAGGGGAGACTCTATTATGCGTTAACCGATCAGCAGAAAAACTATATGATCAACCAGGTACCCAGATATAACACGACCACCAGCATCTCAGTAGGTTACCTATACACTTTACCTTGCCGCAGGATGTTTTAAGTAAGTGTAATAAATAAACACTCCTCGTTTTTAACCACTATCATACCATCAAATTTAAAGCTTACTTATATGAACAGAATAATTATAATAATCAGCCTTAGCCTTGTATTACTGGCAGGATTATCTGCCTGCAGGAAGGAATTACCGGAATTAAATCCTTCCAACAAATATATCATCGCAGATTACAATGCGGTATTTAATGCATTCTGGAATGGCATGAATAATAACTATGTGTTCTGGGATATAGATACTACTAACTGGGATAATATGTATAAGATTTACCAACCACTTTTTGCGCAGTTAAATGGTCTGTCAGCCGATACTGCCGGCCCCAGAGTGTATAGTTATTTTAAAGCTATGACCGATGGATTAATAGACGGGCATTATTTTGCTAATCTGCCAGGGGGGTTAGGATGGTATAATATGTCTCTTTCTCCATCTTATGATCAGCGACGAAAAGAAGGCAGGTATCATCAAAATTATCCGGCGCTTGTCAGCACGGTGAGTAACATATATAGTAGTTATCTTGTTCCGGCATTATCTACCTGGGGGTGGGTATCTCCGGCGAAGGGCGATACATTGGCGGTATTGAGCGGATATATCAAACCTGCCAAGGGACAGGTTGACAGTATCGCTTATTTAAGATTCAACAAGTTCAGATTAGCGCAGCAATACTCCAGTCCTTATATTAAAGCAGCTTTGACAAATTTTTTTGATCATGTAAAAAACAAACAAACCAGCGGATTGATAATTGATTTACGAGGGAATCAGGGAGGATATCTCGCAGATATGCATTTTTTGGTAGGAAATTTAATTACGGAGCCATTACACTGGGGTTACTCAAAGTACAAAAATGGAAGTGGCCGGCTCGACTATACACCCTGGATAAAAAATATTGTTACCCCTCAAACCGGGAGTGTGGCTTTTGACAAACCAATTGTTGTACTGATAGACGGGAATACGATCAGTATGGGAGAAATGACAACGCTGGCATTAAAAGCATTACCTGCCGGAAAGACGACTATCATCGGCGAACGTAGCTGGGGTGGTTTAGGGGGGCTTACTGACTATGATTTCCCCTCCTACTCAGGTGGTATGTTTACATTTGGCACAGGCCCTTATGGCAAGATCTATACCCCCAATGGCCAGACTTGTGATTTAAACAAAATAAACTACGAAGGCAGAGGGATCACACCTGCGATTGTGGTGAATAATGATAGTACATCGATGACGGGTATTACTGATGCCCCATTAGACCGGGCGATAGCATATTTACGGTCACACCCTTAAGCGGGGTTATACGTTATCAGGTCATGATCCTGTCTTTCATCCTATTCATGAATGATTCCCGGTAGCTGGAACCTACCGGGATCATTTGTGTGGTATGCGCCAGGGACAGTGCATTGTTGTGAATCCTGGTAATATACTGTGTAGCGACTACGAAGGATTTGTGTACCCGGATGAACTTACCGGCGGGCAGGCGCGTTTCCAGTTCTTTCAGCGTTAACCTGGAGAGGTATTTTCTTCCGTCGCGGGTAAAGAAGCAGACGTATTGTTTTTGTCCTTCTACGTAGATGATATCATCTGTATTGATGCGCAGGAGGCCTCCCTTAGCGTCGCCATTTACGAAAATATAGTCGTTGCTCTGCTCTGCGGTTTTGTTACTCAGGTCCAGCAGCTTGCGGGCGCTTTGCAGGAAGCGCGGGAATGTGACGGGTTTCAGCAGGTAATCAATAACGTCATTGTCAAAGCCCTGTATAGCGTAATCTTTATAGGCGGTTACCAGTATTACTTTACATCTTCCGTTCAGTAATTGCATAAATTCGATGCCTGACATTTCCGGCATCTGGACATCCAGGAAGACCACATCTATCTTTTGTTCGAATACGAGTTGCAGCGCTTTCACGGGACTGGTGGCAGTGCCTACCAGCTCCAGGAAACCGGTTTGTTCAATATGCATGGACAATAGCTCTATTGCATGTGTTTCGTCGTCTACAATAATACACCGGATCATCATTTATGGATTTATAGTGAGTTCGGCCACGTAATACTGATCATCTTCCATTGTCTGAAAATGATGTCTGGGGCCATATACCAGCTGCAGCCGTTGTTTTACATTTGTCAGGCCGATACCGCTGGACAATTCTTTTACGCTTTTCTTTTTCTTGTTCTGGGTATAGAACCACAACCTCTCTCCCGCTACTTCGATTCTTATATCGAGGGGATTATGTTCATCGTTCAGATCTCCGTGTTTGAATGCATTCTCTACTAATGTGATCAGGACGAGTGGCGGAATACGGATATTGCCGTTATCGATTTTTTCAGAGAAGTGGATTTTCAGGTTATTGTCGAAACGCATCTGATTGATCTCGATTACGTTCTTCATGTGGCTCATTTCGGCGGCGAGGAGCACCACTCCTTCTTTATCCTCATTCTGTTCCAGTGCATAGCGCATGATCTCTGACAGGAGGTTCACGGCGTGCGCCACTTCTGTATTATGCCGCACGGATCTGGTGTAGATGAAATTAAGGCAATTAAACAGAAAGTGCGGATTAATCTGGTACTTAATAGCAGAGAGTTCCGCCATCAGTTTACCTTTCTCCAGTTCATGCAGCCGGACAGCCCTGTCTCGCAGCTCAATGAATATGGCTACGATCAGGCCTACCAGCAGCATGACGATGCCGCTAACGAGCTCCCAGACAGAAAAGTCGTACGCACTGAGATGCTGGCGATCAGCTATACCGCCTTTTATTCCAAATGCATGGTAGAATTCATAAGTTGTCAGTACTGTGCCGAAGAGTATTAAGCGTGCCAGTTTGGGTAAGACCACCCGGAAAGTGATTTTTCTTGTTTGTATGACCGGCAGGAATATCCAGTAAATAAGGAAATAGTAGACGATGGTGCATTTGATGGCATCGTGCAGGATATTGACGGCCCACATCGCGGGTACCGGGCCATAGTTCCTGTAGAGCGCTTCTTTTTGCGTCAGGTATACGATACAGAACACCAGTGTTGTATAGGCGGTATAGCAAAGCAGAATAGCCAGCCATCGTACCTTGTATTTACGTGGAATAGAAAAGTTACTTCGGATCAATCCCATTGGCATGTATGTTTCCAGGCAGTTATTAAAATGATGTGCCGAGGCCGGCATAGAAACCGAAGTCTCCTTTGTTTGTCCAGGCTGCGTCCATCCTTAATTGTAAATGATTCTTAGGATAGAGTTGCTGGCGGAACCCTATTCCATATACTACTTTTAAGTCGGCTATATATTGACGAATAAAGTCGGTTGACCCATCTGCAACTCCTGCAAATATAGTATATCCGAATCTTGGGTCGGCTACGTTGAAGCGGGATCTGTATTCGGCTTGTACAAATGCAACCTGGTTATCCGTGTAGAGGTTCCTGTAGATGCCGCGCAGGGCTTTGTCGCCGGTGAAATAGGGCAGCATATAAAATGGCGGCTGACCGCCCCATGTGAGATCGGCCGCTCCTTGCAGGGCCAGCTGGCGGCCGTTTGCAGGATTGCCTAACGGGAAGTATTTGCGGAGATCTGCTTTTACTTCATGGAACCTGTAATCTCCTGCGTCGGCTATGCCATAGCGCAGATACGCCAGTTGAAGGAACGCGCCGCGGGAAGGCGAGAATATATTATCGCGGTTATCAAGTCTGAGTGCTGCGCCGAGGCCGGCAGCCAGTCCGCCTTCAACGCCGAAGGGCGGGAAGAGCCGGAGGGGTATCTCCTGTTCAAACCTGGCGCGTTTATTATGGCGGATGTCGTACAACAGGCCAAGTCCCAGCTGCTGACCGAACAACCGGTATACTCCGCCACTCAGGAGGAAATTACCGGAGATATAAGGTTGTTTCTTTTTGTAATCGGCATCCATAGCAGTACCGAAATAAAAGCTCCTGGCGTGTATGTTATATTGCAGGTCGGCTGCTATGTACCAACGGTCTTTCAGGTACCTGCTGAGTGAGAATGCCAGCAGCCATTGGTTACCGTAGAAACCGTGGGAAGCCGATACGGTGAGCAATGACGGCCGGTAATACTTACTGCTACGGGTGGGTTGGGCGATGACCGTAAAGCCCAATCCCAGTATTAAACCAGCTTCCGGCATGTAGCCAATAACCGGGGCAGGGAATACTTCCAGCATAGGCGTCGTGTAGTGATGAAAGCGCAGGTCACTGCCGGGGATGGCTTGCAGGGTTATCACCTGCGGTGTTTGGGGTGAGGTGCTGTCGGCGATGCGTAGTGTTCCATCGGTGTCCCAGTAAGGGGTTCCCTGTATATGATCCCGTTCTGCCAGCTGCGTCTTTTCAGCGGGGGACCATACACATAGTTTACCTTTTTTGTCGAGGCTAAAGAGATATTTGCCATCGGGGCGGTAGCTCAATGTCCGGATGGGTGTGTTGTGGCCGTATATTTCGAGGAGGATACTGTCGTTGCGGAGGTCTCTTATCTGTATGACGTTTTTAACGGTGGCGCTGGCGCATATTGTTGGTGAAACGGGATCGAATTCCACCAGCTTTTGTGGTGTGCGTTCCCACAATACCTGTTCTGTTTTGAGGCTTTGGGCATTCAGTATTTTTATCTTCCCTACAGCAGATAATGCGAGCAGGGAGTCGTTGGCATTGAGTGAGAGATGAGGTGAGACGGCGGTGAGTTTTTTCTGGCGGAGCTTTTTCCAGGTATGTGAGTTGTACACCACGAGGTTAGACTCTATGAATGTTTTCCGGTGCAAGAGCCAGGCGGTGGTTCTTGTATGATTAAATCTGGCAGCGGATGTATCTGGTATTGTTGATGTTGCCGTTCGCTGGCCGTAGGCTGTGACGGACGAGCACAAGAATATCAACAGACTGAGTGTGCGTCTTGTGCTGCAAGAAAGGAGTGATACCGTTTTATTAAGCATGATTACCGTGTAAGGGTTCATTAATTTGTTGGCGGCTCAAAAGTATCTGGCAGGAAGGTGTTGTACAAAAGAATGGAACAAACGGGGGGATAGATGGAACGAACGGGGGAATTGGTTGGATGAAAAATATGGAGAGCGCCGACCTGGTTTTAACCTCTTCAACTATAAAATTGCAGATATGACGCTCCACTTCTCAAACGGGGCATTTGATTCTACAAAAGAAAGGATACACGGCTGTCTGATCTAAAATGACTCAGTGTCCATTTATTATAAGTTTTTTTACTTATTATTGTTGAACGCTTTTTTATTCTTTAAGGCTCACCATCAAAGAGGTTACAGGGTGGTATTGCCCCATTCCCAACTAGCTGTTACGGATTATTCACTATCGTTTTTTTGTTGTTTCGTTTGCAAAACACGGAAAAGTGATACATTCTTTTACTCCCAAAAGTTGTTACTGTTTTATGAATAAAACATATCTATCCACCCTCACTCCTATTTTGATTTTACCCCTCAATCTATATAAAAATGAACAAGTATTTACTTTGTATTGTCGTTGTGTTCTTCCTGTCGATCTTTGGTGGTTGCCGGAAAAATGATATAGCGACGGGGTTTGAGAATGACCCTGCTACTTTCCTTAAAGAAGCTCGATCGTATTTTAAAAGCGAGGTACTTCCCACAGCTGCCAATGCGGTGCCGGGAAGAATCAGCGCTTTAACAGAAAGAGCGCTGGTTTGGGACGAGGCCATCGCGAAAAAGTCGGCGTTTGGACGAGGCAGTATTGTTATTGTACCTGTGAAGTATAAGACAGATCTGTACTTCAGATACAATGCGGGTTATGATTATTTATCAACCAGTGAGGCAACGAATGCACTTTTCTATCGGGATAGCCTGGGCAAAATGCATGCAGATGTGATAACCACGATTCCCAACAAAATTGACCCTTATAATCTCTCAGAGACGCCGGAGAAATTCACGGGGAAGATACTGATTGAAACCTGGAATGGCCACGAGATAGCTAACTATGAGTATTTTCCAGATGGGAGTTACAAGTCTTTCTGGAAAAGTGACCCCACGAATGGGAGGATTTCTGTAGATCCGGCTATGGCGATGGGTAAATGTATTATTGATTATTACTACTGTGCAAGCGCTGGCAGTTATAGGACTTGCCGGTATTCATATTCCGTACAAACAGACTGCGGCACTGGTGTTGGCTCAACATCCCCTACTTACACAGGACCGGGAGCGCCCAATCTGCCAGGTGTTGGCGGCAGTATTGGAGGTGGTATTGGTGGTGTGCCTGGCCGCCCGGGTGTAAAGCCAGCTTTCTCAGCGGAAAAGATCACCGTTGATCCATCGGCTCCTACCTGTTTAAGCCAGATCAATACCCAAGTGAACGAGAAGGCCAATTTAATCCAAATGGCCATTAATGCTTTTTATTGGGATGCCAAGGGTCCTTATAATCAAATGGCAAACATGATTTATAAGATCTCAACGGACCCTAACTGGAAGTTAATTATTAAGGCTGCTCCAATACCGGACGAAGTTAACTCACAAGGGAATTTAACGACTCGGAATGCACAAACAATTGGTGTTGGCAGCCATGTTGAAATTACTTTTAATACTAACTATTTAAGGACAGCCACCGATCTCTCTATCGCCAGGACGTTACTACATGAAATGGTGCACAGTTATTTTACATTTGCCCTGGCCAATACGCTGGACCCCGACTATAATACATTCAGGGAGTTAAATACGCTCTTGTTCGTGGATGAAAGTAAAGCAATTGATCGGTCGGTGCAGCATAATCAGATGGCCAACTCCTATATAAAGAATATCTCCTCAATTCTTTATGCCTATACATTGGTTGCTGGAATTAGTTCTCCGAGAGCGGACATGACTATTCAACAGTACTGTGACGCCCTGGCGTGGGGTGGACTTACCGAAACTGAGGCTTACAATAACTACGCCGTTGACAAAAACAATATTCAGGCAATTCTTTTAGCTGAATTACAGAGTAGCCAAGCATCTACGAAAGTTAAATCTTGCAACTAACAACTATTTAACATGAGAAAAGCGATCATACTTTTTTGCCTTTTTCTGATGCATTGTTTTTTAACCAGGGCGCAAGTTAAATATAACCAGGTAGCTGAGGGAATTAATGTTTATTCAAGCGTACTATCAAGAGCTACACCGGACACATTTTACGTCAATTTGTGCACAACAGACAGTTTGCTGAAAGTGTATGATCCAAAGAATTACAGATACTATCTGTTGGATACCCTCCATCAGGCAAAGGCTATAGAGAGCAGTTCCTGGCAAACTTTCCTTAATCAGATTGATGTCAGCAAAGCGCACAACTACTCTATTAACGGTAGATTTAAAACCAAAGGTAACGTCATAAGTTATCCGTGTAGTAATGCGAAGTCTCTTCCCGAATATTTTAAAAAGGGTAAAATACATTATATCTTCTCACCGGTTTTATTATCTGAGGACGAAACCAAAGCAGTACTTGTGGGAGAGATATATGTTGTGCGTGCAGTAGAGGCAGTCAACATGCAATTTTTGGAGAAAAAGGATGAAAGCTGGGACACGGTATTGACGCTGGCAATATATATTGCTGATTTTGAGTAGCCGGCAACACATTCAAATAACAAACGGCCCATAGGTGATTAACTAACGAGCCGTTTGTTTTGTGGTCCAGCGCAGGAACTCGATGCTACTGAGCTGGCATATCTTATAAGTATCTAGTATCAAATGTGTGTCGTGATATTGTCCTATTCCCAATTAACTGTTAGATAGGATGGATGTATGGATATCCATCCCGTTTTATTTACAGGAGTTCATAGGACCTTTATATACACTTCTATTTTTTTAAGAAGGAATCCTAATATTTTTTTTGCTAAATAATACAATATTTGTATAATTGTAACTGTAATTACCAGACAAGAAACAACAGTATTAATAGAATGAGTAAACCCCTTATATTGTTTGATGCCTCTGTAATATCCTGTGATTGAATGTCTGAAGGCATTGACACCCTCAAAAAATCATTATGTTTTACATCTTTTTTTATTTCCCCGGTTATTGTTCATCTTGAGCAAAATGTTTTATTGTATTGTTCTGTTGTGGCATCAGTTCAATAAACCGCTGTAGTATCTATGATACCGGAGGAATATTTCCTGGTAACTACAAAAATTGCCATCAATACAATATTCTAACAGATCACTACCGACCCAATATTCTACGTATTCCGTAATGGTTTATCGTATCCATCCAGGCATTCAGGCTAATAAGTTTCAATTATATGTAGTCACCCCAAAAGGAGTATTATCATGATACCTAATTAATATCAGGAGACATCGATAAACAGTAATACACAGAATGAGCTAACAGATTGAATTTGTGAATAATTATAGAAGTGTTGGGAACTATTATCCGAAGAGAGCGTGAATATGGTGGCAGAAAATGTTAGTCTTTAAACGGAAGGAAGATTCATAATTAATAATTTCTTTTAATCTCTAAATCATAAACAGTATGATTCCAGTAAAAAAAACATGGAAGGATAAAACTAATGGGGTTTCCAAGATCGAAAGACTAAATTTTGACGGAGACCGTTTTTGGGAGAAATGTACCATAACAATAGTTGGAAAGAATAAGAATGGTCTTTTTGGTGCTGTACAAAAATTTATCGTTTATCTCAATGGGAAAAAAATTTTTGGTAAGTATCTTCATGGTAAAGAAGTTATTACAAGAACAATAAATTCCGATAAAGGCTTTAGTGTTACAGGAGAAATGTCGAGTGAATTTCTGACAAGTACAGCAGATGGTTCTGTCACAGTTGAGTGTACCTACAAGGAGTCAAGTGTTCTTAAATCCAAATCTGTAACATGGAAAGATGGGGGTGTTGTAACGATTATGGAGCGCTTGTTTCTGGATGCTACAGAAACCTGGAAAAAATGCGAGGTATTGGTTGAGGGCTATCAAAACGGCGCCAACCACTTTAGCTTGCAATTGATAAGAGATGGATCATTGGCTGATGATAAACCGAAGACTCAGGAATTGTTTGGCACAGGTTCCCGACTTTATACTTATGATATAAATGCAAAAGAAACCTTGTTGGTTTCAGGTTATTTTATAGCAGGTGGGGGAAAAGTGACATTAACCGGATTTTATTAAAAAGATTAACAATTAAATTCAAATTATGGAAAAGATGATTTTACATATGTGGGATGCATCCTTACTGGCGGGATCTATAAATAACACTACTATTGATACAAAAATCCATGAGGGGTATAATAAACCTGTGATTAAGACAGTATATTCGGATCTGAAAGTATATAATCGAAAGGTTAATCTTGGTCATCCGAATTTTCCTATATCACATACCGGATTCGTGGCAAGAGCAGCAACCGTAGCTGGAAAAGTCCCGGTTATTTCATTCAAAGGAACGGATGGAAGCAAAGATGGGTTTAATAACCTGCAGGCCTATTGGACAAAATTTCTGGATGGGACTGATGTTCATACTGCATTCTATGCGGCAGCAAATGCATTGTATGTGGATATTTTGGGAGACAAAGTAGTAAAAGATGCGCTAAAGAATAATGAGCCCATATATCTTACAGGGCATAGTAAAGGAGGAGCTATTGCTACTTTAATAGCCCGAATGATCGCTTCTAATAAATCCGGGATAAAATTAAATGTATACACATTTGGTGCACCGAGAGTAGGTAGTATTCAATTTGCAAAGAATTATGAAGCTCATAAAAATATAGATCATTTGAGGGTCGAATCGTTTGGTGATTTAATTCCTCATTTACCACTTGACACAGATGAGTATAAGCTTCCAAACTCATTTCTGGATTTTATACCAAAAATATTCATTCCCAACTTTTTGCACAAATATGCTTCTGTGGGGAAATACCATCCTGTAAATTATGATCGTGATACATATAATAAGGAAAGAATAAAACCCGCTAAATCAAAAATAGGAACATCTCAAAATGATCTGAATGCATATTATGCGGCATTTAAGGATGTTAACAGAGATAAGAATATTTTTGGAGATAAACACGGCGTTTATTTTCCCTCCTATGAAACAAATAGAAGCGTATCTCTGAGAAATTGAGAAATCCTCCACTTGTCCATCATTGATTTTTTTCTAATCAATAATCTCTCTGTTTATTTATTCAGGGGTTGCTCCAAAATAGCCAGCCATTTTTTCCGGATGTCTGAAGGGGAGCGGTCATTATTTAAGCGATACTCAAAGTCTACCGATACTTTTGGGTCAATCCCTGAAATTACTTTTCATATATTCACCCACTCATAATATCCAGCACTTATTCCATAAATACCTGACAATATTGCTCAAAATGATAAAGGCAAAAGCCGGATGAACAAAAGCTGATAGCGCCGGCAATAACATCCGATTACACGTTATATGTTACGTGTGCAGTGCTGACAGCCGATATGCAATTCCTGGGAAAAGGGGGTAAAAGCTGGAATACTACATTGCCACTGGTAATCTCTATTGTTCACTATGAATAGCTGTTACATTTGCTATCTCATCATATGCTTTAGTTTTTTTTCTCTTGTTCCTGTTTTAACATCATTTCTAACAGTTCGATACGTTTACGTTCTGTGGCTAACAGTTGATCGTACAGGTCGACAATTTTTTCGATGGGATCAAACTGGTAGCTGATTACATTAGCGGGGGGGTCCTGTACATTATTTGTGATAGCTTCTTCTGTGAAGTTGCGGATCACTTCTGGTGAAACTTCGAGGGCGGCGGCAACTCTTTCCAGCCGTTCATCGTCCATCGATTCACAGTTTTCAATTTTTGACAACGCCTGTTGCGTTATTCCCAAACGCCACGCGAGGTCAGCCTGCTTGATACCACGGATTCCTCGCAGGCGCGCTATTTTCTGACCAATGTTCATAGGAAGAATAAATTTGCCGATAAATGTACGTTTAAGCAGTCAAATAATAAACGGTCCGAACTTTTTTTTCAATGATTTCATTCACAACCTCGCAGCCGTATAAAACAACTACTGTCATTGTATTTTACATCTTAGAAAATTTGCAATATTCACATTATTATGGAATCTTCGTTTTAGCTTTTGTAAATATTCCCCATATGCCGAAGCAACCGTTACCACAAACCAGCATGATAACATTTCCTTGTTGTTATTCATGTGATGTAGCAATATTTATTTGTGGAAATAAACAGTAAACAATGACTGGCATTTCATTTCGGGTGATTGCTACCAGAGATGTAATGCCGTTTTTAAAACCATTAATTGCAATCGATTTCAAGAAAACTTGATTCTGTAAAAAAGAGCGTTATGAGTTATTATTTCCTGATGAAGGCATCCGGCGCATAGCTGCTACCAGCAATATTCTCCCAGAGAGGCGATAATCGCGTTGTCCTACCCCTGATCTGCCAGATAAGAAACTATCTGCGGAACGGGTTTGCCGTTTCTATAACGAAAACGCATATACGAATTTTATCAACCATCAAAAGCAATTTATGCAACACAAATTTTACGCTGGTATTGTGGCGGCGCTGCTGCTATTATGCTGGTGGCCAGCTTCTGCAGCTGTGGCATTCCAGGCGAGGGACAAAGAAGTAAGAGGCCTGATTACTGACAGCAGTGGCACCCCGATGACAGGTGTAACTGTAGCGGTAAAGAATAAACCTGGCGTAGGTACTGCCTCAGATGAAAACGGGCGTTATATTCTTAAAGTAGCGGATAATGCCACCTTGATATTTTCGATGATGGGATTTACCACCCGGGAAATACCGGTTAATGGCAGGGAGAAGATTAATGTAACGATGCGGCCGTCTCTCAACCAGCTGGGGGAAACGGTGATTGTGGCTTTTGGCAGGCAGAAAAAAGCGGATGTGGTAGGCGCCGTAACGACTATCAACCCGGAGGAATTAAAAGTTCCGGCCAGCAACCTCACTACTGCGCTGGCGGGGCGCATTGCCGGCGTAATCGGCTACCAGCGCAGCGGTGAACCGGGACAGGACAACGCTGATTTTTTTATCCGGGGTGTTACCACCTTTGGTTACAAAAAAGACCCGCTGATACTGATAGACGGCATAGAGCTGACGGTGACTGATCTGGCGCGTTTACAACCGGACGACATCGCCAGTTTTTCCATCATGAAAGATGCTACCGCCACGTCCCTTTATGGCAGCCGCGCCGCTAACGGGGTGATATTGGTGACCACGAAAGAAGGAAAGGAAGGTAAGGCGGCTATCACCCTCCGTGTGGAGAACTCTATTGCAGCGCCCACCCGCAACGTAGCCCTGGCAGATCCTATTACCTATATGCGGTTGAACAATGAAGCGGTACTTACCAGAGATCCACTCGGGCAGCTTCCCTATACAGATCAGAAAATTGATAATACGATATCAGGCATTAATCCTGTCATGTATCCGACCACAGACTGGCGGAAAATGCTGTTTAAAAATTTCACGACTAACCAGCGCGCTAATCTGAATGTGAGTGGTGGCGGTAATGTGGCACGTTACTACGTAGCCGGATCTATTAACAAAGACAACGGTATTCTGCATGTAGACAAGCGGAATAACTTCAACAGTAATATCAGTCTCAAGAGTTATTCGCTACGTTCCAACGTAAATGTTAAAGTCACCAAGTCTACCGATCTGGCGGTACGCCTCAGTGGTTCTTTTGATGATTATACCGGTCCTATCGACGGGGGCGCTGACCTCTATAAAAAAGTAATGCGTACCAACCCGGTATACTTTCCTGCTTATTACCCGATGGATGCAGACCATCAGTATGTGCAGCATATTATGTTCGGCAATTATGACGACGGCAGCGGTAAGTACCTGCTGAACCCCTATGCCGACATGGTGATGGGTTATAAAAATTATTCCCGCTCTATGATGGCGGCGCAGTTTGAGGTAAAGCAAAATCTCAGCGCATTAACGGAGGGGCTTAGTTTCAGGACGATGTTGAATGTTACCCGGAATGCGTATTTCGATGTTACCCGTTCCTATGACCCTTTCTGGTATTCGGCTGGTTCTTATGATAAATTACAGAACACCTATAAACTGAAATTACTGAATGAGTCGACTGGTACAGAATACCTGGACTATAAACCAGGTGAAAAAACGGTGAGTTCCAATTTTTATATGGAGTCTGCTTTAAATTATAACCGGACTTTTCACAAGGATCATACGCTGAGTGGTTTGTTTGTGTTTATGGTGCGTAACAGTC
Organism: Chitinophaga sp.; assembly: GCF_035538455.1. Classification (GTDB taxonomy): domain Bacteria; phylum Bacteroidota; class Bacteroidia; order Chitinophagales; family Chitinophagaceae; genus Chitinophaga. Next base: position 56,525 of record NZ_DATLKJ010000084.1, read on the forward strand.
TCACCGGCAATGCCAAAGATCTGCAGGCCTCACTCCCCTACCGCAACGTGGGCCTGGCGGGCCGTGGCACCTATTCTTATAAAAGCAGGTATTATGTTGAACTGAACTTTGGGTACAATGGGTCTGAGCGTTTTCATCAATCGCATCGTTATGGTTTCTTTCCATCGGTTGGTATGGCCTGGAGTGTATCGAATGAAAAATTCATGGAGTCTTACAAGCGTACGATTTCGAATCTCCGGTTGCGGGCAACCTATGGGTTATCCGGTAACGATGCCATTGGTGGCCCTGAGGACCGCTTTATGTACCTGTCTAATGTCAATATGAATGATGCAGGAAAGGGGGCGGTGTTTGGCCGCGACAATGGCTACACCAGACCGGGTATTTCGCTGTCGAGATATGCAGATCCTGATATTACCTGGGAGCTGGCAAAGAAGGCCAACCTGGGTATTGAGCTGGGATTGTTTGGCAAGTTGGATATACAGGCAGATTTCTATATGGAGCAGCGTAGTAATATCCTTATGACCAGGACGGCGACGCCTGCAACCATGGGCCTTTCCGCGCAACCCAGGGCTAATGTGGGCGCCGCGGAGGGCAAGGGAGTGGATTTATCGGCCGATTACAAGCATTCCTTTAATCCACACTTCTGGATACAGGCGAGGGCTAATTTCACTTATGCCACCAGCAAATTTACGGTATATGAAGAGCCTTCTTATGATGGCGTTCCCTGGAAGCTGCATGTCAACTATCCTATTTCGCAGCAATGGGGATATATAGCGGAGCGGCTTTTTGTGGATGATGCCGAAGCGGCGAAATCTCCCAAGCAAAATTTCGGCGGGTACGGCGGCGGCGACATAAAGTACCATGATGTGAACGGCGACGGCCAGATTACGGAACTGGACCAGGTGCCGCTGGGCTACCCTACTACTCCGGAAATCACGTATGGATTTGGTTTCTCTGTTGGATATAAAGGCTTTGACTTCTCTTCCTTTTTCCAGGGACTTGGCAGGGAATCGTTCTGGATTGATGCCAATGCTACCGCGCCATTTGTTGGGCAGAACCAGCTGCTGAAAGTATATGCTGACAGTCATTGGTCAGAGGAGAACCGGAACCTGTATGCATTATGGCCGCGGTTGAGCACTACTTCGATTGGCAATGACAACAACTCCCAGAAGAGCACCTGGTTTATGCGTAACGGCGCCTTTATGCGGCTGAAGCAGGTAGAGATAGGTTATACCCTCCGTAAGCTGAAGTATGTAAGACGTTTACGTGTATACTTCAACGGTACCAACCTGTTTACCTGGAGCAAGTTTAAACTATGGGATGTGGAGATGGCGGGTAATGGTCTTGGCTATCCGGTGCAGCGTGTATTCAACATGGGCGCCATGGCCACTTTCTGACAATGAGCTTTTTATCTTTTTAATGTGACATCATGAAAAAAATATTCATTTTAATATCTGCGTTCGTATTGCCGGCAGTGTTCAGCAGCTGTAAAAAGTACCTGGACATAGTGCCGGATAACGTGGCTACTATTGACTATGCATTCCGGTTGCGATCGACGGCTGAACGTTTTCTTTTCACCTGTTATTCCTATATGCCTGCGCTGGGCGACTTTGATGGTAATCCTGCCAATGCTGCGGGTGATGAATACTGGTTACCGGTTTCTACTGGTTCCAACGCCTGGCAGATTGCGCGTGGCAACCAGAATGTGGTGAACTGTTATATGAATTACTGGATGGGTACCGCTGGCGGTAAAGACCTGTTTGAGGGTATCCGTCAGTGTAATATTTTCCTGGATAATATAGACCGGGTGCCGGATATGCAACCTGCGGAAAAGCAGCGCTGGGCGGCGGAAGCGAAGTTTCTCAAAGCCTATTATCATTTCTGGCTGTTCCAGATGTATGGACCTATTCCGCTGATCAAAGAGAATGTACCGGTAGGCGCAGGCCCTGCGCAGGTGTATCCTCCGCGGGAGCCGGTAGATTCCTGTGTAAACTACATTGTACAGCAGCTGGATGAAGCAGCGGCGCAATTGCCGGATAAAATAGAGAACGAAGTATCTGAGCTGGGGCGTATTACCAGAGCTATTGCGGTATCTGTAAAAGCACAGGTGCTGGTGTTGGCTGCCAGTCCGCTGTTTAATGGTAATCCGGACTATACGGGGTTTAAAGGACCGGATGGGCGGTTGTTGTTTCCGGGCGCTGTGAGTCCGGAGAAGTGGGTACGTGCGGCGGCTGCGTGTAAGGATGCTATTACGCTTTGTGAATCGCAGGGATACCGGTTATATACTTTCAATCCACCCTTCTTCCCTTATAAGATATCTGATACTACCCGCACGGAGCTCAGTATCCGCAATGCGGTATGCGAGAAATGGAATCCTGAGATCATCTGGGGACATACCAACAGTATGGCTTCCACGATACAGTCCAGGGCTACCCCGCGGGGACTTGATCCTGCCAAAACAGCGAACAGCGGCGTTGCGGGTAACATTGCGCCTACCCTTAAGATAGCTGAGATGTTTTATAGTAACCACGGTGTTCCTATTACAGAGGATAAGACCTGGGATTACAACGGCCGTTTTAAGCTGCGTACAGGCACGCATGCCTACCGGTATGACATTCAGGAAGGTTACCAGACAGCAGCGCTTCATTTCGACCGGGAACCCCGTTTTTATGCAGATCTGGGATTTGATGGAGGCATCTGGTACGGACAGGGTTTATTTAACGATAATGCCAACCTGTTTTTTGTTTCCTGTAAAAAGGGGCAGCCAGCGAGCGCACAAAACCAGTCGTCTTATTCTGTTACCGGTTACTGGCCGAAGAAGCTGGTGAACTTTAACAACGTGATTGGCGATGGCAATGCCTATACCACACAAAATTATCCCTGGCCTATTATCCGGCTGGCTAACCTGTACCTGCTGTATGCAGAGGCGGCGAACGAAGTGAATGGTCCGGATGGAGATGTATACCGGTATGTGAACCTGGTACGCGCGCGGGCCGGTATACCTGCGGTAGAAAGTGCGTGGACGAACTATTCGCGTAACCCTGCGAAGTTTTCCAACAGAGATGGCATGCGGGAGATCATCCAACGGGAGCGCCTGATTGAACTTGCCTTTGAGGGCCAGCGGTACTGGGACCTGCGCAGATGGAAGAAAGCGGTGAGTGAGATGAATAAGCCTATCACTGGCTGGGACCTGGCCCAGGAAGATGCAGCGGCCTATTACCGGGAAAAAGTGATTTACAACCAGATCTTTACGCCCAGGGATTATTTATGGCCCATTGCTGAATCAGAATTGCTGAGTAATAAAAAGATCAACCAGAATCCGGGCTGGTAAGCTGTTTCCAAAAATGTATCCTACATGAAAAAATATATTATTTACGCGGGGCTTATCAGCCTTTGCTATTGCAAACAAGACATCACGGGGCCTATCAATAAAGATCATGCGCCGGAGCCGGTAACCAATGTAAAAGCAACAGGTATCGCAGGCGGCGCCCTGATCAGCTATAGCCGGCCTAAAGGCGGAGACCTGCTGTATGTAAAAGCAGTGTATTCCATCCGGCCGGGTGTGGAGCGGGAGGTAAAGGCTTCCTACTACCAGAACAATCTTACCATCGACGGATTTCCGGATACGCTGGACTACCCGGTGAAGTTGTATGCTGTGAGCCGGGGTGAAAACAGTTCCGCCCCGGTAACCATCTCCGTAAAACCTTTAACGCCACCGGTGAAAGCGGTATTCAGCCAGCTTAAAATGTCGCCAACATTTGGCGGTGTGCGGATCAGTTTTGTGAATGATGCAGAAGCGGATGTGGTGATATCTGTACTGGCCAATGATTCCACCAATGAGCTGGTGCCGGCTGAAACATTTTACACCAAAAGAAAAGAGGGCTCCTTTGCCGCCAGGGGATTTAACGTCAACAAAAGGAAGTTCGGCGTTTATGTGAGAGACCGGTGGAATAATCGTTCTGACACCTTATTTGCGGAGCTGACGCCGTTTTTTGAGAAGAAGCTGGAGAAGTCGAAGTTTAAGGAGCTGGACCTGCCTACTGATACTTATTCGGGACATATCGGCAGTAAAATTCCTAACCTGTGGGATGATAAACTGGGTAGCGGAGGCGGTGTTATTTTCCATACCAAACCGGGCAGCGGGCTACCGCAATGGTTTACCATAGACCTGGGTGTAACCGCTACGCTGAGCCGCCTGAAGCTGCATCACCGGGATGGCACTACGGCCGGGCCTTATACCGGTGGAGACCCAAAGGTGTATGAAATATGGGGTAGTGACAATCCTGGTATTGACGGCAGCTGGAATAACTGGAAGTTGCTGGGCCGCTTTCAATCGGTAAAGCCATCGGGTGCACCGGAAGGTACTGTGACGACAGAAGATAAACAGTTTGCTACCGTAGACGGAGAAGATTTTGATTTTCCGGCGGATATTCCCCCGGTCAGGTACCTGCGTTTTAAGACCATCAAAGTATGGGGGTTGCTGGATCACTTATACATAGCGGAGCTCACTTTCTGGGGTAACGTGCAGTAATCATAAAATTATCAATCATGAAAAGACATCTTTCCTATATCGTGCTGCTGCTGGTGCTGCTATCGGCTTGCAGTAAAATGGACGACAGCTACAAACAATTTATTGCGAACGGAGAAATTCCATATGCCGGCGCAGTTGATTCCGTAAAAGTGTTTCCGGGGAAGAACCGGTTGCAGCTTTCCTGGCTGCTTACAGATCCACAGGTGACCAGGGCTAAAATATACTGGAACAATAAAAGCGATTCATTGGAAGTAACGACCAAAAGGATGTATGAAGTGGATACTGTAAACGTAATTCTGTCGCCCCTGGCGGAAGGTCCCTATACATTCGATATTTACACCTTTGACGACAAGGGGAACAAATCGATCCGGGTGAGTACTACGGGGCAGGTATATGGCGACCGATATATCAGCTCCCTTTTGCCACGGCCTGTTAAGAGCGCTATTTATGCCAATGGTAAAGTTTCCATTACCTGGGGAAGTGCTGATACCCGTGTTACCGCCACACAAATCAGGTACACCAATACCGGTGGCAGTGAGCAGCGTGTAACCGTTCCCGTTGATTCTGTTACTACTACCCTTTCGAATTTTGCATTTAGTCCGACGGCGGCTTTTGACTACACTACTGAGTATAAGCCGGATACGAGCGCTATTGATCTTTTTTATTCCGCGTACGAAACTGTAGCGGTAAAAGGCCCGCCGAAGGAATACGTCAAAAGCGGGTGGACGGCTACTGCTACTGACTTTGACGAGCCGTCAGGGCGCGGGCCGGCCTTCTCCATTGATGATAACCCCACTACCGCCTGGCTGATGTCAAAGATTTCCGGCGTTACCTATCCTCATACAATCACGGTGGACATGGGCGCTATGAACCTTGTTTACGGGATTACGTTTATACAACGTACTCCGCTGGATGGTCCTTTGAAGCTGGTGGAAATAGAAATGAGCAACGATAAAACAACGTGGGAGCCGCTGGGCGCCTATACATTGGCGGCCGTAGCAGACAAGCAGTACATAGATCTGAGCAATGCCGTATCATTCCGGTATTTCCGGGTAATTGCGAGATCTGATTATAAAAACGGGGGTACCAGTGCGTTGGCAGAAGTCGGGGTTTATAAGCGGTAAGCGAAGGTTTCTCGCAAAGAAGCAAAGGAGCAGAGAGCGCAAAGGATATTTTTAAGTTGGCAAAGAATGCTTTGATAGTCCGTAAATATTGTCGGAAACTATTAAACAGTCTTAATTTAACTTAAAAATATCCTTTGCGCTCTCTGCTCCTTTGCTTCTTTGCGAGAAAATTATAGCTGTATCTGTTTTATTTTAAGCTGATTACCTGGAAATTATTAATCAAGGGACAAGCGTGGGCGTTATGGATCTTCAATCTCACGGCATCCGCATCGGGGAAGCTAACATTTTTGGCTGATGCCATCCCGGCGAGGATGATTCTCTGATAGCCTATCTTTTTCCCGGAGAAGACTTCCGTCCATTTCCCGTTTGCATGACATTCGATGGTATAGCCGTCTATGCGTTGACCCAGGGGGATGTACTCCTGCAGGATAAATCCGTCGATTTTACAGGAGGCGCCAAGATCCAGTTCTATTGTTGCATCCGTTACGTTATCATCTGTAGCGAAATAGGTATCGTAGTTTCCATCGTTTACGTTGCCGGCGTCGAATTTGGGGTTATTCCCTCTGTGTCCTGTGTCTCTGGCCTTTGCGTGTAGTGCGGGGTTTCGCTGATGTAAGGAATCCACCCATTTTTTAAACGATGACAACATCTTAATGGTATTGTCGTCGATCAGTCCATCACTGTTGGGGGCCACATTCATCAGCGGGGTTACACCGTATCCTACGGTTGACAGGTAATATTCTTTTGTTTGTTCCAGGCTTACACATGGTTTGCCGATGTGGAACCAGTTTCCCTGGAGGATAAGAGACGGTTCGTTGGGGTACCAACGCCGTTGTCCATCTATTACCTGGACATAATCCTGATCGGGGCTAATGCCGCCGTGGCCACCCGGCCAGGCGATGGCACGATCCGGGATTGTACTTACCATCGTATGGGAATCATATACGACAGCCTCCGGTTGTTTTTTGGCTATCAGGCGTGCCATAGCGGGGTAATCGAGCTTCAGGTTGTCGGCATTGAATCCATCAAACCAGTAGTGATCGATCTTGCCGTAGTTTGAACTGAGTTCTTTGAGCTGCCGGTAGTAGTAGGCGCCGTAAGAAGTATCTTCTTTTGATCCGAAGCGCTCAAAATGTTTATCTATAATAGACACATAAAGACCGAAATTCATTCCGTTTCTGCGGCAGGCATCCGACAATTCTTTTACCACGTCGCCCTTACCATTTTTCCATCCGGAGAAGCCAACGCTATGGCGGGAGGTTTGCGTCTGCCAGTTACAGAAGCCATCATGATGTTTTGCGGTTAGTACAATTCCGTTGAATCCACCGGCCCTGGCGGCTTTCACCCATTGGCTCGCGTTGAAGCGGGAAGGATTAAACCGCTGTGGGTCTTCCCCACCATTGCCCATGTGGTTATCACTTGGATAGAATGTTTTCATTCCAAAGTGGATGAACATTTCATATTCAGCCTTATGCCATCTTAATTGTGCGGGGCCAGGTACCGGAAGATATGGAGCAGGAGCAGTAACCGGATCTTTTTTGTGTTGTGCTGACAACTGAGATACGAACAACGATCCGGCGACAACACAGCAAAGCATTCTTTTCACATTATTGCGTATCAGCGTTCTGTTAGTTTGTAAACTTTTTTTACCCGGAATGGGAATGTACATACATTAATTTTTAAAGTAGAAAAATCATAGACGTGTTATCATTGGTTGATACGTGCTTAACCGTGGAAATGCGCATGTTGCGCCCGGCAATATATTCCACACGAACCGGTAAAATTATATCCAATACCGGCAGCATACCGCCATCATTTTGACAACTATTGATGTTTTTTTTGCTCCCGGTTTATGTTGTGTATTCATCCGGTGGCGCCTGCGTAACCACTTTCTTATTTTTTGAGGATGCTTTCGATATAACGAAATGAAAAATGTTTCCACTTCGTATATTTTTTCTATTTTGGTCGGGAAATGGCGATTCGCATATTTAAATCATGTCCACGTTCAATATGATCCGTGCGTTAAAAGAGGGGAATACTTCCGTTTTCAAAGAATTATTTAACGAGTATCATCGGAAAGTATATTTATATGTCCTTTCCAGAACGGGTTCCTCCTATATTGCAGAAGAGACTACGCAGATCACTTTCATTAAATTATGGGACTACCGGCAGCAGCTAAACGAGTCTGAGGAGGTGGGTAAGCTGATATTCCATATAGCCAGGGCTACCTGTATTGACTTGCTAAGGAAGGATGCTGTGAGGGACAGGGTACGGAAGCTGGAAAGTCCGGCAGAAAACGATGTGTGGCATCTCTCCGATACTGTAGAGGTAAAAGAGCTGCAGCAACGGATCCACCATATGGTGGATAACATGCCTCCTGTCAGGAGAAGGGTGTTTGAGCTTAGCCGTTATGAATTTAAATCTTATAAGGAGATTGCGGAACTGCTTTCCTTGTCTGTTAAAACTGTAGAAAATCATATAGCACTTGCTATCAAGCATCTAAGAAAATCTTTGATCCTGTTAATCCTGTTAGTGCTGCACTAAAAAAAATTTATCTTCTCATTGGGGGATACGCTTCTTTCAAACGATATTATTGCAAGAGTCCTCACTATTCAAACTGAAAAATGATATCAAGGGAATTAATTGTCAAATATTTCAGGAACGAATGCAGTGACCATGAAAAAAAAGCAGTGCTGGAATATTTTCGTGATAATCCCGAGGAATGGAGCAGCTATATGACAGAGGAGGACTGGGATAATTTTGTCGTGAGCCAGGAAGTGGACCCGGACCTTTCCAGGAGGATGTTTCATACTGTAAGCAACCGTTCTTTCAGGAAAGGCCGGAGACGCATCTGGTTGGCAGCTGCTATATCAGCCGGACTGGTTGCAGGAGTGCTGTGGCTTTACAAGCCTGCTGCAAAGCGGCCAATCGCAGCGCGTGAGACATCTTCCGGGGATATGGTGCGGATGACGGAGAAAAAGAATTTTTCCCATGCAGAGATGCGTATCATGCTGGCTGATGGTTCAGAAGTTCTATTATCGCCTGGCAGCAGCATACGGTTTAATGAATCGTTCCTTTCTGATAAAAGCAGGGCTATATACCTGTCGGGGAAGGCATTGTTTAAAGTAGCCGGAGACAAGGGCAAGCCTTTCATTGTGTATTCAGACAAGCTGGCCACCACTGTGCTGGGCACTTCCTTTACCGTGCAATCGTTTATGGACAACGATGTGATAAAGGTGAAGCTGCATGCAGGTAAGGTGCAGGTATCAGCTGTGGATTCCATTCATACAGCATGGAAGGGCAGGGTAGTTTTGCTGCCGGGTGAGGAGCTGACGTATAGTAAGACCTCGATGCAGGCAAGTATCCAACACAATATACCGGGAATGCATCTGGTAAAAGCCGGTCCCGCGGATGTTAAGAGCAGTACTGTTCACAGGCCCGACTGGTATACTTTTGATGCGTCTCTGCTTTCAGAAGTGCTTGATCAGCTGAGTAGTTATTACCAGGTGGATATTTATTATTATCCTGCTGACCTGCGGAATAAATATTTCTCAGGAAGGCTGCATAAAACAGATTCATTAGAAACGATATTACACGATATAGCATTACTCAACCGCCTAACTGTCGAGAAAAAGGAAGACAGCTATATCATCAGAAAGAAAGATTGACCAAAATACAAACATCCGTTTTGCGCGACGTTGACAGATCAACGCGGCTTTTTATTGCCTAACTAAAGACATCATTTCTACATGAAAAAATGGATTTCCACCTACGCCATATTGGGCGTAGCGATGATGCTTTGCCTTTTACCTATGCTCCTTCATGCCCAACAACGAGCAGATGTGACGGGCATCGTAAAAAATGAAACGACGGGAGAACCACTATGGGGGGTCAGCGTTACCGTTAAGAATGCCGCCAATAATTTTTCGGCTGCTGTACAAACAGACAATCATGGTGTCTTTACTTTCAATCGATTGCTTTCAGGATCAGGGTATTCTTTTACCTTTTCCTATGTAGGGTTTGAGAACCAGACGCTGAACGGTTATACCCTGAAACCTGGCGCTGATTTCTCCTTACTGGTATCGCTGAAGAGCCGGGACCAGCGGATCAATGAAGTGGTAGTGGTAGGCTATGGTTCTATGCGGAAGAAAGACCTGACGGGCGCTATCAGCCAGTTGAAGACGGTAAAGCTGGAGAAAGAGAGTCCGCGCTCGGTGCAGGACCTGCTTCGAAGTGGTGTACCGGGATTGAATATCACGCAGAATACATCCGCAAAAGGTGGCGGAGATATGCAGATACGTGGGCAGCGGTCTTTAAATGCCGGTAATGATCCGCTTATTGTGCTGGATGGGGTTATATTCTTCGGAGAGTTGTCAGAGATCAATCCACAGGATATAGAACATTTTGACGTATTGAAAGACGCATCTGCGGCTGCCATTTATGGGGCCAAATCTGCCAATGGCGTTGTCATCATCACTACAAAGAAAGGCACCACTGACAAACCGGTTATCAGGTTTAGTGCTAATACCGGTATAGGTACAATGGGCAGCAAACGCCGGGTGTATGACGCATCCGGTTATCTGAATTACCGTACCGACATGTTCAACAGTACTACCAGGTGGGCTACCCCTGCGAAGTACGTGCAACCTACAAAAGAGAATCTCTCAAAATACGGCATTACGATGGCTGACTGGCTTGCCTATGATGCACAAACAGGTGATCCGGATGATATATGGCTGCGACGTATAGGCCTGTTTGATAAGGAGCGGCAGAACTATGCCAAAGGCAAAACCTATGACTGGTTTGATCACTCTTTTCAGCATGGTTTACAGCAGGATTATGATGTAAGTTTTTCTGGAAGGAATAAGAATGTTTTTAATTATTACCTATCCATGGGATACCTGAACAACGAGGGTATCATTGCAGGTGATAAATACCGTGCCTACAGGGCTAATATCAAGCTGGACGGGAAAGTCAACAAGTGGATGCATACCGGTGTGAACATCAACTTCCAGGACCGCTCGGATGGTAACTTTGCGGTGGACTGGTCAGGACAGATTATCAACAACACTCCTTTTGCCCTTCCTTATGATGAGAGCGGGAAACTGGACCCCTACCCCATGGGCTCCAGTATAAGTCCGGGAGTGAATTCAGCATTCAGTAATCAGTACAAGAAGCTGGAAAAGGGATATACTGTTTTAAATACTACTATTTATCAGACTATCAAGCTGCCCTTTAATATCAGTTATCAGCTGAACTTTTCCCCGCGGATGCAATGGTTCTACAACAGGTACCAGGAGTCATCACAGAATCCCTTATGGTCTGATAACGGAAAGGCCATCCGGGAAAGCACCAAGAATTTTGATTGGCAGATAGACAATGTTATTTCATGGGATTACACTTTTGCACAAAAACACAATGTGAAGGTGACGCTGTTACAGAATGCAGAAGAGCATAAGTCATGGAATGAAAGTATTACCGGCAGGGATTTTTCTCCTACTGATGCACTTGGCTTTCATAATATGGGCGCAGCCAATCCCTTAAAGACGACGATCAGCAGCAATGACCAGCATAGTACGGGAGATGCGCTGATGGCGCGTGTATTTTATTCTTACAACAACAAGTATATGCTAACGGCTTCGCTGCGCAGGGATGGATATTCTGCCTTTGGCTTGTCTCATCCCAGGGCTACCTTCCCTTCGCTGGCCTTTGCCTGGAACTTTGCAGACGAACGCTTCTTCCACTGGAAGCCGATGAGCACGGGCAAGTTGCGTTTGTCCTGGGGTATGAATGGCAACCGTTCCATTGGCATATACCAGGCATTGTCCAACCTGACTACCGGCGCCGGGCGTTACCCCTATGTACAGACCAATGGTACGGTATACGAACTGTCGCAGCTGTATGTAGACCGGATGGCTAACTATGGTTTGAAATGGGAATCCACTTCTTCCTGGAACATAGGGTTAGACTTTGGCTTCCTCAACAACAGGATCACCGGTAATATAGAGGTTTATCACATGCCTACTACAGACCTGCTGATGAACCAATCGCTGCCCGATTTTACCGGTTTCAGCACCGTCACCACCAACCTGGGCGAAGTGGTGAACAGGGGTTTCGAGTTGGGCCTGACTTCGCTGAACATGCAGCGGAAGAACGTTGAATGGTCTACGACATTGGGGTTTGTATTCAACAGAAACCAGATCAGGCATCTTTACTATACTTATGAGGATGTGCTGGATGCAGATGGCAAGGTGACAGGTTCCAGAGAGATCAGCGATATATCGAATCAATGGTTCATTGGTCATGATATTAACTCCATATGGACTTACAATGTGTTGGGCATATGGCAGGAAAGCGAAAGGGCCCAGGCGGCCCGGTATGGGGAAATACCGGGAGATGTGAAAGTAGAAGATGTAAACAACGACGGAAAGTATACCAATGATGATAAAAAATTCATGGGTTATACGACACCGCGCTTCCGTTGGAATCTGCGCAATGATTTCACCTTGTTCAGGAACATTGAGTTCTCTTTCAATATGTATTCGAACTGGGGGCAAAAACAAACTTCTTCGGATTATCTCAACAATTTCGGTTCAGGAACAGACAGAAGTAATTCTTATGTCAGGCACTACTGGACACCGGAAAATCCGTCCAATAAATATGCGAGGCTGAACTCTACCAATGTGCAGAATATAACGCCTTCGCGCGTCATTGACAGGACCTTTATCCGCCTGGATAATGTCTCTGTTTCTTATTCGCTGCCTGCCCATATTGCGAAGAGGCTGGACATGAGTGAGTTCAAAATACATGCAGGCGTACGAAATGTGGCGGTGTGGGCAAAGGATTGGGAGTATTGGGACCCGGAAACCACTTCTTTGATGCCCAGGTATTACACAATTGGTATGAATGCTACTTTTTAAAAGATTAAATCGTGTGTATAATGAAGATCACATTACATAGAGCCATACGCATTTTGTTGTTGGGAGTTGCTTTGCAATTACCGTTAAGTTGTTCTAAAGACTGGCTGAAGCCAGATCCGTTGTCTTTCTATGAGCCAGCCATTACCCTTACTTCCAAAGAGGGGCTGCAGGCAGCGATTACCAGTTGTAACCGGAACCTTACCTATGTATGGACCGGTGAAGGGGCTCCTCTGTTAACAGACCTTCTTTTTTCAGAGGCAGCGGTTAATGGTACTACTGATAAATCAGGACCGGCACAGGACCTGAATGCGATGATTACCCCTATCTCTGATAACAATGCTGTCAATACCAACCGGATCAATTTCTTCTGGTATGAAGGATATAAAGGCATTAAATATGCCAATACCATCGTGTCCAATATTGACAGGGTACCGGGACTAGATCCTGCGTTGCGGAATCAGATGATGGGCATGGCGTATTTTCACCGGTCGTTCCGCTACCTGTGGCTGATATTTGACTTCGGTGATGTGCCGTTGCTGACGAAAGAAATCACTGCACCCAAGTTCAATTTCCGTTCCACCAAAAGAGAGGTGATCTTACAACAACTGATCAGTGATATGGAGTTTGCCGTGAAGTATGTGCCGGCTAACAGCGATTTCGGGATGGTGAACAAAGGCGCCTGCCAGCAGCTGCTGATCAAATGTTACCTGGCTGCCGGACAGTTTGACAATGCGATCGCAGTAGCCAACACGCTGATTAACAGTTCCGGCTATTCTCTGATGACGGCGCCTTTCGGTACGTTTGTCAATCCCATGCCGGCCATTCATAACATTACGCGGAATGTGATATGGGACCTGCATCGCGGCCCTAATAAATCCATTGCGGCCAATAAGGAAAGCATTTTTAATGTCATTAACCGGGAAGATTTTGCGAACAGCCGGCAGGATATGCTTACCATGAGGAATACCACCCCTTTTATTTCCGGTTCCGGCAACCAGCTGATCAGCACTCCTTCCGGCAAACCCGGTCTGAGTACCAGTTATACGCTGACACGTGACCTGATAGACCTGCGTAAAACTTATGGCAGGGGTGTTGCCATCAGCAGGCCTACCTGGTACAGTACCAATACTATCTGGAATGATCCGGAAGATCTGCGTCACAGTGTGAGCACCGGGAACTGGGTGCGTATGGAAGACCTGGTGTACAACAATCCGGCGCTGCTGACTGACAAAGACCCGTATTACGGAAAGCCACTGCAAAAGTATAATAGTGCCGGGAAGCTATTGGTGACGGATACTATCAGGACCTGGTTTGAATGGCCCCACTACAAACTATGGGTTGAGACACCCAGGAGTGAAACAGTAGACAGTTATGGCGGAGGCGCCAGCGACTGGTATATTTACAGGCTGGCAGAAACTTACCTGCTACGGGCAGAAGCCTATTTCTGGAAAGGCGAGCTGGCACAGGCTGCAGAAGATGTGAATACGATCCGCCGCCGTGCACATTGTACAAAGATGTATACCGCCGGTGAGATGACGATGGGAACGATCATGGATGAAAGGGCCAGAGAGCTTTTTTATGAAGAGCTGCGCCATATGGAGCTTAGCCGTGTATCTTACATCTTTGCACTCACGCATAAAGCGGATGAATTTGGCAAGGCATATACTGTAGAGAATCTTTCCAAGAGCAGCTACTGGTATGAGCGTGTGAGCAGGTATAACAACTTTTACAACAAAGGTGTAAAGACGGTATATGGCACTGTATTCACAGCGAGCCCTTATCACCTGCTATGGCCGGTACCTCAGTCGGACATAGATGCCAACAGGGAAGGAAGACTTAACCAAAACTTTGGTTATTCAGGATATGAAATGAACAAGCCGCCGATAGATAATCTTAAAGATGCGATTGCTGCGCAGGAGTAGGTGTGAATTTTCCCGCAGAGGCGCAAAGAATTTTAATAAGCGAAGACCGGAGCGGGTTTTTAAGCTCGCTCCGGTCTTCGCTTGTTTTTTGCGCATTACCGGTTAATAACTACTTTGCCGGTGAATATAATATGCTTTGGTGTAATGACGCGTAAGATGTAGGTTCCGGCTGGCAGTGCAGGCGGCAGGCTGAAGCGGTTAGCTTTCAGGATGTCCCGGAATACTTCTTTTCCTTTCAGGTCTGTAGCAGTAATTACACTACCATTAACATCCACTGTATTCTTCAATCGGATTTCGCCATTACTGGGATTCGGGTAAAAGTCCAACTGACGCCTGATCATCTGTGGCCCTGGTATTTTAGGCGCCGGAAGTGGATTTTCCTGTTTTGTTAAGGCAGACATAGTTGGTGGGAATGCATAAGAACTATATAGCTGCTGTATTTCAGCCGGGCTTAATGCTCTATGATATATGTACACCTCATCCATCTTGCCCTTGAACCATCCCCTTCTATGAGCTGCCACTTCCTCATAATAACCAAGGTAGTAATCGGAAGCGTTTCCATTTACTATGTTTCCGGTATGAGTACGTGAAACTACTTGTACGCCATTAATAAATACTTTATAACTGCTGCCATCATAAGTGAAAGCAATATGGTACCATCGGTTTAGTTCCTGTATTACACGCTCCCGAAAATTGACCCGACCGTTAGTGGTCCAAAAAACTATCTGAAGGGAACCAAAGGAATCACCTATTACCCAACCGCTTTTTCCAGCATTAATCGCATTACCATTTGCAATCAATGGACTTATGAAGCCAGAATTGAATTCTGAAAAGTTAATCCAGGCGGCAAACGTTATTTCGCTTGTCGGAGTAGTAGTTGCCGGCAATTGTATTCTGCTGCTGGTACCATTGAAAATGGCGGCTTGTTTACATATGGAATCATTGGCAAATGAAATATCGGATGGAATACCGTTGTTACCATTGGGTGTGGCATCATTGGTATTGCCATTCATGGGGTAATAAGCAATTGGTTTGAGTGGCGCCACACTGCACGGCGATAACAATAGTACCCATACTTGCGTACGTACCCTGCTTTCGCAACCGGCCGGGCTGCGATAAGCAGCATAGTAAGGAGTATTGGCTACAGGACTGACACGGAAGTCATTGCCGGTAAAAAGCAGTGTGCCTCCCTGAGGTGCGTTGTACCACAATATGGTAAACAGAGGAATACTTGTCACTGATAACGTGGCGGTATCGCCCTTATCGATAAAGATGCTATCATTGACTGCATGGGGGCTTCCAGGTACCGGGTTTACAGTCACAGTTACTGCTGTGCGGCTACTGGTACAACCATTGCTATCTGCCTGCGCATAATAGGTGGTAGTGGTTGCAGGGTTTACAGGGTAGGTGTTGCCTTTGTACAGCAGCGTACCTTCAACAGCTGCGTTGTACCATTTGATACCAGTACCGGTTGCGTTAAGTGTTACGGAGTCGCCGGTACAGATGGATGGTGAAGCAGGAATGACTGACGGAGCAGCTGGTCTGGCCTTTGCAGTCACGGTTACTGCTGTGCGGCTACTGGTACAACCATTGCTATCTGCCTGTGCATAATAGGTGGTAGTGGTTGCGGGGTTTACAGTGTAGGTGTTGCCGTTGAACAGCTGGGTTCCTTCAACAGCTGCATTGTACCATTTGATACCTGTACCGGTTGCGTTAAGTGCTACGGAGTCGCCGGTACAGATGGATGGCGCAGCAGGAATGACTGACGGAGCGGCTGGTCTGGCCTTTACGGTCACGGTTACCGCTGTGCGGCTACTGGTGCAACCATTGCTATCTGCCTGTGCATAATAGGTGGTAGTGGTGGTGGGAGTAATTTTAAGTATGTTCCCGGTTGCGACGGGCGTTCCGCCTGTAGCGCTGCTATACCAGTTTATCGCGTTTCCAATGGAAGCGGAAGCCGTCAGCTGGATGGTATCGCCACTACATATGTTTGGTGCGGCCGGCGCTATCGCCGGTGCGGCCGGGGCAAGAGACTGATGAAAAGCGTAATACAGCCGGAAACTTTCCAGGAGCCCAACAAGGCTACTGGTGAGCTTTACTTTTACACGATCAAAACGTGCAGCAGGTTTCAACATTACTTCTGCCCGGGTATTATTGTTGAGCAGCCGTAAAATTCCGGCCGTCAACACTTTTGTATCGTTGTTGGCAATGTTGCCGTAGTATGTTTCCACGGTTACATCGCCAAAAAGATTGACCGATAATATGGGATTGCTGCTGCCGATGCCAATGAGCAAGGAATCACATCCTGCTGTGCTGGTGTCCGGGAATATTAACGTCTCTTCTATGCTTACTCCGAGCAAGCCCAGGTTAATAACAAAACCGGCATAGTCATCCAGGTTGCTGTTGACGGCATTTTCAGGATTAGTTACACTGCAAAAGAGACATAAACCATTTACTTTGTTAGTCTGCCGGTTGGCGTATATTTTCTGCGCGTGTACTGATGTGGGGGTTATAAATATGCAGAGGGTTAACCATATACCAAGCATTAAAGCTTGTTTAAAAGTAAACAGGTAAGTTTTCATAATAGGTGGATTTAATAACAATGAACAAAAGATTGAAATATATCCTGTCAATTGAAATGAGGGATAAGGGCGTGCATTTTTGGAATTCCAGTCAGGTTTGTTCAAAAATAATAAAGACAGTATGAGAAGTCTTCGCAGTTCGTGTGAATACGATCCAACGCCGTGCGCACTGAACAAAGATGTATGCCGCCAGTGATATGACTATGGGAACCCGTAAGGAAGCCTGGCAGGCAACTACGACATTTGGGGTATTCAGTAAATAAAATTCAAGATTTATGTCTGCATCTTACGTTGAACACAGACCCCATGCATCAAGTGAGCATGTGCCTACCTCCCATTATGTGATCGTAGTTGACGGAAAAGAATCCGATCCTTTTCCTACTCAGCAGAAAGCTAAAGAAGCTGCCTGCGCAAGTAAACATCATCCGGTACATGTTGCGAGAGTACGTCATTTACAGGACAGGGCGCAGCCAGCACACTGGCGGGTAGACCCCTGCTAAATTTTATGTCAAAAGAAGAAACGCCGGAGAGATTATTTCCGGCGTTTCTTCTTTTTATCTCTTCCCGGGAAAAACCTCCACCTTGCCCCCACTTTTAATTTGTTTTGTATAGCTTTGAGCCAGTGCATTGAATTAAAAGAAAAAGCATCCACTACCATGATCAAGACTTATCACTTCCTTCCTTATAAACATGGGCGGGAACTATTGGTAGACATTGGCCGTATAGAAACTTTAGAGAACTTTGTACTGGATAGTACACGACATCAGCTTAGCTTTTACGAGGTTCTTTTTATAGAAAGGGGTAGCGGCATTTTTTCATTAGATGAAAATAAAATACCCATAGCCCCAGGGACTGTTATCTTCACCAGCCCGGGGCAAGTGCGACATTGGGCAATTGAAGAAGCAGTAAGTGGTTATACGCTATTCTTTGAAAAAGACTTCCTTTATCTGTTTTTCGCAGATGAACTGTTCTTGTACAGATTTCAATACTTTCATCAATATCTGCGACCAACAGCCATGCAGATGTCCGACATCGCATTTGGCCAATGCATCGAACTTGTATTTGCAATAGCGCAAGAATTTTCTCACCTCCAGAATGATAGCAACCATTTAATAAGAGCTATTCTATACCAACTACTCGTCGTTCTCAACCGTTTTTACGCCGCCATTTACAAGCTACAGAACGATACCCATATATGTCCGGATTTTTACAGGTTCCGATCTCTATTGGAAGCGCAGTATATGACCCGTCATAGTGTCGCAGCGTATACAAAAATGCTGAATATCAGTGCCGGTCATCTTAATAAGTTATGCAAACAATACAGTGGTCTTTCTGCGCAGCAAATGATTCACCATAAACTGATCTCAGCAATAAAGAGACAATTATTCTCTAACAAATCAGCGAAAGAAATTACCTACGAGTTCGGTTTTTCTGACCCCTCCAACTTTAACCGGTTCTTTAAAAAATTCACAGGTACTACCCCACAAAAATACCAGGGCCATGTGTAAATGACCATTTTTAGTCCAAAATGACCATTTTCGAAAATGGTCATTTTCTAATTTTACAAAAGGGGGAATAGTTATGCAGATCTTTGCTGACAAAACTATTTCAGGGACAACTATACTACCATTTAAAAGACTAAAGATGATCAGGAACATACTCATCCACCTATTGCTTATCATAACAACATTGACGGCGCGTGCGGAACAACTCTACATTAATCCTCAAACCGGCAACGATGTCAATCCCGGAACCAAGGCACTCCCATTAAAGACCATCCTGGAGGCGGCGAAGCGCGTAAATGCCAACAAAGAGCAGGGCTCCACCACTATCACACTCTCGGAAGGTATACACCTGTTAACTGAAACCGTTTTATTTACTAATGATAAGTATACCCTTGAAAACCGTCTCGTCATCCGTGCAGATGTTATGCCCGACGATGCGGGATGGACTCCGCAAAGGATGCCTATTGTGGTAACAGCAACCCCGCTTGTGCCAGGTGTAGGTGGAGAAGAAGCAAAAGGGATACAACCGGAGGTTAGTCATGTAACCATAGCAGGGTTGCGATTTACAGGTAGCCCGAATTATTCATATATAGATGATAAAAACTTACGCCGTTCCTATCCCATTTGGCGTGATGGCAAAGAGCTGGATGATCTGCTCGTAACGCAATGCCTGTTTGCCGGGGATGCCGATGTATTGCCCTTGCATGTAGGAGTGATAGCCAATGGCTATGGTATGGTTATCGATCACTG
>NZ_DATLKJ010000085.1:0-36355 GCF_035538455.1 Chitinophaga sp.
AAAGGCCGCTTCATTTGCTTTATCTGCATTTCTCAGGGGAATGATAAATTCATTGGTATGTTTTCCTCCAGCGCTTTCTATCCAGCAATTATCCGGGGTGCCGAGGAACTCCTGTAATACTAGCTGCTCCTTTTTAATCAAGGTGGTGGCGAGGAGGTGAAGGCTTGATTCATTTTCAAAGTCTATCAGCAGCTCATTGTCGCCTTCCGCGATTACTATATGGCGGGGAAGCTGGAGCTGTTTACGCATCTCGCGGCATGTTTCTGCATATGCGGTGGTATTATCTTTCTTCAGGCCGGGATAATCTTTTTTGTTCAGTATCCATTGTGCTTTACTGAGAATGATGTTGCCATAGCGTACCCTCGGCAGGAAGCGCTCATTGCCGGGTATCTGCCAACCCCAGGCTAGGCCTGCATGGAGATCCTGTGTTTGCAGGTCGCAAAGGAATTTATAGAGAGGCAGACCATGACGGAAGTTATGGGCAGTGCTGAGTCTGGGTATCACACGTTTGTTGAGACGGCGGGAACGCAACACAACTTTGTCGCGCTGCACGCTCACCATGAGGTCGGATACCGGAATCTGGTACTCAGCGGGAGCATCACTGTTAGCGAGATACACAATTTCATAGGAGCGTAACCGGGGCCTCATCAGGATATTGCCGGTGCGTGATTCGGGAAGGTGAATGATTTCAGCATAGATACATTCCGGATCATGTTGCTCTTCTGCTCTCAGGCAGGCATTGACGTGTGCTGTGAGTTGTTCGTCGCCATGACAGAACCGTCCCAGGAGGTTCGCAGCCGAAGGGCCGCTACATCCGTTCATTTCAAAAAGGTATTCGCCGGCATCGATGGCAGCCGCGCTGCCGGCCAGTATACTGCCCATCAGGTACATGCTGTAGGGCAGGCGTGGCGTATCTGTTTCCTTCAATTGCCCGAGATGCTCGTCGGTGAGTACGATCTCTTGTTTGTTCTCACGCAGACATGCATGCAATTGCTGTAACTGAAACTCCAGCATCTTGCTGCGGTTCATCGTCTCGTTTCTGTCGGAGGGCGGCGTAACAAGATCATCCACCAGCGGCGTATGATCAGTATGACTACCGCTATGCCCCGCATAGCCAATACCAGATTCTGTGTCGAGTGCGAGTGTGAGCGGTATCTCCTGTTCTTCATAACGTTGCCGGAAGGAATTGCAGAACTGCCGGAGATCTCCGTTGTTATTAGCCCGGGCCAGCTTCCAAAGCTGGTTTACCTGCCGGGTAATATCGCTGATTACTTTGCTGCCCAGTGTGTTGCTGGTAGTGGAAAGGAAGAGATCTGTCTGTATCAGGTCTTTATTGGTAGTATCAGTAAGTAATGACTTCACCAGTGAATGTATCCCTACATATTTACTGGTACCGGTCTGCTGTTCTTTGAGCAACCCATTTATACGTTGTAACACATTTGTATATTCGTTTGTGTGTTGCAGCATTTCAAGTTTGCGTATCAGCAGCTGGAAGAACTCGTCGCCGGTAACGGTGGGTTCCAGCCCGCTTACCAGTAGTTGGCTGCTGATCAGTTCTGAGATGAACTCTTCGGCTTCTTCGCCCGTAACATCTTCACTGATGACAGCACTACGTATATCCGTGAGGGTAGCACCGTTCTCCGCAACCTGGAAGATCTTTTCCAGGTATTCACTTGCATTTACAGAAGTGAGATAGTAGTTGCGGAATTTGTTTTTTATCGTAAAAGCGGCATAGCGGTAGGTACTCCCTGTTCTGTATAGAGAGTTGTTTGGGTAATAGCGGAGCTGTTCCTGTATCTCCGGAATGGAGGTAATCATGGAGGCTAGTTCTGCTACATAGTTCATGTCGAGCCGGCTGTGCTTTTTATGTTGCGTTTTGTCGTGCAGTGTGATACTGGTAACATCGCCGGGATGACCAGTAGCGCAGCCTGCAAAAAGACCATATGGCGTACAGCGGCTGCTCATACGCAGAAGATAACGGAAAAGCGCTGACGTGAGTTTCTGCACATCTTTCTCTCCTGTAAGGCGCCCCTCCTGCCACTTACGGAATTCCTGGTAAAGCTCAGGAGATGCAATATAGATGGCTTCCTGTAAGAGATCATCCTGGAAAATATTTTTTATCGCGTCCGGTAATTCATTAAAGCTGGTGTTGTTGAGTTGTTCCGGGAATTCTACAGGAAGTATAGGTGTTCGTACTAAATAAAAGTCTTCGGCAATATTCATATTGGCATGTTAAATAAGATCATGAAAATAGGCAATAACATTGATTTTTCTTTACTGAATATGATGAAGGTAATGAGCGAAAGATGTACTATGTTCCGAAATTATATGCTCAGATCATCTGCTTCTGTTTTCGACTGTTGTTTTCATTATACAAAGCAAAAACAATCATCATCATACTTTGAATGAAAAAAAATAAAAAATCCCGGTTTTACGTGAGCTGTTATATCTTCCTTTCTGATTACTTTTGAAATGTTCCTGTAATCCATATGTAAAACCTATGAACAGAAACCTATAGCAAAAACACCCTCATTTTATAACAAATATTTGCCAGCATTTTTTAATCTCAACCAATAAACACAATTATGAGAAAGTCAACTGAGAAAAAACTCGTCCTGAACAAAGTTAAAGTTGCTAAACTGAATGGCCGTGAAGCTGCTGAAGTTAAAGCTCCTACTTACACTGGCTGCAGCCTGATGGCTAAATGCACTCCTCCTATCTCAAGGAATGCTTGCTAAGCATTACTCACAGTGGGAGGGACAATCAGTAATTTACTGATTGTCTTGTTTTTCTGTACACACTTTAAAAACTATTTATGAAAAAGCTTACAGAGAAAAGATTAAGCCTCGGCAAGATTAAAATCGCCAGCTTTTCGAAAGGTCACGCTGAAGGCGCCAAATTAGTAGCTACATTGCTCTGCACCTTCAAAGCATGTCCTGACGACATGAGCCAGGGAGCTCCTCGCTGCAGCGTTGATTCCTGCCGGTTCTAACCTGTAGTAACAACTTTTCGCACATGGCAAAACATGCGGTAAATCTGAAAAAGTTTATTGCATGTTTTGCCATTATATATTTATAATGTATTTTAAGATATGGATTATAACAAAGAAGCATCTTCGGTATTACAACGGATCAGCGATGAGCTGGATAGATTTATTACAACAGACCAACATGCAGGATTATTAGGCGGCTATACCGGTTGCGCTTTGTTCTATGCCTACTACTTTCAATACACAGGCAACGAAACGCATCTCGACAAAGTATATGCCCTCATAGAGAACAGCATATCGGCACTGTCAGAGCAGCCAATGAATGGTTCGCACTGCGGTGGTATTGCAGGTATCGCCTGGACTATCCTCCACCTGGCAAAGCTCGGTTATATTGATGAAGGGGATGTGGAGAATGCTTTTGAAGAAATTGATCACACTGTTGGAGAATTTATGGAGGCGGAAATGCAGGAAGGACGGAACGATTTCCTGCACCAGGGCGTGGGCACCGCGCTTTATTTCCTGGAAAGACTCCCTGACCCCTACGCAGCTGAAAAGCTGACATCGCTGGTAAATTACCTGAAAAAGACTGCCATCACTACACCTTACGGCATCAGCTGGAAAGACAACTTCTCCAGTATGAGCGAAAAGAACACAGACGGAGACCTCTTCAACCTCGGCCTGGCACACGGCGTACCTGCCATCATGGCCATACTGGCCCGCATATACGAAAAAGGCATCGCTATAGACATCGTGAAACCATTAATAGAAGACAGCGTAAAATGGCTGTTGTCTGCGAAGAACGCTAATGCGCTCCCGGGACACTCTTTATACCCTGTAGTAGTAGATATTAATAGCAAGTCAGTGAACGATTCGCACAGCAGATTGGGCTGGTGCTACGGCGATCTGGGCATCGCCACCGCCCTGTCAGGCATTGGTATGCGCCTGCAGCGGGAAGATTACAAAGAAGAAGCACTCCGCATTTTCAAGAACATTGTTCAGCACCGCGATCAAAAGAACGGCGCTGTACATGATGCCTGCATGTGTCACGGCAGCGCGGGAATTGCCTTTATCCTTAACCAGGCTGCCACCACTACCGCCGATCCTGTACTGAAGGATGGCGCTAAACAATGGCTACAATATACCCTGGAAATGAATACCTGGGCAGATGGCCCCGCCGGTTATAAATTCTTTCATCATCCTGACTACACCGACAGTTATAACGTATTGGAAGGTATTGCCGGTATTGGTCTCACACTGATTAATTTTCTTGATGCCAACACAACGCCCTCATGGAGCGATAGTATGCTGATTGCCTAAACTGATCATGAAGCATATATCCTGATATATTTTTGTTATATTACAGTTAATAGTAAATGAGAGTCGTACATGGGACGGACCCGGTACGCTATTACGCCATGCATACCAACGTTACAGCAAACTGAAAAACCATGATCCGATTATATGTTGTTGATGATCATCCCCTGATCCTGGAGGGGTTGAAATCATTGCTCTGTCCCGTAGAAGATATAAAACTGTCCGGTGATGCCAGAACAGGAAAGTCATGCCTCCATTATTTAATGAACCACAAACCGGATGTGATCCTGCTGGATACCACCCTGCCAGACATCAGTGGCGCTGAATTATGTGCCATCATTAAAAGACGTTATCCCAGGATTACGGTTCTGGGCCTCAGTTACTGGAAGGAATACAGCGACATCGCCGCCATGCTTGAAAGTGGCGCCAACGGCTGCCTCAGGAAGAATGCCGATAAGGAAGAGATCCTGCATGCCATTCACGAAGTATACGAAGGTCACACTTACCTGTCTCCCGAACTGGAACAACTGCTCAAAGATGAAGCTCCTCACTCCAGAGCACAACACCTCCACATTACAAAACGAGAGAAAGAAGTATTATGGCTCATCGCTAACGGTCACACTAATCACGAGATCGCTGAAAAACTGTTCATCAGCACGGATACGGTGGACAGCCACCGCAGAAACCTGCTCGGCAAACTCAATGCCCGCAATACTGCTATGCTCATCAAAAGAGCAATAGATAATAAATTGCTGGTATCAACGAATTAAAATTTAGCATGCCGGGCTATTACAAAGATTAAACCTGTTTTATCGTTGTAATAGCCCGATCTGTTAGAATAGTATTCGGATTGAGCCATTATTATCTCCCATTAACTTAAAAGACTATCGGCAGCATCCAGCGCAATCTGTATCTTTATCGGCGCTCAATCCATCATATGCAACGATTAATTACCATGCTGGCTGATCTTGTTCCGCTGAACCAATCAGTTATTGATGCCCTGATAGAAATGGTTTTCTCTGTTGATTATCCAAAAGGTGTACTGCTGGCAGAGCAAGGGAAACCTTGTCGTTACATTTACTTTATAGAGAAAGGCGTCATGAGGGGTTTTTATCACCGGGGAGAAAAGGATATCACGACCTGGTTTGCATATGAACAGGATGTGGTGACATCTATGTCTTCTTTTGTAACGCAACACCCTGCTGTGGAAAATATAGAAGTACTGGAATCTGCCAGTGTTAAGGGCATCAGCTATGATCACTTGCAGGAGTTGTATCGCCGTTTTCCGGAGTTCAACATTGTAGGGCGGCTGCTTTCTGAAAGGTATTATGTCGAACTGGAGGAGCGCACGCTTTCATTACAAAATCTTTCTGCACGGGAAAGATACATTAAACTGTTAAATGAACAGCCTCACATCCTGCAAAAGGTTTCGCTAGGACATATCGCCAGTTATCTTGGTATGTCTCAGGAAACATTGAGCCGTATTCGTAGAAACAGATAATCTCCCACTCGTTTTTGACCTTTGTCAAAATTTATTTCATATGCGGATAGTAGCTTTGGCGCGAAATATAATCAGATGAAAAAGATTTTCTTTGCGCTGTTATTGTTGTATAGCAGCATCTGTGCCCATGCCCAACAGCAGATCCTGGGTAAATGGTACTCGCAGGATAAGAAAGGGATTACCGAAATTTACGCGGAAAAAGGAAAGTATTATGGGAAAGTGGTATGGCTGAAAGAGCCCAATGACAAAAATGGCCATCCGCTCACAGATTCGGAAAATCCTGACAAAAGCAAAAGGTCGGAACCACTGATAAACCTCGTTATCCTGAAAGATTTCAATTATAGAGATAATCAATGGAAAGAAGGCACCGTTTATGACCCTACGGAAGGCAAACGCTATAAATGTATGATGTGGCTCAAAGACAATAACACCCTGATGCTCCGTGGATATTGGGGAATTTTTCATCAAACGGAAACCTGGACCCGCGCTCAATGAAACGACTTCGTTATTGCTTCCTGCTGGTGGACATTGGTTTCATTACCTATTGGCTGATCACCATCTTACATCTCATACCAGCTGAATATCTCTATAATAATTATCAGTCTCCGGTAATGGTCAACTGGAACTGGTCATTTTTTCCGTTAGATATGATTGTTTCCGGCAGCGGGCTTTTCAGTATTTATCTGCAACAAAAAAATAATACAGACTGGAGAAAGTGGGCATTTGTCTCGCTGTTGCTGACAAGTATTTCCGGCCTGCAGGCGATTGCGTACTGGGCAATAGCCGGAGAATTCAGCATTACCTGGTGGCTCCCTAATCTGTTTCTATTGTTATATCCTCTTTTCTTTCTTCCCAGGTTATTCAAGGAATTATAATTTCTTTGCAGTACCACATTTTCATAGATTGATATTTTGATTTGACTGATCATCCGGATGATCAATCAAATCAAAACAATTACAGCTGCGCCAATATAGTGGATACGGCTGCCCGGTTCTTATAATCCGGATCAAAATGCCGGTAGGTAACCACGCCTTTTTTATTGATAACAAAAACGGCCGGAACCGGCAGATGCGCACCATTGCTACCATTGGCGGTGTTAAAGTCAATGCCGTAGCCCTTGTATTTCTCTATCGTTTTGGGGTCTACGTCGTAGGCCACATCATACTGTTTCATAATTTTCATTCCATCATCAAACAAGACAGGATAGGTAGCGCCCGTCTTCTTCACGGTTTTATTGACATTTTCCGGAACTTCAGGCGACACTGCTATAACGCCTGCGCCTTTCGCTTTTATCATTGGTAATGAATCTTCCAGTTGCTTCAATGCTTTATTACAGTAAGGGCACCATTGTCCGCGATAGAATACGAGCACTACTGGTCCTTTCATCAGCTGATCTTTCAGTGAGATCGTTTTCCCATGTTGGTCTTTAGCCATGAAATCAGGCGCCATAGCCCCTTTTATAATACCTGAAGGCATCTGCTGCGCATTGAGTCCCAATGTGCCAGCGATAAAAATGATCATCCATGCGATTGCTTTCATACTGGTTGGTTTTTGATCCTTTATTTGGTGAACGTTACTTTAATGACATCCTTTATAGCCGGCAGAGATGGATACAGGCTTTTATCCACTTCCATAACGGGCTTGCTGGCGGGATTTTTAGAGCCGGGATTGAATTGTGGTTGATGGTTGCCTGCCCCGGGATATTCATCAACTTCGGTGCCATCATTCCATAATTTCACATTCCCAGTAAGATCTCCGCTGGCGTTAACAAGGATGCCCATGTCGTCAAATGCATAGAACCAATTGTTACTGCTGCCAAACATTGTTACAAAGGCGAGCTTGTCGCCAGGGGCAGCTTCAATCTGAGCTTGTGCGCTGCTGCCGGGCGTTACGGGCTTGTCTGAAGGCGATAATACATACACATGTTTTACACCGGCGGCTTTTTGCAATGATGCTACCAAAGCGGTCTGGTTACCTTCCTGTGCAATATCTGCCAGGCCGTTGCCGGGGTCCGCGGCGCCCTGTGTGAAGATGGGCCTGGTGTTACCATTATAAACGATTACAACAACCGGAGAAAGACCAGTAGCTACCTGCGTGTGTGCGTTCAGGTAAGTAGCCAGCACGCTGTTATCTCCTTTCTCAGAAAGTGGTTGCAGGCCATTGGCAGTAGGCTGCCCGGAGGCGTATAACGGAGCTTTATTCAGCAGGTTACCGCCCAGGTAATTGGAGATCACCCATACACCGGGACTGACAGGTGTTTCGTTGGCTGTACCGCCGGAAATATTTTTGAGGGTCAAAGTGAAAGTAGCGTTCTGGTTATATTTCAAAGAAGCGTTCAATAGTTTACTGGCGGGCAGGTAAGTGAAACCCTGTGCATCCGCACCGTTTACTTCTGTTACAACACCATTCTGATCTGCGCTGTTATGAGGATTGGCGGCGCCGGGCATCTGGTTTATTTTGCTGCCATTATCCCAGAGCCGGATCTGGGAAGAGACATCTCCTTCCATAGGATTACCGCTCTGATCATATAAAGCTATTCCAGGATTGGCGGGTGCAAAGAAGAGATCATTACTCCAGCCATACATGGTGGCGAAGCTCAATGCCTGGCCTTTTCCGGCAGAGAAGGTGAAGCTCACGCTTTGCCCTGGCTTAATCACCGGCGGTGTACCCTCGCCTTTGAAGGTGCCTGTCTGCACAAAAGGCTGTACCTGTTGCACGTTTTCTACTTTGAAAGTGTAAGGCATATCCGATGGCATTGCCATGTTGTCATCTTTACAGGAGGCCAGGGAGGCCAGTATACCGGCCATAGCAATGGAATAGGTAATTGCTTTCATAATTATTGTTTTGATTAACACCTACAAAACAATTGTTTTCTTATCCCAAGGTGGTTGCAGAATTATAACAAAAGTATCACGGCGGTTTTTGCATCTGAAAAAAGCAGACTTTTGTTGCAGTGGACGCTAAAATGATGATCACATGAAGAAAGTGCTGATAATAGAAGATGATCCGGATATCCTGGAGTTACTGATGATCCACCTGGGTGATCTGCCCTGCGATATCACCTGCGAACGGAATGGTGTCGCAGCGTTAGACCTTGCTACCAGCCAGCGCTTCGATCTGATCATCCTCGATCTGATGTTGCCCGGTATGAACGGCATGGAAGTATGCAGGCGTTTGCGCATGACGGACCGCCAGACACCCGTGATGATGCTGACAGCAAGATCGGAAGAGATCGATAAAGTGATGGGACTGGAAACCGGGGCTGACGATTATCTTACCAAACCTTTCAGCGTCCGCGAATTTGTAGCACGGGTGAAAGTAATTTTCCGCCGCAATGAAGAAGTGCACCAGGCCGCAAAGGATGCCGATCCGCTACATATACAGTCTGGTGGCCTTGCGATTG
Organism: Chitinophaga sp.; assembly: GCF_035538455.1. Lineage (GTDB taxonomy): Bacteria > Bacteroidota > Bacteroidia > Chitinophagales > Chitinophagaceae > Chitinophaga. The sequence continues at coordinate 9,208 of NZ_DATLKJ010000085.1, forward strand.
ACATAGACAAACGAAAAGTAACATTGGATGATCAACGCGTAGAGCTATCGCCCCGTGAATTTGACCTGCTGACACTGCTCGCATCCAATCCTGGTAAGAGCTACAGCCGTAAACAACTGCTGAACCTGGTATGGGGGTATGATTTTGAAGGATATGAACATACGGTCAATTCTCATATCAATCGTCTGCGTACGAAGATAGAGAAAGATATTTCCAGCCCTATTTATATACTTACTACCTGGGGTATCGGCTATCGGTTTAATGAAGAACTTTAAATGATGCAATCATGCCAATAAAAACGATCAGTGGCAACAGGATGTTCTGGAAGATAGCGGCGGCATTCACCGCACTGCTTATCATCCTGGGAATTGTGTATGTGATCATTGCCACTAACATCTCCCGTAAATATTTTAATGAAGCCAATCAACAACTTTACGGCTCCACGGCGGCCCATCTGGTGGAATCTACACAGCCCATCAGGAATGGCCACCCGGACACGCTTGTAACGCACGATATTATTCATTCTATCATGGTAATCAATCCCAGCGTGGAAGTATATCTGCTGGATACCACCGGTAGGATCACTGATTTTGTGGTGCCGGATAAAACTGTGAAAAGATATTCCGTAAATCTCGCACCGGTAAAACAGTTCATCAGTGAAGGCGGAAAGAAGTATATCTCCGGCGACAACCCCAAGAACCCTGACCGGCAGAGTATTTTTTCTGCGGCGCCGGTATATGAAAATAACCGGCTGTCTGGTTACGTATATGCCATACTGGCTAGCGAGAAGCAAGACGAAGCCATCGCGGCGTTGAGTAACAGTTTTGTGTTCAGTCTGGGTTCCACGCTTTTCTTTGTAACATTGGGCGTAGCCTGTCTTGTAGGGCTGATTACCTTTTTTCTTATCACTGACAGCATTTCACGTATTGCCGCTGTGGTAAGACGTTTCAAGGAAGGCGACCTTACTGCGCGCATCACCGGCCATGCCGGTGGCGATATCGGTCTGCTTACTTCTACTTTCAATGAAATGGCAGACGTAATTGTGGATAATATTGAGAAAATAACAGCAACGGATAAACTGAGGCAGGAGTTGATCGCCAATGTATCGCATGATCTCAGAAGTCCGCTGGCTATCATGCAGGGATATATTGAAACCCTCGTCATTAAAGGCAACGACCTGGCCGAAGTCACCCGGAAAAAGTACCTTGATATTATCTATACCAGCTCCAACCGCTTGTCGCATCTCATCGGGCAGCTGTTTGAATACGCCAAGCTGGAAGCCAACCAGGTGAAGCCCATCAAGGAAGTGTTCCTGCTGAATGAGCTGGTGTCTGATGTGATGATGCAATACCAGATACTGGCGAAACAACAGGATATTATACTGGAGGTAAAAGCGCCGGACAACCTGCCACCGGTATTTGCAGACATCGCGCTGGTGGAACGTGTGATTCGTAACCTGTTGGACAATGCCTTGAAGTTTACAGGTCATGGAGGTCGTATTACTATCGCGCTTCAACAGAAAGCCAGCGGTGTGGAGATTGCCATTTCGGATAATGGTATTGGCATACATCCGGATGACCAGCCTTATATTTTTGAGCGATACAAACAACTACCCGCATCCGGCGAAAAAGGCAACGGTATGGGTCTCGGACTGGCTATTGTGAAAAAGATACTTGAGCTGCACCAGGTGAGTATCCATCTGAAAAGTGCTCCGGGCGCGGGTACCACGTTTCATTTCCTCCTGCCTGCGGCAGCCTGATGATCATTGTTGTGCCGCTTCCAGCCGGGCAATGGCCTTCAGTTCATGTGCCTGTAATGCTGCCAGCTGATCTGCTCCCATGCTGGACGGCGCTCCCCAGAATACAACCGGCGCATACTGCACATATCGGTTATAAATAAGGCGGGCTCTTGCAATATGAAAATCTGAAGTGACTACGATCAGCACTTCCGGGGCTGCTGCGTGTAGCTGTTCCCGTGATAGTGTAAAATCCTCGATGGTATGCGTGGAAGGCACGCCGGGAAGGAGGGCGCTTTCTGGTATACTATGCTGCCGGAGATATTGGTAGGAGTAGTCATAATGTAGCAACGACGCTGTATTGAAGTGTTCTCCCTTGCCGCCGGTACAAATAATATGATAGCCGGGATTACAGCGGTACAACTGTATCACGGCATTCAGCCTGTCGGTGGCCATTTCGCTGAGACGGCCAGCTGCATCATTGGGCGCGCCCAGGGATAGAATGAGTCCTTGCATGGTTATCGTTTATCATTCAATATTACAAAAACAGAAAGTCATTATAAAATTGTTAACCTTCTGCAGTATTAATCATTTCCTTCGTGTGATGTGTTATTTATGCAGTCTCTTTTTTTGTTAACAAATGAAAACTACTATGAAACTGTCTGAAATCTCTCTGGCCGCAGCAGCCCTGCTTTCCGTAACCTTTGTTTCCTGTAAGAAAGACATGAACGGTATTGAACCCTTAGCGGCAGAACGTTCTGTACATGCCGGCGCCGTGATGGCATCCTGGTCGTTAAATAACTGGATGACCACTCTGCCGGACTATTATTCACTTTCCCGTATATCCGTTCCGGGTACACATGATTCGGGTGCGCGTAACGAGCCATTCCCGGGTACAGCTAAAACCCAGACACTCAGCATCGCTGATCAGCTGAATGGCGGTATCCGCTTTCTGGATGTACGTTGCCGCCACATCGGTAATGCATTCGCCATTCACCACGGTTCTATATACCAGAACCTGAACTTCGACGATGTGCTCAATGCCTGTAACGCCTTCCTGAACAGCAACCCTGGCGAAACAATTCTCATGAGCGTAAAGGAAGAGTATGATCCCACCGACAACACCCGCTCCTTTGAAGCTACTTTTGACGCTTATGTAGCTAAAAATCCTTCTAGGTGGTATCTTGGTGAAACTATCCCCACATTGGGCAATGTTCGTGGCAAAATAGTGCTGGTACGCAGGTTTGGCGCCACTGCCGCCAAAGGCATCAACGTAACCAACTGGGCAGATAATGCTACCTTCTCCGTTAACAATGGCAACGCAAAACTGCGTATTCAGGATCAGTATAAAGCGGACGATAACAATGCCAAATGGAATACTATCAATGGTTTGCTGACGGAAGCTAAAACCGGCGACACTACTGTGATGTACGTGAACTTCAGCAGCGGTTATAAATCCATGATCTTCGGTATCCCCAGCATTACTACCGTATCTGATTTCATCAACCATAAACTCGACAGTTATTTCACAGATGCTGCCAAAGGCAGGTTCGGCGTAATCCCCATGGACTTTGCCACTGCTGACAGAGCGAAGAAAATAGTTTCTTCCAACTTCTGATCATATCTGTAGCTTTTATAACAGGGGCGCCTTTTGTTTTAAGGTGTCCCTGTCGTTTTTTACCCTCAGACGTAAAAAATCGTCCCCCTGACATTACACTTCATGATAATTTTTCATTAGCTTTAGTGAAGAATGGCTATCCTTGTTTGAATTGAGTATCCGAGCTAACAATGAAAAATCTGACCGCCCCTGTGAACCTGGTCCCGTTGTGAAAAATGAATCTGCAGAAGTTAGCCCATAGAATAGATAGTACCGACGAGCATTTTATATCGACCAAACATCTAGTAAACAATGAAGAAAATCTCCTTGATGGCAGTGGTATTGCTATGCATACTGCACGCTTATGCCCAACAGTCCTTCAAAGGCCGTGTGTATGACCTGTACACATTATCTCCCGTAAAAGGCGCAGCTATTTATTCCGGCGAACAGCTGCTGACAACAACCGACATTACAGGCAGTTTCAGTATCAATGTGCATTACGACCGGTTACTCGTGATGGCTTCCGGCTATGAGCCACAAGCCATACGTGTAAAGGAGAATAACCCGATGATATTGATTGGCCTCGCAGCTACATCCTATAATCTCAGCGAGGTGTCCGTCAATGCGGCGAAACCACGTAGTAACCTGTTGCAGCCACAATCAGTAGCTGTTCTTGGCAGAAAAGATTTGCAACGAAATGATGGCATCTTTCCGGAGTACGCACTCAATCTCATTCCCGGTGTGCGTATGGAGAAAAGAACGATGGCTGGCGGCCAGCGTATTACTATTCGCGGTTATGGCAATGGTACCAATTTCAATGGCACCGGCTATAAGGCTTATCTCAATGGTATTCCGGTGACTGATGCAGAAGGCACCACCATACTGGATGATATAGATTTCTCCATCCTGGGCCGGATGGAAGTGATCAAAGGACCAGCTTCCAGTCTCTATGGCAGCGGCATTGGTGGCGTGTTAAAAATGTATACGCTCAAACCCGCAGTCTATGGTACCCGTATCTCCCAGGAGACGCTGGCAGGCAGCTATGGTTTGTTCAGAACCAATACCCGCCTTGAATATGCAGACGATAAGTCTTCCATTATGCTGAACTACGGTCATCAGAACTACGATAGTTATCGGATTAATAGCGCATCCAAAAAAGATTTCGTGTCTTTCATCGGTGACTTCCACAGTAATGAAAAGCAAACGTTTTCTGTATACGCCGCCTATAACAACTCCAACGACCAGCTGGCCGGACAACTCGACAGCAGCCAGTTTGCGCAGAGGAAGGATACCGGTGAAGTACCCTATCTGAAGAATAAAGGATATGTAGCTTTTGAGACATACCGTGCAGGGCTTTCCCATCAGTATACCTTTTCGTCGCATGTCAATAACATCACCAACGCATACTTCAGCGGGTATAAACAGTCGCAGGCATTTGCAGCGGGGCTCTCGTCCAATATGGCACAGAACTTCGGTGCACGCACTGCTTTCGGATTGAGTTTCAGTGGCAGAACAATCGCCCTGAATGGTACAGTGGGGGCTGAATACCAGAAAACCAATTCTTTCAAGAAAAGCTATGCCCTCGCAAGCGCTGTACTAGGACCACTCACCGGCGATCTGGAATTATCTACTATGCAGTACAGCCTCTTCACGCAATGGGAACTGAAGTTGCCGCAGGGCTTCCTCATTACCGCGGGTCTCAGCAATAATTACATAGAGTACAGTATCTCTGACCGGCTTACCAATTCCGCGAATCCTACGCATAAGGATCAGTCAGGGCATAAAACCTTTACACCTGTGCTGACACCACAGGTGAGTGTGCTCAAGGCCGTGAATGAAATGGTGTCTGTATATGCAGGCATTAGTAAAGGGTATTCGCCGCCAGTTTCCGGGCAGGTGGTGATTCCACAAATTGGACAGGTAAATACAGGTTTGCGGCCAGAAAAAGCCGTACAGTATGAGGTAGGGGCAAAAGGCAGCCTGTTGGATAAACGGTTGTCATTCCAGGTTGCTGTGTTTGATATGGAGATCAAAGACAAGCTCACTTCACAGGCTATTACAGACAATAATACCGGAACTGTACTATATACGATGACTACGAACGCCGGTGGACAACAAAACCGCGGCGTGGAGGCCGATATTGCCTATACGTTGCAACCGCAGCACCCGCATGTGTTTTCACTGGTGAGGCCATTTGTCAGCTATACATATTCCAGCTTTACTTATAAACAGTTTAAAAGCGATAACAACAACAACGCTAAAACGATCGATTATAGCGGAAACAAGGCTTCCGGCATCGCGCCGCACCTGTTCAATGCCGGCGTGGATCTGGTTTCAAAGTGGGGTGTTTATCTGAATACCACATTGCAGTATGTGGACAGGATGCCTATCACTTACGATAACGCCCATTATGCTGATGCCTATACGCTGTTGCAGGCAAAGCTGGGTTACCGGCATGACCTGGGCCGGTATTTTGCCCTGGATGTATTTGCAGGCGGTAATAACATCACGGGTAGTAAGTACTACACGCTGGTATTTCTGAATGCCAACTATAGTGCCGCGCCGCCGAATATCTATCTGCCTGGTCCTTATAAAGCCACATGGTATGGTGGTTTTAATCTGTCATACAAATTCTGAAAAAGTTAATTATCTCCTTAAAATATCGTCATGAGAAATAAATATATACTGCCGGTCATCTTGCTGATGATGTGTGCCTGTGGCAGATTTGGTAATAAAGAGCAGCATCCCGGAAATACCCGTATCGTTTGTCTCGCGAAGCAGTACAATGAGGTGATCTATGCGCTGGGAGCGGAAAAGAACCTGGTGGCAGTAGATCTTTCCAGCACTTATCCGCCGGCGATCAAGGCATTGCCTACAGTAGGTTATCATCGTGCGTTGAGTGCGGAGGGTATCATTTCGCAGGAACCCACGCTGGTGATCCACGATAACAATGTTGGGCCTGAACAGGTAATGCAGCAGCTGGAGAAAATGAAGATCCCCATGAAAACTTTTGCCGACAGTGTTTTTACGATAGACCAGGATAAAGCCATGATCAAAGAGCTGGGGGCTTACTTTGGGAAAGGACCGCAGGCTGACAGTCTTTGCAGGATACTCGATACACAGATGAATGAGGCGTTAACTAATAGTAAGCGTTATATGGATACGCCGCGTGTAGTGATCATTCATTTTGGCCGGGCCATGAATATCTATCTCGCTGTAACGCAAAAGAGTACGGCTGCGAAGATGATAGGATGGGCCGGTGGCGCGATTCCTATCGGAGGGGCAAAAGGGATGCAGCAGGTTTCTGCCGAGCTGATTGCGCAGGCAGACCCCGATGTGATATTACTGACAGATTACGGTTACGACAGGCTGGGATCTATAGAAAAAATCAAGGAGCTGCCGGGGGTATCCGGAACGAAAGCTGCGCGCAGTAACCGCATTTACCGCGTAGAAGAACATGACCTGATATACCTGGGGCCACGTACTGGCGCCAATGTACTGGCTCTGCAAAAAATGATACATGCAAAACAGGCCATATAGTGGAGTGTTTCCCCTGCTGACCATACTGCTGGTAGCAGCGGTGTTATTATCGGCCTGCCTGGGCGCGATAGACATCAGTGTAGGGGAGATAACCGGGGCATTCAATAAACTGTTTCATAACGGTAGTGAGTATACGTTGCATGAACGGGTTTTCATGGAAATACGGCTGCCCCGCGTATTATTCTGTTTACTGGCTGGCGCAGCGCTGGCGGTGGGCGGCGTGCTGCTGCAGGCATTGTTCCGTAATCCCATCATAGAACCGGGACTGATAGGTACTTCCAGCGGTGCCGCCTTTGGTGCCGCCCTGTATTTTGTAACGGGCGCTATGTTCCACTTTCATGCCGGCGTGTGGACGTTACCGCTGGCCGCCTGCGCAGGGGCCATGCTGGCCACCTTTATGGTACTGGGATTATCGGGCGGTAAAGAAGAGGGCAAGACCGGCATCGTTACTTTATTGCTGATGGGCATTGCCGTCAATGCGTTGTTCCTGAGCGGAACCGGTTTTCTTTCCTACATCGCACGGGACCCACAGGCCCGCTCCATCACTTTCTGGAACCTGGGCACTTTGTCAGGCGCCAGCTGGGAATCAGTAATTATCACCGCTATTGTGGTGGTACTGTGTTGCTGGCGCGCAATGGCTTGTGCGGGAAAACTCAACCTGCTGATGCTGGGCGAAGAGGAGGCAGCGCTATCAGGTGTGGCGGTAAGGCGGCTGAAAAGGGAGGTGATGATCATTAACGTGATTATGATAGCCGTGGTAACGGCTTTCACGGGTGTGATCAGTTTTGTAGGATTGGTAGTGCCGCATTTTCTCCGCATCTGGAAAGGAGCCGATAATCGTTATCTCGTAGCAGGTAGCGCACTGGCTGGTGCTGTATTGCTGACAGCGGCGGACATCTCAGCGAGACTGCTGCTGCGGCCGGCGGAACTGCCGATAGGGATTGTTACTTCCTTTGCCGGCGTGCCGGTGTTTATTTTTTTACTGAGAAAGAAAAAATATTATTTCTGATGCTTGTATTATCCGGTATCACTTGTGTAAAGAGTAACAAAGTATTGCTGAAAGATATCAGCGTACAATGGGAGCCTGGCAGGCTGCATGTGGTGATGGGGCCCAACGGTGCAGGTAAGTCAACGTTGCTGAAGATCGCAGCGGGACAGCTCCGGCCGGCATCGGGCATAGTAACATATGGCGCCAGGCCGATAGCTGATTTTTCTGTAAAGGAGTTGGCAGCGATCCGTGCCGCCTTGTCGCAGCAGCAGGAACTGGCCTTCCCGCTCAAAGTGTGGGAGGTGGTACTAATGGGCCGCTATCCGCATATCCAGGGGAAGCCAACGCTGACGGATAAACGCTATTGCCGGGAGGCGATGCAGCTGTTTGATCTGGAAGACTTATCGGAACGGGATTACCTCAGTCTCTCCGGCGGTGAAAAGCAGCGGGTACATTTTGCACGCGTATTGGCGCAGATCTGGGAAAGACCAGCCAATACCTGCCGCTACCTGTTGCTGGATGAACCGCTCACCTTCCTGGATGTGCACTACCAGTTCAGGTTGATGCGACAACTGAAAACACTGTTGGAACAGCATGACCTGGTGATCGTGGCGGTATTGCACGACCTTCATATCGCCGCGAAATTTGCAGACAATATCCTGTTACTGCACAACGGCAGGATGGTGGCGCAGGGCAGCCGGGAAGAGGTGCTGACGCCCACTCATATTCAACAGGTATACCAGCTGGATCGTGAAGACATTGCAGCGGTCATCCCTGATTATCACCAACCAAAATATGTTCATCACTCTTAAATCACCTGAATAATGAAAACACAATTTGTCTGGAAGCCTTTATGGCATTATGCGCTGCTGATGGTATTGTTGCTGTCCGGTATAACGGTATCGGCACAACGCCATGAGTCGCGTCAGCAGGTTAAAGCACCTGATTGGGTCACCATGCTGGATGACCCCAATGTTAATTTCTTCGTAATAGAAAAATCCTTCAATGATTTCTGGAAAGGAAAAGAATTGCCTGTAGAGGAAGACGAAATATTGGATGTAAAAAAGAACTCCGAGCGGAAACGTCGTTTCCTGGGAATTTTCAAGAGAAAGGAGTCTGAAGCAGAACGGGAAAGGGAAGAAGATGCACGCAAGTATGGCTTTGCCTACAAGAAGTATCAGTGGTGGAGAAGACAGGTATTGCCCTATGTGCAGCCTGACGGTTCCATTCTCAGCAGCGATAAGCAGGTACAGATCTGGCAGCAGCAGAAGCAGCTGAAAACAAACATTCAGGAGAAGCAGGCGAAGGATAAGAAAGAGCAGGAAAAGAACAATGGTAACCCCGGCAAGCAATGGCAATAAGCAAATCACCCATTTCCCAATCATCAACCGAAATAATTGAAATGATTATACGTAAATACATATCCCTGTTTTTATCCGCCCTGTTGTTATCGGCATCAGCTGTAGCACAGAACTATGGCGCCTGGCGGAATATAGGACCCGTGCTGTTCCCGGTCAACTCTTCGGGACAGATCAACGGGATAGGCCGTGTTACACAAATGAAATTTCATCCTTCCAACGCTGCTACTGTCTACGCTACCAGCGTGTGGGGCCTTTGGAAAAGTATCGATACCTCTAATACCTGGCAGCTGCTGGGTACAGATGAGCTGCCTAAAGCGGCCTGCGCTTCCGTGTGTATAGATCATACCAATGATCAGATCATGTACCTCGGCACAGGAGACCCCAACTACTACGGCACGTCGCTGGGTGTTTACAAAACCACAGACGGCGGGCAATCGTGGCTGCCGGCCAACAGTAGCATCGGCAACCGCATGGCGGTAGAACTGCTTATGTCGCGCACCAACCACAATGTGTTGATCGCAGCCACCAATGATGGTATATGGAAAACCACCGACGGTGGCACTTCCTGGACTAACAAGCTCAGTGGCGGTCAGTTTACAGACATGGCATACAAAGCTTCCAACAGTACCACAACCATCTTCGCAGTGAATATGGCAGGCGGTTTCTATGTATCTCCTGACATGGGAGAAACCTGGACGCCGGTTACACTTACACTGCCTGCTAAGGGAGCTAATGGCAGCAGAATTGCGGTAACACCTGCAGACTCCAACCGTGTGTACATTGGCATGATCGGCGCCAACGACGCCGTATCCGGGGGGGTGATTTATAAGTCAACAAATGGTGGTACTACCTTTACACAGGTGAAAGGAGATGTTGCGCCTAACCTTACAGGCTACAATGGTACTTCCAATGGACAGGGTAACTACAACTTCGCTATCGGAGCTGATCCTGTAAATGCAGACGTACTCTATCTCGTAGGACACATCGTATGGAAAAGCACTAACGGTGGTTCCAACTGGACGCAGATACAGACTGGCTGGTGGACCATGATACATACTGATATGCATGGTATTAAAGTAAGCCCTTATAACACGAGTAAGGTATTCAACTACAACGACGGCGGCGTCTGGCTTAGTACAGACGGTGGCACTAACTGGAAACCACGTAGCGACGGGCTTTCGTCAACAGAAGTGTATCACGCTTCCAACAGCCCTATCCGCCGCGATATGATCAGTATCGGTACGCAGGACAATGGAGAGTTGTATTACAAGTATGCCGCCAATCCCTGGTTCACCAACAGGGGCGGTGACTGGGGCTCACGTTCGGCGTTTGATTATAACAGCAATAGTCAGGTATATTATTATGAGAATGGTAACAGAAGGGCAGTAACCGGAAGTGAAAGCTCCTACAATGTGCCATTCAAGGCCTCTAACAAAATGGAGCTGGAATTCACGCCAGCCAATGTAGCTGCGGCATTCATTGCAGATACCGGATTATGGCGTAGCACCAATATTACCGCTGCTTCTCCGGCGTGGACGAAGCTGGTGAACAACACAGAGAAGATCAATGCACTGCATGTCAGCAATGCAAGCGCCAATGTAGTGTATTATGTTACCACTAATCAGAAGGTATACCGCTCCCGCAATGCGCTGGCAGCATCGCCTACTTTCACCAGCGTGGGCGCACCGGTGGCAACCAGTGTGGCCGCCAGTGTTACTACCATTAAAAGCGACACCAATGTGGTTTATCTCTCCTGTGGGAGTAAGGTGTATCGCTCTGCTGACCAGGGGGCTACATTTACGGACATCAGCGGTACGTTGCCGCCGGTGAACGTTATCCGGTTGCTGGAAGACCGCTATGCCACTAACGAATCTGTATATCTTGCTACAGCGCGTGGCGTATACTACCGCAATAAGAATATGACAGATTGGTCACTGTATTCCATCGGACTTCCGACCATCGCTGATATTACAGACATATTTGCTTACAATAATGGGGTGGCTGACAGCAGCGAGTTGCGCGTGAGCTTTTATGGCCGTGGCGTTTTCGGCACTAAATTCAACAACGCTATAACACCACTGATCTCTTTTGCAGCGAGTACCGTCAATACCACTGCTGGCGGTGTGAACAAATCTGGTTGTAAGCCATATACAGATTATACTGTTAATCTTAATATAAGTCCTGCACCTTCCGGCAACGCAAATGTACAATTGGTAAATGGCTCTACATCTTCCGCAATAAAAGGTGTAGATTATGATGTGACCACTAATGGCAGCTTTACCACGCCCAGTGATACTTTGATCTTCGCATCAGGGCAGACTGCGCCACGGATGGTTACGATCAGGGTCTATGGCAGCAAAACAGACCCGGGCAGCAAGTATGCTTTGTTGTCGTTTAACGTCAACGGCACGACGAATGCGATGGCTAACCCGTCTGCGCAAACGGCCCGTGTGAATATCAACTACCCGGATGCAGCGCCTGTAGGAGATACGGCGCGTATCAACCTTACCTACGGTAATGGCACTACGGGTGGAAGCGCATCTAGTCCGTTCAATGGTACTCAGTCTGATAAACGTACCCAGACTATCTATCCGGCGGATGAGCTGAGAGCAGCAGGATTGCAGCGGGGTAATATCTATTCTATCGCTTATCGTGTGCTTTCGCGCACAGTTACAACTACCAGCACATTCCAGAATTTCAATATGGCGATAGGCACTACTTCACAGCCTACATTCACGGATACGCAATTTGATAACAGCCCGCTTACAAATGTATACAGCGGCAGTATCAGCGTGACAGATACTGGTTGGATACAGGTTCCGTTCTCACAGCCTTTCTATTGGGATGGTTATTCCAATATCCTCATACAATCATGCTATAACAACCCGGATGGAACTGACCAGGGAGATAATCTTGTAGCATCGATCTCTGTGAGCGGGGCTAACCCTACTGCTTTCCAGCGTCAGACCAGTGGTGCGGGATGTGGCTTCACGGCTCCGGGTTATGGATCTACAAGACCTAATCTGATCTTCAATACACGGCCTGCTGTCACAACAGTGGCGGGTACACTGAATACCAACACTACACAGTATCTCGGTCCTAATGCAACAGTGTACTTTACAGATAGCCTCGGTAATATCATCGCGAAAGTGAAGAACTTGTCGGCCTTTGACTATGGATGCACCTCTGTGCGGATAGACCGTGCGGGCACCAGTGCCATACAGTTCTGGGATACCGTGAAGGTGCATTATCTCGCCTCCAAAACACTGAAGATCACACCTGCCAATAACAATACTTCCGGCAGCCTGAATGTGACGCTGTATTATACATCTGCAGAAAAACAAGGCTGGGAAGCTGCTACAGGGCTGACCTGGGATTCTGCGAAGGTGGTGAAAGTGAAGAGCAATATCAGCAATGTAACACCATCCAATCCTTCGCCTGATGGTGCAGGTACAATCTATGTATCGCGCGATAGCAGCGGCAGGAAGGGCGCTACAATCTATTATGTGTCTGGTACCTTCAATACAGGTATGGGTGGTTTTGGTGCAGGCAGTCCAGGTAATCCGCCTGTTGCTGGTGCGTGCAATACGCTGATACCGCGTACCCAGTTGAGAGTATCACAGTTCGACAGCCAGGAAACAGTAGGAGAGACTGCTCCCGCCACCAATGTTATAGACGGTAACAACAGTACCTTCTGGCATACACAATGGTACAACAGTACTGCGCCTATGCCGCATTATATTTCCATCTACCTCGGCGGTGCTTATAACCTGAGCAAGCTCACCTATCTGCCAAGACAATCGGGCGTTAATGGACGCATCAATGCGTACCAGGTACATGTAAGTACCGACAGCATCAACTGGACACAGGTAGCCAGTGGTAACTTTGTGAACAGCACCGCTGCACAGGATGTTGTCTTCTCGCCCACCGTGAAGGCCCGCTATGTGAAACTGGTAGCCACTTCTGAAGTGAATGCCAATGCATGGACCACTGTAGCAGAGCTTTCGTTTACCGGTTGCCCGGATACCACGGCATCACCGGCAAGAACAACACCGGTTAGCACACAACAGGCGGGTAATATCAGCGTATATCCGACAAGGTTACAACGTGGCGGAGCCGTGAACGTGCGCAGCCACGGAAACGCTACGCTGCTGTTACGCCTTTATGACCTTAAAGGAAGGATGATACGTCTCGAATATGTGAACGATGCCGGGACCATCAATACCGGAGATTTGAGCACAGGCGTTTACATCTACAGCATTTTCAACAGCAAACTGCCTTCAGCCAAACCGCTGAAAACAGGTAAGATTGTGATTACGGAGTAAAGAATTCTGGGATTTAGGAATTATTTGATTTGGGAATTTTTAAATGCAGCAAAGATCAACGTATACTGTTTAACATAAATTGACCTTCGTTGCATTTAAAAATTCCCAAATCAAATAATTCCTAAATCCCAGAATTTTTTAACTTCAACCTATGTCAGTATTAATATATTATACAATATTCAAAGAAAGGATTGCGGATCAAAGGTTTACAGGTCTGTTACAGCATCTCCCGAAGGAGATCAGCGACAGGGTCTTACGGTTCAGAAGATGGGAAGATGCACACGCAGGCGTACTTGGCAAACATCTTTTATTGCAGGCGCTGTCTGAGAAGGGTTTTCAGGCCGATCTTGCAAAGCTTCGTTATACTGCTACCAGTCGCCCTTTCCTGGAGCTGCCGGTAGATTTTAACATCACCCATTCGGGTAATATGGCTGCTTGTGCCGTCTGCACGGATTCAGCAATAGGTATTGATGTGGAAGAAGTGAAGCCGCTTGATTTCGCAGATTTCCACGGCCTGTTTTCTGGGGAAGAATGGAAAGATATACAAGGACATACAGATCCGATACGACGTTTTTATCATTACTGGACGATTAAGGAAGCTGTACTGAAAGCTAATGGAGAAGGAATCTCACAGCTGGCTACCATGCAGGTACTGAATGAAAAGGAAGCCCGTTCGCTTAATGTTACCTGGTATATAAAGAAAATAGAACTAACGCCCGGCTATGTATGTCATATCGCTACAGAGATGCCGGAGCCGGAAGTGATTGTGAAAAAGATCATTTTCTGATTATTTTGTAGCCATCTTACTTGCAGAACAATGAAAAAAGTAATCCTTTTCGGTTTCTTCGCCCTAGCATGCGTAGGAGCCCGGGCACAGACATCCGTGCATGACCTTCATTTTGATTCACTCGCCACCCGCTGGGATGAGGCCATTCCACTGGGCAATGGTATGCTTGGCGCGTTGGTGTGGGAGAAGAATAACAGGCTGCGTTTCTCGCTTGACAGGGCTGATCTGTGGGACCTGCGTCCCACGAAGGGCCTGCATCGCAAAGAGTTCAGCTACAATTGGGTGATGGATCAGGTGAAGAAAAAGGACTATGGCGTTGTTCAGCAATACTTCGATGAGCCATATGATAAAGAGCCTGCGCCTTCCAAAATTCCTGGTGGCGCACTGGAATTCGATATAAAAGGCTGGGGGGAGGTGAAATCTGTGCATTTGTATTTGCAGGATGCGCACTGCGAAGTGAAATGGGCCAGTGGTGCTACGCTTAATACTTTTGTACATGCTGTGAAACCGGTAGGGTGGTTCCGCTTTGAAAACGTACCTGCGGATATATTGCCACAGCTGATAGCACCGCAATACCAGGGCGCCGTGAAAGTGAGCGGCGATCCGGTAGGCGGGGACGACCTGTCCCGCCTGGGTTACAAACAGGGCGTGATCAAACAGGATAACAACCGCATTACTTATAAACAGGAGGGTTGGGGAGGATTTACGTACGAGATAAATGTACGCTGGAAGAAAATCAGCCAACATACTATCGAAGGTGTATGGAGCGTCTCTTCCCATTATCCGCAACAGCCGCAGCAGACAGTCGCTGCCACCACTACAGTGCAGGAGCTGCAACAGGGATATGTAAGCAGTTTCCGTGTACATACGGTATGGTGGAAGGATTTCTGGAAGAAATCTGATCTGCATGTTCCGGACAGCTTACTTGAAACACAATGGTACCGCGAGCAATATAAATTTGGTGCTGCTGCCCGTCGTGGCGCCCCGCCCATCTCCCTGCAGGCTGTATGGACAGCTGATAATGGCCGCCTGCCACCATGGAAAGGCGATTACCACCATGATCTGAATACGCAGCTCAGCTATTGGCCATGCTATTCAGGTAATCACCTCGAAGAAGGGCTCTCTTACCTCGATCACCTCGACCAGAATAAAACTAACTACAGCCGGTATACGAAAATGTATTTCAATGCACCTGGCCTTGCGGCGCCAGGTGTAACAACTCTGAATGGTACAGAAATGGGCGGCTGGATACAATATTCGCTGTCGCCCACCGTATCTGCATGGCTGGCACAGCACTACTATCTGCAATGGCGTTACAGCATGGACCGGATTTTCCTGAAAAATAGGGCATATCCATGGATAAAGGACGTGGCGGTGTTTATTGAAAACATCACAGTAAAAGATAGTGAGGGTTTCCGTAAACTCATCTACAGCTCGAGCCCCGAAATTAATGATAACGACATCACGGCCTGGTTTCCGCAGAACACTAACTATGATCTGGCGCTGATGAAGTTTGCGGTGAAAGCTGCTGCTGAACTAGCAGGAGAGCTGGGGCTGAAACAAGAGGCAGCACACTGGAAGAAGATGGAAGGCGAGTTCCGCGACTTCGCCCTTACGGCAAATAAGGAGCTGATGTTTGCACCATCGATGGCATATAATCAGTCACACCGTCATTTCTCCAACGCTATGGCCATACATCCATTAGGACTGATCCGTTGGGAAGATGGCGCAGGCGCACAATCTGTGATCAGGAACTCTATACGTCTCTTTGATTCAATAGGTCCTGCTTACTGGTGTGGCTATTCCTATTCATGGCTGGCCAATATGAAAGCACGCGCCAAAGATGGCGAGGGCGCCGCGAAAGACCTGTCTGTTTTTGCAAAGGCTTTTTGTTCTGTCAACAGCTTCCATCTTAACGGTGATCAAACCAAATCGGGCTATTCAAAATTCACTTATCGCCCCTTCACATTAGAAGGCAACTTCGCATTTGCCGCGGGGTTGCAGGAAATGTTGCTGCAAAGCTACGCCGGCTTTATTGAGATTATGCCCGCGGTGCCCCAAGACTGGCAAGAAGCCTCTTTTCATCAGCTGCGTGCAGAAGGCGCCTTCCTGGTAGACGCCAGGAGAACAGGTGGTCAGGTAGAAGAAATCAAAATCGTATCGGAGAAAGGTGGTATCACAAAATTGAAGTTACCCTTCAGAACCTGGTACGTAGTTTCAAAGCAAGGCGTAGATGTGAAATACCTGGATCCGGGATTTGTACAGCTTACGTGCAAGAAAGGTGGGAGCGTGGTGATTAAGAATGGCTATGAATGACGATGATTTTTTTGATGAGCAAAGATTGTAGCAGATAATTGTCAGAACTGTGATTTCTTTTTGATTCTTTTGATTTTCCTGATGAGCGAAGACCAGGAAGGAGATAATAAAGAATAAAAAGCAGCTGCCCCATTTAGCATCATGCTGAATGGGGCAGCTGCTTTTTAAAAGATTAATCGTCTCTACAATCTTCGCTCATCAGGAAAATCAAAAGAATCAAAAAGAAATCACAGTTCTGACTTCATCTTCTTCAATGTTTCCTCATAATTTTTCTTTTCAGTATCTCCCGCTTTGTTCATGGCTTTTTCTTCCCATGTGATAGCGTCCGCTTTCTTTCCTGATTTGAAGAGCAGGTTGGCGTAGGTATCCATGTATGCGGGTACTTCTGCATCTTTGAAGGAACGTTTGCTCCAATCGAGCGCTTGCTCAATACACTTCATGTCGTCGCATTTTTCGAAGATAGTCCAGGCGTATTCGTTCAGCTCTTGTGAATTGGCGTTGTGGCCATATTTTTTCATGTAGGCAACGATATTAGCTACAGCTTTGTCAGCGTCCTGTTTGTAGGAATAGTACTGGATTTTAGCTTTTAGCAGCATTTCTTCCGCGAGCTTGGGATATTTGGCGGTGATGGATTTGTCGATAGCATTCCAATCGGGAGCGCTCTGGTCTTTTTTCATCAGCTGCGGAAAGATTTCTTCCTGTGAAACGATCGCCATCACTTTCTTTTCGGCTTTACCGGGGCCTAGTACTTTGTTCACTTTGTCGGCGTTGTTCAGGAACATGGCGAAACCCTGATCTTTGCTGCTCATAGTGAAATCGTTAATGAACTGCAGATTTTCAGGCGTGTACAGATCTTTCTGCTGGCTGAGATATTCTTTGGAAAGTGTGGCAGCCGCTTTCATATCATATTTTTTCTGGGCAAGCTGTGCGAGGCTTTTTACGAATGCAGGGTCCTTCTTTCCGTTGCTATATACTGCCATCTGTGTGTAGTATTGTGTTTCTGGTTTCAGCGACTCTTCGCAGCGGGCAATGAATCCCTGTGCATCGGCGCCGCCAACCTGCCTGTCTATAGCATGGCCGTCAGGTGCAAACACCAGGAAGGTAGGATACGCACGGATGCCGTATTTCTCTTCGATCATTTTGGCATCATCGTACCATTTCTTTACTTCCTCGTTGTCTTTGTCGGTCCTGTCCATTTGTACTTTTACGTTCAGGAATCTGGCGTTCATGAAATTGCCCACTTCTTCCTGTGGGAAGATCTGTGCAGACATGTACTTACAGGGGCCGCACCAGGTAGTGAAGCAGTCTACGAAGATGTATTTGTTTTCAGCTTTGGCTTTAGCCAGGATGTCTTTCCAGCTTTGGCCGTGTTCGAAATGCATACCCTTGTCCTGTGCAATAGCAAACAAAGGGAGCAGCAATACCAGCAATAGCGCTCGTTTCATAATTAATGGTTTTTGTGTTTTTGATAAATGGGTTGGTTGACAGGTACGTGAATTTAATCTTTTTGGATGATACTGCGGCTATTTTTCAGCTGGATAAGTTGAGGCCGGTGGTAAGGCATGATCTTATGTTAGCGGTTTTAATGTCAAAATAGTATATATTTATTATCACTATTCAGATCCTTTTTACGGGACTACCTTTTGTGAAAATATTTTTCGGAGGAAATTATACCAGGAAGTATATGGATGTAAATGTAGAGCTGATTATAGTAGGAAAACTGCTGATAGCACTGGTATTGGGAGCTTTTATCGGATTTGACAGAGAGCGGCATGGCAGGGATGCGGGCAATGGTATATCAAATGGAAACAACGTATAAAAAAGGAAGATCACCCTTAAAGAATTCATTTTAACTTAACCTGCTTTACAACCCTATTCGTTATTTTTAAGAAACACCATAAATCAACGATCCGATGAAAAAGACCATCATCTTTATGTTCCTGGCGCTTGTAGCCTTTGGCCAGGGTTATGCCACAGAAAAAATTAGCAACGACATCATTTCCGGTAAACAGGTAACGACATCTTACAGCCTGCGCATTGAACTTGTTAACATCCATGGCGGCCCTGTTACCGGCGGCACTATGTTGCATGGCTACTGGGTGCGCAACAATGCTACCGGCCAGTACTATGATGCCTCCAACCAGGAAGGCGACCAGTTCGAAGATCTGCCGGCAGGTACTTACACAGTTGGTGCTTACAACGGTCCCTGGGACGGCGCAGTACCTCAGACAGTAACCGTGAATGACAGCGCAGTTGGTCCAGACGGATTTATTGTAGTGAAACTCGTTTACTGGGTAGAGTAGTAAAAATGATTTGTATGAAGAAGGAAGCCGGTTCTGAGGAGCCGGCTTTTTAGTTTTGGTCAGGCATGTTTCCTACGGGGAATGGCTGTTTTGCGCCTGGGATCAGTATAGTAACCTGGGAGTAAACGTGGACTTGATATGGGTATGTCATCCGGATGTGTCGTTACTGTGAAATGTGTGGGGAAGGAGTCGGAAGATGTATGATGCACATGCAAAGGCAACCGCAGGTTAAGCCAGCAGGCAGTATGTTGGGTTTTACAGTTAAATGGTGGTTATGCTTGCTCATCAGTATATCATTGTCAGGCAGGAGGTAGTTTATTCCCGTTGAGTGAAAGGGTGAAGACGTTGAGCAGATGTAGTGGTTGTGATATTGTCTGACAACCGGTTTAAGCTCGATTGTACCGGATGGATCTGTTTGCGCCGGAGCTGTGGCTGGCTTTGTGGTGGCTGAATTGCGATAATATCAGCGGCGAAATATTTCCTGTTGCAGGAAGGGATATGATCTTGTATGCCTCTTACCTGCAGAACGACTACTAAAGTTCCGGTACCTGGTACATCCATATCGCACGCTGCCCCTTTAAAGGACTCTCCGGTTTTGACGAGCAGCACAGCGCTTTCTGTACCCACTATCCGGTGGGTTGTGAAATCGATACGGGCGGCGATCACTTTTATTTCCAGGGTGTCGATGCCTTCGTATGCTGGTAATTGCTGTGGCGGGATATGCAGGATACCATTCCTGGAAAGTTTGGGTGCCAGGTGGAGAAACTTATCTGTCCCTGTATGGCGGTTAAACCTGAAGCTGGTTATGCTTTGAGTGTCCATGCCCGCGGAGGGGATGAGGGTGCAGGTCAGCCGGTTGATATGCCCGCTGTCGCAACGAACATCCATTCTGCCGGAGAAGGCACTACGGATAAGTGCTCCCTTTCTGCTGGCCATACCAAACCGTTGTGCGGCTCTGCGGGTAGCGGTAGTCTGTCGGACGATGGTGGGCATGCTACGCAGGAAGTGATGACCATTACGCCGGTAACCAATCAGGTTGCCAAGCCTGCCCGTGAAGGTGATGATAGAAATCTGTTTTGCCATGACAAATGAATTTGATGATACTTAAAGATAACACTATTTGTGCAAGTGATTTGCGTAAGATGTTTCGTTTCCTAACTATTTAATAAGCGTGTAAATATCTAATTACGGATAACCGTAATTGTCCGATTTAGAAATTACTTTACATTTGTTGTGTTGATAAATTACTTCAATTAAATTTCCTATGAGGTTAAGCGTTACAATTAGTTCTTCTACCGGAAATGCAGTTATTCCCATTAATTACGCCTATCCGATATCTGCTGTTATTTATAAGATACTGAGTAGGGCAGATAAGGAGTACGCAGATTTTTTACATGAGAAGGGCTATGCACAAGCTAATTCATTAAAGGCATTTAAATTGTTTTCCTGTTCTGATATCAATACTCCTTTTAAGATTGTAGGTGACCGGTTACATTTATTGACCACGGAAGCGGTGTTCAAGGTATCTTTTCATATTCCGCAGGCGGCGGAGTCTTTTGTGAAAGGGCTGTTTCTTCAGCAGAAGATTGAAATAGCAGATCGCAGCAGCAGAGCGGATTTTATTGTTTCTCAGGTAGAGCTGTTGCCACCGGTATTTCCGGAGGCACTGGAAAGGAAAGAGATACATGAGTTATTGTTACACCCCTTATCACCGGTAGTATGCGGTTTTAAGAAGGATACACCGCATTACAAGTACCTTTCACCAGAGGATACAGACTTTGTATGGTTAATCCTCCATAACTGGAAAGAGAAGTATACTGCCCTGTATGGAAGCGAGAAGGCTGCTATTGATTTTGCTGATGCAGATCTGGAAGTTATCTTGTATAATAACCCTCCTAAAGCCAGGCTGGTGACAATCAAAGCAGGTACACCTGCGGAGACTAAAGTTCGTGGATATACGAATTTCAGAATGCTGGTGAGGGGGCGGCAGGAAGTGTTGGAGCTTCTGCTGGACACAGGCGTGGGCTTATATAATAGCCTGTGCATGGGAGCTGTGGAAGGTACATATCAGCGGCAATTGAGTACGTCAGTAAAATAGTGAATACCCCGAAGAGCAGGTTCTGCTGTTTAATAGATAATTGTTTTCTCCAAAATACAAAGTACCTATGATAAGGGAATTGTCAAACTTCGTGACAGCGTTAGATCCACATTTTAAATCACTTGGTATTAAGCCCAGAGAGGGATTGCATATACTGCTGAGAATACAAAAGCAGGAAGGCAGACTTTATATGGATGATACTTCCCTGGTAGCATATGGATATACAAGGAAGAAAGATCAGACACCGGAAGATATTGCTTTTTTAAAGCAGTGTGCAGGGCTGTCGCGTTTGTCCTGGAATGTAGATATTAATAAATGTTTAGATGTTCCCGCAAAAGTTATCCATTCCTGCTCACCATATTGCGTTGCCATTAAAAGAGAGAGCCTTACGGGCGGTGAAAAATACAGAGCGAATGAGAAGTCGCAGGTATACGAAAGAATGAATATTTATTTCAGTAAGGCTGTAGCCCTGCTGGATGATGAAGCGGAAAGGCAGGAAATTAAAGTGTTTGAAGATGCTCTGGGAACAGAAGACCGCTTCAATCACTGGCTAGGCATGGTACCGGAATATGCGGATGTGAAAGATGGGGAGTATGTTATCTTCTATCTGGATGTGGCTGCTGAACGTTATGAGAAGACGAATGATAAGTATCTCGCAGATAAACTTTTTAATACAAGTGAGTACAATCAGGAGGAAGGAGAAGACATTTACGGAACCAGTAACTTTTTTAATGGATTCCCTACCAAAAAGCGTTTTCTCATTCATCAGTCTGCCTACTTTGATGTTTCTTTGAGAATTTCATCAAAGACGGCCAGAGATCTGTTCGACTTCCAGGAAATCATTCGCGGGCGGATTTTACCCAATCCGTTGCCTATATTCATTCATGATGATGAACTGATTCCTGGTAAAAATATAAGGGACAGCTCTATCGCCCTGTTTAAGAAAGGCGCCGCTGATGGTGAACGTATCGGCTACAGGGAGATAATAGAGACGTTGTATGAAGAGTATAAGGCCCAGTTAGGCAATTATTATCTGCTGTTTTATGAAAGAGGTGTGATAAAGGATTTTGATTTTGTACCAAAGTTTGAATACCTGTTGGAAAATGACCAGGGCGGGCCCTGGGAAGTGAACAACTGGTTTAATGTAGCTGGCAAAGCCAAGATCCGGTTGCAGTATGTATTTGAATTGCAGACGGAGGTATTGTTGCCGGTATTTAATAATGCACTGGTAGTAAGAACTAAGTCAGATGAGCTACAGTACAGGTATTTTGATGAGATTGACGCACGGTATTGTAAGTCGGAAGCCGTATATGTACTGATCATGCAATACCGGAAGTCATTTTATGACTTTATTTATAAGTCTGAACGAACGGCTGTAACACAACATATGTTTGACCATATCATACAGACGAGCATCCTGGAGGATATACGCCTGGATGAGATCAAGAATGGCTACCATTCACAGGAAAGATCTATCAGGGAGAAAATGAATATCTGGTTCAGTTTATCCCACCACTTCAACTTATCTCACTCAAATGAAACAACAATGACCACTAAACTACAGGACTATCGTGCGTTCATGCAGAAGCTGGCCGAAGGAACAGCACATATTGAGACCGGTGAACAGTATGCATTTGTGGCAGGCCAGGTAATCTACTACCTGTTTTCGAAAAGCCGGACGGCAGACCGGAGTTTTAAACGCCTTACACCGTTTATTCAACAGGTGCATGTTGAGAAGCTAAATGAAGCTATCAGCAGGTTAGTAGGATTATATGCCCATGAGGTGTTCTCCAATAGATTTAAAACTGCCATAGCGGAAGTATTGGCATTTCAATCAAAGGATAATATCCGAAAGTTGACTCCGGTTATTTTATCCGGTGTTTTTTCGGACAATGAGTTATTCAGCCGCAATGAAGCATCAGAGGTGATAGAACCAGAAATGGGGATTGAAGAATAAAATAATTTCCTAGTAAATCATTAATTATTGAATATGAGCAACACATTTCATAACAGGGTATTTGGATGTGCCGTTATTAAGGCCGTAAATGCTAACTATAATGCAGATTTTACACATCAGCCCCGGACCTTACCGGATGGAACCGTTTATGCAACAGATAAGGTTTTGAAGTATACCGTCAGGAATTATTTTAAGAAGCATTTCGCAGATGAGAAGGTTTTTTATTTCAAAAGCCTGAATGACGATATGCAGCCGCGCGACCTGGACCAGACTTATGTTAATTTCTTTGGAGAGTTCCCGAAGGCGGATAAAAAGGATGTGGCAAAGGTCAGGAAAACGGTGTTGGAGAACCTGTTGAAGTGCATTGACGTCCGGCTTTTTGGAGGAACTTTTGCAAGCAAGGACGCTAACCTTTCTTTGCACGGTACTGTACAGATCACGCATGGTTTGAACCGGTTTGGGGAGGGAGTTATCTATTCTGAACAAATATCTTCTCCTTTCCGCAACTCCAACGACAAAAGTAATGATTCCATGCAAACAACCCTGGGAACACAGTTCAAACTGAAAGAAGGACATTACGTGCATCACTTTTCCGTAAATCCGCGTAACCTGGAAGAAATGAATAAAATAGCGGGTAGTGATGGCGTTACAACTGAAGATATATCTAAACTGAAAGAAGCATTACGTAATGGCGCTACTTTTTATCAATCTTCGGCCAAGGCGGGAGTCGAGAATGAGCTGCTGTTATGGGTGCAGCTTAAACAAGGATCGAAGTTGGTGCTTCCGGCTTTTGTGGAGCTGGTAACTGTTAGCGAGGATAAAGAAATAGACCTGGCTGACATAAAAACACTTCTTTCGAAAGAAAGCATCAAGGCCGAAGTAGAGACAATAGAGCTTTATTTTAATGATGGAATAACTAAAGTAGTGAACATTCCTGAAGGAGCTGTGATTTACCCACTTAATTAGTGATAATGGCGAAGGAAGCATTAATATCATTTGACCTGAAAGCGGATTTCGGCTTTCTGAAGAAGCCTGATTACAATGATGGGATACTGTTGTCATATAATATGCTGCACAAGCCGGCACTGCTTGGCATCCTGGGAGCTATAACAGGCATGGCTGGATACAGTATTCCAGGTGAGCTGCCTGAGTACTATACGAGATTGAGTTCTCTGGCAGTTGGCATTGCACCGTTAAATCATGAAAAAGGTATTTTTCAGAAGACCACGGTGAAGTATACTAATACAGCCGGATATGCCAACGATGATGGTACGCTCCTTATAGAAGAAACAATGCTGGTTAAGCCGGGTTATCGTTGTTACCTGTTACTAGACCTCGAACATGAAGAGCAGGCAACGTTATACATGAACCTGAAGAACAATCAGGCGGTCTATATACCATACATGGGTAAGAATGAATACCAGGCATGGTTGGATGGACCGGTAACGGAGTATAATTGTAAACGGTATGTAGCTGAAGGCGAATTTTCTATCGACAGCTTGTTTATCAAGGATGGAAGTATCAGAAACCGAAAAGTGAACGCAGGATTCTCATTTGCTTCCAGGAGTATGATGAATAAGGGAGCCTTCTGTTACTTTGAAAGATTGCCCGTTGGTTTTGATGAACGATTGAGGCAATACAACTACTGCGATTTTGCTTTTACGGATTGGGTATTGAAGCCTGATTCAGTGATCGAAGACCTATATGAGATCACCGATCCTGGAGGGATTAAGTCTATTATACAACTTTTCTGATGTGAAAACCATAGATGATATTTTCGGGGAGGCGCCCGATATAACCGTAATACTGAAACATGTAAAGAAGTATTGGGCGCATATCCACATTGATAAAGATCCCGAATTATTGTCGGAGCACATTGCACTGGTAAATAGCTATTTCAGGAAGCTGGTGCTGGCGCATGGTGTGGAACCCATTCTCAACAGGCTGATTAACGATATTGTTGCCGGATACGAGCATACAGATGTTATGACGGATTTGCTGAAGCAGATGTTTGTGCATGTTATTGTATTTCATGACTTTGGTAAAGTGAATGAGAATTTCCAGGTGACCAGGATGAAGAATACTGCCTTCAGTGTGGTAAATCAGGCTGCATTTCATCCCTCTCATGGTCATTCCTTCCTGGGTACATTTATCTTTCTGTCATATCATATTGATCTCATCGCCAAAACGGACCTGACTGACAGGGAGAAAGTGCCACTGCTAGGGTATGCTTTTCATCTGGGGTATTCCATTCTGCAACACCATTCCCCTACATTGAATGATGCTATCAGTCAGGAATACCTCAATTTGTTCTCAGGGGTGGTTCCATTATTAAAAAAGTACCTGTATGAGTATGGGGTAATGCCAGATGAGGCGTTGTTGAATGAGGTCTTCGCAGACATGGCGGGAATATGGGAGAGGGAAGAGGAAATATCTACCGGAATTACTTCGTTTTCACTTTATGCCTTGGTTCGCCTTAACTTTTCTTTGTTGACAGCTGCTGACTATCTGGCTACGCATGAATATATGAACGGCCCGGTAGATGATCTGGGTGTATTTAATGAACGGACACGGATAGATGAATTTATTCAGCATTTTCGTAATTATAAGCATAACAAGGCCTGCTTCAGGGATATGGATAGCTATGTTTGCACCTTCCCGGAAGAACGATCAGCAGATAATCTGAACAAGTTAAGGCAGGAGATGGCGGTACAGGTAATCCGCACTGTCAGGAGTAATGCAGATAAATTTCTTTTCTACCTGGAGGCTCCTACCGGCGGAGGAAAGACGAATCTTTCTTTTATTGCTGTAACGGAACTATTATCTGCTAATAAAGAGCTAAATAAGGTATTTTATGTATTACCTTTTACTACATTGATTACACAGACCTTCAGGTCTGCCAGGGAGGCGTTCGGATTTAATTCCTATGAACTGGTGGAGCTGCATTCAAAAGCCAGCCCCTCGGGCAGGGGTAAGGAAGAAAAGAATGATGGTCTTTTTGGTAATGAAAAGCAGGATTATATTGATAACCTTTTTGCGTTATTCCCTTTTGCTATACTCTCGCATGTTTCCTTCTTCGATATTATTAAAACTAACAGGAAAGAGCGGAACTACCTGCTTCACCGGTTGGCTAATTCAGTAGTAGTCGTAGATGAGTTACAGTCTTACAATCCGACAATCTGGGACAAGATGCTGTATTTTATCAGCCAGTTTGCTGCTGCGTTTAATATCCGGTTTATATTAATGTCGGCCACACTTCCTAAAATCAGTAGCCTGGATGTGGGCCTGACACAACGTCCTGACTTTGTTGAATTATTACCCGATGCCAGGAAATACCTGACCAATAAGAACTTTTCGGGCAGGGTTACATTCAGTGATGAGTTTTTGAAAGGTACTATGACCATGGAGGCTCTGGTCGCCGCTGTTATCAGCAAATCAGATGAGTATATTGGCAGTAATGACGGCGTGAAAACTATTATTGAGTTTATTTATAAAAGATCGGCAGCAGAATTTTACCAGATGATCTCAACTATGAGGCATCCATTCGACAAGATATTTATATTATCAGGTACTATCCTGGAATCGCGACGGCGGGAGATCATTAACTTTATTAAGCTAATGGCTCATCAGAAAATCAATATCCTGCTAATTACTACACAGGTAGTTGAAGCCGGTGTGGATATTGACATGGATCTCGGCTTCAAGAATGTTTCCCTTATTGACTCTGATGAACAACTCGCCGGAAGGGTGAACCGTAATGCCATGAAGGAGGGATGTGTCGTTTACCTTTTCAACTATGATGATCCCGGAGTGATTTATGGGAAAGACTACCGATATAAGCAAACAAGGGAGGGGATAACCAGACAAGAACACCTGGGAATATTGCAGAAGAAGGATTTTGGCAAGCTATATGACAAGGTGCTAAAGGCTATCGACAAAGATAATAAGCTAGCTTACAAAGACAATTTCCCGGGATATGAGTCCCATATACACAATCTTAGATTTAATAAGGCAGATCGTGAGTTTCAGATCATTGACCAGGAGAGTAGCAGTGTATTTGGCCGCTACCTGTCCCGGTTAGGGTGGATGGCAGTGAAGAAGGTGGTAAGGATGATGTTTTTGTAAGCTAGCTTATTATCTT
>NZ_DATLKJ010000086.1:0-5072 GCF_035538455.1 Chitinophaga sp.
AAGTTTTATTCATTGAGATAAAATAAATTAGTTGTTTCTTAATTAAGGATGCTGCTTAGTTCACGAATTTTAGAAATCTCCCAACGCAGGATGTTGAAAAATTTTCAGACAGGACGACGAATATCTGTAGAAAATGTTGAAAAAAAAAATTTATCTACCCTTGTTTATATTCCACTGATTACAGTGTCGCTACACTCGCCGTTAACCCGTCGCTAATGCTTTGCTGCTCTACAATTACGGGACATTCCAGTATCATAAATACAGCTGATTAACAATCGCTTTTTACCTATCGTTGTCTTTTTTATCATAAATATGGATATATACCTGATAAAATAATATCGTAGCTTTTCTCTTCCCGAAAACCGCCACAGAAAAAGCAGTGAGATATTCACAAAATTTTCTGCGAGGGTGCAAAACTATGTTAGTATCTCCATTTAAAAAAATGTGTTTCTCGCTAGTTATTACCGAACTATTTACTTATATACCCGCACGCGTGCTTCTATAGAAAAAAATTTGCCGCTACACTGCCTAATATCTTATCTTTGACCCTTCTGAATTTAAAATAATTTTTCTATGAGTTTTGAAATTACCGGAAAGCTGATTGTGAAGTACAACACGGTACAGCGTAGCGAAACTTTTAAAACAAGAGAGTTCGTTATCGAGAAATCTGATGATATCAATGGCCGTGTTATCAACAACTATATTAAGTTCCAGTCGGTACAAGACCGCACTAGCATCGTTGACCGGTTTAATGAGGGTGAAAACGTTAAAGTTTATTTCAATATCAAAGGCACCCGCTGGGAAAAGGATGGCAAAGTGAACTATATCACCAACCTCGATGCCTGGCGCATGGAATCCGTAATGGCAGCTCCCGCTCCCGGCGCAGATCCAATGCCTAACTACAATACTCCGCAGATGCCCGCCGGTGGCGACGGTAGCGATGACCTACCCTTCTAATCAGCATCCGCTTTTATCATTCAGCAATCAGGAGTTAGCTTTTAGTATCTTTGCTACCAGCTAACCCTTGGTTGCTGAATGCTTTCATATATATACATAACATCTTTAGGATAACTACCTAACCATGCAACAACAAATCTCTGTCAAGCTACTGCCCGCTGATGCGGCACAACCTTCACGCATAACTTCGGAAGCCGCTTCGGTCCTGGGCATCAAAGCTCATTCCATCACCGGCTACCAGCTCATCAAACGTTCCATTGACGCCCGCTCCAGGCAGGTCTACTTCGTACTCACCCTCCTCGTATTCGTCAATGAGCCCTTTCATGAAAAACAACTCAATCATCCCATATACAAAGCACTCCCTGCAGATGCGCCCCGCGTTCTGATCGCCGGCGCCGGACCTGCCGGCCTCTTTGCCGCACTCCGGCTCATCGAATCCGGCATCAAACCTATTATACTGGAACGTGGTAAAGACGTACGCGCAAGACGCCGCGATCTCGCAACCCTCAATAAAACAGGCATTGTCAATCCTGACTCCAACTACTGCTTCGGCGAAGGCGGAGCAGGTACCTATTCCGATGGTAAACTCTATACCCGCTCTAACAAGCGCGGCGATATTAACCGCATCCTCAATATTTTCGTCCACTTCGGCGCAGAAGAGAAAATCATGATCGATGCACACCCCCATATCGGTACAAACAAGCTCCCGCATATCATCACCGCTATGCGCGAACAAATCATCGCATGTGGCGGCGAAGTACATTTCGAACAGAAAGTAACTGCCATCAACATCAGCAATGGTGCGGTAACCGGCGTACAAACAGCCAATGGTATCTCCCACGAAGGCAAACACCTGATCCTTGCCACCGGCCACTCCGCCAGAGATATATTCATAATGCTGCATCAACAGAACATCCTTGTAGAAGCCAAACCATTTGCACTCGGCGTGCGCGTGGAACATCCACAAGAACTGATTGACAACGCTCAGTATCACTGCGCAGTGCGCGGCGAATACCTCCCCCCAGCCAGCTACAGCCTCGTAGAGCAGGTAGAAGGCCGCGGCGTATTCTCCTTCTGCATGTGCCCCGGCGGTATCATAGCCCCGGCTTCCACCGATCCCGGCGAACTAGTGGTGAATGGATGGTCTCCCTCCAAAAGAGATAACCCCTACGCCAACTCCGGTATGGTAGTAACGGTAGACGAAACAGACTTCGCACCATTTGCCCACCACGGCCCACTCGCAGCCATGTACTACCAACAGGCTGTAGAACGTAGCGCCTATCAGGCAGGCGGCGGAAAATTCGTAGCCCCCGCACAACGAATGACCGACTTCGTCAACAGAAAAATATCATCATCTTTACCCGGCTGTTCTTATCTACCAGGCGTAAATAGCACAGATCTCAGCACCGTGTTACCTCCCGCCGTACATAAAAGACTCGCAGGCGCCTTCAAGGCATTCGGACGCAAAATGAAAGGATACTACACCTCCGACGCCATACTCGTGGCCACCGAATCACGTACCTCTTCCCCCGTACGCATTCCCCGCAACAACGACACACTGGAACATCCACAAGTAGCCGGCTTATACCCCTGTGCAGAAGGCGCTGGCTATGCAGGCGGCATCGTATCCGCAGCAATGGATGGAGAACGCGTGGCCGCAATCATTGCTGCTAAACAACCATAGCAGTTTTCATGATACAATTAGTGGTTAATTATTCATGATTAATCACTAAATTTTCATCATGAATCTCCTGGAAGTAAAACACCTGAAAAAGTACTATGCCACCCACAAAGCGGTAGATGATATCAGCTTTGACATCCGGCAGGGTAGTATCTTCGGCCTGCTGGGCCCCAACGGTGCCGGCAAAACTACATTGCTGCGCATGATCACCGGCATCTTCTATCCCGATGATGGCAATATCCTCTTCAACGGACATCCCTTCGATCCGCCAAATGACCTGCATCAGATCGGTTACATGCCGGAAGAAAGAGGTCTGTACAAAAAAATGAAAGTAGGTGAACAAACCCTATATCTGGCGCGTTTAAAAGGATTGACAGAAAAGGACGCTCTACAGAAAATAAAATTCTGGTTCGAAAAATTCGAGATCAACTCCTGGTGGAACAAACGGATTGAAGAACTCAGCAAAGGCATGCAACAAAAGGTGCAATTTATCTCCACCATCATGCATGACCCCAAACTGCTGATACTGGATGAACCTTTTTCCGGACTGGACCCTATCAACTCCAACCTGATTAAACAGGAAATATTCGATCTCAGTAAAAAAGGTACAACCATTATCTTCTCTACCCACCGCATGGAACAAGTAGAGGAAATATGTGACCATATTATGCTCGTC
The DNA here is from genome assembly GCF_035538455.1 of Chitinophaga sp. Taxonomy (GTDB): domain Bacteria; phylum Bacteroidota; class Bacteroidia; order Chitinophagales; family Chitinophagaceae; genus Chitinophaga. The sequence goes on from NZ_DATLKJ010000086.1 coordinate 3,315, forward strand.
AACAAAGGCCGCAAAATACTGGATGGCAGCGTAAAACAGATCAAACAGGATTTTAAACAGGGACTCTTTCGTATAGGCCTCAGCGTTACCCCCAATGCCGCACAGATGGCCACCTACCATTTCAACATCGTTGCTGTACACGAGCAGGCTTTCACCGTAAAGCTCAACGAAGACAGCTCCACCAACGACATCCTCCTGCACTTCATCCGCCAGGATATTCCCGTCGTCTATTTTGAAGAAATACTTCCCTCCATCAACGAAGTGTTCATCTCACAGGTACAGCAAACAGAACATGCTGACCTTAACGCCGTACCACAACCGGCATGACCTTATATACTTATACTATGGAAAAAATATGGCTCATCATAAATAGAGAATTTACAACACGCGTCCGCAAACGCTCCTTCCTCATCGTCACACTCCTCGTGCCGCTGGCATTTGCCGCCATGATCATTGTACCGATACTCCTCGCCACTTCTTCGTCAGAAAAGAAACAAATCGCTGTTATCGATAAAAGCGGCTTCTTCGAAAACAAACTCCCCGACGAAAAAGGCGTCTATTTCAAATATCTCAAAAACCAGAACATCGACAGCCTGAAAACACATTACGAAGACCTTGGCTATTCAGGCGTATTATATATTCCGGCCATCGACATAGAGCGGCCCTCCGGCTTTGAATACTTCAGCAAAGGGCAGGCAAGCATCACCCTCGAAAAAAATATCAATAGCCACATCAACGACGTCATTGAAAAGAAACGCATGGAGCTGCAGGGCATCGACAAATCCAGGCTGGACGCCATCCGGTCTGACGTGGATGTGGAATTCAGAACCGGCAGCGACGAAAAAAAAGGCAATTCCTGGGTGGCTTACGGAGTCGGCTACGCAAGTGGGTTTATCATCTACATCGTACTGCTGCTATTTGGCACTTCCGTGATGCGGGGAGTAATGGAAGAGAAAGTAAACAGGATTGCCGAAGTGATGATCTCCAGCGTGAAGCCTTTCCAACTCATGATGGGCAAAATCATCGGTATTGCCGCAGTGGGTCTCCTGCAATTCCTGATATGGGGCGTGCTGATAACAGTCATATACAGTCTGCTGCCGCTGTTCCTTTCCCCTGACAGCATACATGCCGCCAGCCAGAATGGCGCCATGACCCAGGCCAACAATGAACAAGCCACAGAAGCTATCCGCCGCATCACCGGCGTAGTAGGCAGCATCCACTGGACACTCTTGCTCAGCTGCTTCGTCTTTTATTTCCTCGGCGGCTACCTCTTCTATTCATCCCTGTATGCAGCGGTAGGTAGTCTTGCAAATGAAGACGCTTCAGATATACAACAGCTCAGCTTTCCGATTACACTGCCTATCATTGTGGGTATCATGATCATGATGAAAGCAGTACAGGACCCGGGCAGCCAGCTGGCAGTATGGGGCAGCATCATCCCGTTCACCTCTCCGATGGTAATGATGGCGCGGCTGCCATACGGCGTACCAGGCACCGTTCCTTACTGGCAGCTGATACTGTCTTTCGTGATGCTGATCGGCGGCTTCATATTTACCACGTGGATCGCCGCAAAGATCTATCGTACCGGTATTCTCATGTATGGCAAGAAGATTACCCTGAAAGAAGCCATCAGGTGGATTGTACGCACCTGATCATTGCAGGGCAGATAAACGTTTTATAGTAGCAATAAATTCTTCATGAATAACCCGCAGTACCTCAGCTGCGGGTTTTATTTCGTGTATAAGCGCACTCACCTGG
>NZ_DATLKJ010000087.1:0-14666 GCF_035538455.1 Chitinophaga sp.
CAAGCCCAACTTTTTCCATCATCAATGAATATGGCTACCAGGATGCAGAAGGCCGTCAACAACGCATCTATCACCTGGACCTTTACAGATTGAAGGATGAGGACGATGCCATCAGCGCCGGTGTGGAAGACACGCTTTACCAGGATGCCATATGCTTCGTGGAATGGCCCCGGGTAATAGCCCCACTGCTTCCTCCTGATACCGTACACCTACGGCTGGAGGTACAGCCCGACCAAAAAAGGATGTTGCGCGAAACGGCGGCATCTGACAAATGATGTATCTTTACTTTATTCAGAAAACAATACTGACCGTATATGGAGCAAAGGCAAAAACCTGTAGTGAGTGCTGGCTTTACTTATTCGCCATTGGAAGAAACTCTGGATATACCACAAAAAAATTCACGTTTATTCATAGGCATACCCAAAGAAACTTCTTTCCAGGAAAACCGTATAGCCCTGACACCGGATGCAGTCAGCATTTTAGCCGCACACGGGCATCATATAGTGGTAGAACATAAAGCCGGCGACGGATCACATTATTACGACACAGACTATTCAGAGGCTGGTGCGGAGATTGTATATGATAAAAAGGAAGTTTTCAAAGCAGAGATCATCGTTAAATCAGCTCCGCTGAACGATGAAGAAATTGAACTGCTGCATGCACACCAGATCGTTATCTCCCCTATCCACCTCGCTGCGCTGAAAGCAGCACAGGTGCAGAAGATGATGGATAAACGCATAACGCTCCTTTCCTTTGAAAACCTGAAAGATGATGCTGGCACCTATCCCATTGTAAGAGCCATGAGTGAGATCGCCGGTGGCGCCGTCATGCTGATTGCCGGTCAGTATCTCAGCAATGGTAATAAAGGCAAGGGTATCCTGCTCGGCGGTATTACCGGTATTCCCCCCACCAAGGTGGTGATCATAGGAGCAGGTATCGTAGGCGAATTTGCCGCACGCACAGCCATGGCCCTCGGCGCTTCCGTAAAAGTATTCGACAACAACATCTATAAACTTAAACGTCTTCAGAACAATATCGGGGTTAGGGTCTTCACTTCTGTGATCCAGCCCAAGGTCCTGGCAGAACAGCTACGCAATGCTGATGTCGCCGTAGGCGCATTATCATCGCAAAGCGGCCGGACACCTATTGTGGTCAGCGAATCCATGGTAAGCAATATGAAAGCCGGCTCAGTAATCGTAGACGTCAGTATCGACCGCGGCGGCTGCTTTGAGACATCGGAAATTACCAGTCACGAAAACCCCGTATTCAAGAAATATGACGTAGTACACTACTGTGTGCCCAATATTCCATCAGGCTTTGCGCGTACCGCCTCTGAAGCAATCAGCAATGTACTCATGCCTCTCCTCGTGGAAGCCGCCGATGATGGCGGGTTTGAAAACCTGGTATGGATCAAGCGCGGTGTCCGTAATGGCATCTACCTTTACAAAGGCGCACTTACCAACTATCACCTCAGTGAAAAATTCAAACTCAAATACACCGACCTGGAATTATTGCTGGCAGTCAAAGGATAGATAGCCAATGATGACAATGATTTTTAAATGATAAAATTAAAGCGAAAGGCCCATTCAGCTGAAGTTATTGCTGAATGGGCCTTTCGCTTTATCTATGGTATTATCCTGCGATAATCCTTTCTATAGTATATTAACACCGAGGTGTATGAACATATCCAATATGTGATTATATTATCATTATCAAGGATATATACAATCTCCGCTTATCAGGATCATCAAAAAAATCACCACTAATCACAGTTCAAGTTTGTACCCCATCAATATGGCAGCTATAATAACAGCGCCTACAATAATGCGGTAATAACCCCACATTTTAAAGCCGTACTTCTTCAGGGTACCAATGAAAAATTTGATAGCGCCCATCGCTACGATGAATGCCACAATATTGCCCACCAGCAATAATTTGAGGTTTTCAGGATGCGCCATCAGCAGTTCACGGCCCTTCAGCAGCTTATAGCCGGTGGCAGCAGCCATAGTAGGCACAGCCAGGAAGAAAGAAAACTCGGCAGCCACATTGCGGGTCAGTTTCTGTTGCATGCCACCGATAATGGAAGCAGCACTGCGGCTTACTCCAGGAATCAGGGCTATACATTGATAAAACCCAATGCGGAGCGCCGTAAACACATTCATCTTTTCATCCGAATCAATCACCGGGTTCTGGAACCAGTTGTCCACAAACAACAGCACAATACCGCCCAGCAGCAATGTAACACCTACTGTAAGCGGGCTTTCCAGCAGCTGGTCTATCTTATCGCTGAAAAGGTAGCCGCAGATCAGTGCCGGTAATACCGCTACTATCAGCTTCAGATAAAAATTGACACGGTTCTTGTCAAACACCAGGAATTTCTTCCAGTATAATACTACCACTGCCAGGATGGCCCCCAGCTGGATTACCACCTCAAACAGCTTAGTGAATTCATCTTTGCTGATGCCCAGCAAGGAACTGACAATGATCATATGCCCGGTGGAAGAGATGGGCAGAAATTCAGTCAGACCTTCAACGATAGCAATGATAATTGCATGAATTAAGTTCATGGAAAATGAGTATGGTTAAAAAGTTATAAAAAAAGCGATGAGTGATCATCGCTGTAAAAATATTTTTATCAGGCAGTTGTTACTTCGTTTTAGGTCTGTGCATGATAGCATATACTTCTACCATCAAACCCAGTACGATCACAATCGGCGCCAGGGTTATCCTGCGGAAGCTGTACACCACCTCTGGTTTGAAGCTGTTGGGATCATTGCTATTGCCGCCCATCATAAGCAGGAACCCGATAACGATCACCAGGATGCCGGCAAGCATGAACTTATAATTTTCTTTGGGGAAAATGGGATGGGTGTCTTCTATATTGCTGGCTGCATCTTTATTCGCAGCGGGCTTACTGGTTAGTTTAGACATAATGTAGGTATTATCTTTAAATTAATTTATTGCAATAATTAATACAGATCGTCCAGCTTCAGCCGCAGGTATTTCATTACGGAGCGGTGTGTACTGAAAAGAGAGATGAAGATTCCCAGGATGATCATACCAGCGAAAAGGACGCCGATCATAAGATTGTCCCGCAGCCCGTTGAGCTCCGGCAACGCCCTGTCTGCAAATGATAAGATGGCCAGCAGTCCGGCAATAGCTACCAGCGCGCTGATAGCGCCATTAACGATGCTACGCAGGTCAAACGGCTTCGCGATAAACCACCGGGTAGCGCCCACCATCTGCATGGTTTTGATCAGGAAGCGGTTGCTGAACATCGCCAGGCGGATGGTATTATCTATCAGGAAGATCACCACCAGGCAGAGCAGGCCACTGATAATCAGGATGATCATTCCTATCCTGTTTACGTTTTCATTCAGTTTGCTTACCAGTGAACGCTGATAAGATATTTCCCGCACAATGCTTTGCTGCGACAGGTTGTTTTCTATAATTTTCAGGCTGTCAGCGTTCACATAGTTGGCGTTGGCCTTAATGTTGATGCTGGCATATAGCGGATTATACTGCAGCAGCTGGATAAAATCCTCCCCAAAGTCTTTCTGGAAGCGCTTTGCAGCCATATCCTTGGAAACGTACTCGATGGATTTGATATAGGGCTTATGGGAGATAGAGTCGCGCAGGGCCAGTGCCTGGTTCTCTTTCACATTATCCCTCAGAATGACCTGTACTTCGATACTCTCCTTAAAATACTTACTGAGCTTGCTCGCATGTATCACCACCAGGCCCAGAGTGCCCAGTGAAAACAATACCAGAGCAACCCCAATGATGGAGTACAGGTAGGATGGTTTCGACTTCTTTGCTGATGATTTCCCGGATTGCGCCATTAATCTGCAGTTTATCGGCGAAAATAATAAAAATTAGTAGTTATGTGTTTAATTTTGCCAGCCCTGATCATTCATTTACTGCCATTTTCCCCGGCTGACGACCGGCAAGATATAAAGATGTAGGGGGATGACCTTGTGGTATTAATGAATTTAACATTATTTTGCTGATCGGGCATATTAAAGAATTTAAAATTATAATTGATAACGCAGTAAACACCCGGCGTATTGTTTTACAAACGGCTGGTTACTGTTCATCTACAACAGATATGGAATATAATTTCAGGGCAATTGAAAAAAAGTGGCAACAGCAATGGCAGGAGTCTCACATCTACAAAGTGAGCAATGACAGCCCCAAACCAAAATGCTATGTACTCGACATGTTCCCCTATCCCTCCGGTGCGGGACTACACGTAGGACATCCCCTGGGATACATCGCTACGGACATCTATTCACGCTATAAAAGGCTGAAAGGCTTTAATGTGCTGCATCCTATGGGATACGACGCCTTTGGCCTTCCGGCAGAACAATATGCACTGGAAACCGGTCAGCATCCCGCTGTAACCACCGCGGAAAATATCAAAACATTCCGCAGCCAGCTGAATAATATCGGATTCTGTTTCGACTGGGACCGCCAGGTTAATACCAGCGACCCTTCCTATTACAAATGGACGCAGTGGATCTTCCTGCAGATCTTCGAAAGCTGGTATAACCGTATCAGCAATAAAGCTGAGCCTATCAGCTCCCTCGTTGCCATCTTCGGCCAGAACGGCAATGCGGCCCATATATGCCCCGGCGACCGCACCATCCAGTTCACCGCCGCTCAATGGAACGCCTATACGGAAATTGAGCAACGCGAAATACTGATGCAGTACCGCCTCGCCTACCTCGCGTATGCTGAGGTAAACTGGTGCCCCGCCCTCGGCACAGTACTCGCCAACGATGAAGTGGTGAACGGCGTTAGTGAACGTGGCGGCTTCCCCGTGATCAAAAAGAAAATGCGCCAGTGGTTCCTGCGCATCACCGATTACGCCAACCGCCTCCTCGAAGGACTGGAAACAGTCAGCTTCAGCGAAGCCATGAAAGAAATGCAACGCAACTGGATCGGTAAGAGCCAGGGCGCTGAAATTAAATTTGCAGTGAAAGGCTCCAGCCAGCATGTGGAAGTATATACCACCCGCCCCGATACTATCTTCGGCGTGGACTTCATGGTACTGGCCCCTGAGCATGAACTGGTGCAGCAGATAACCTCACCTGAACAGAAAGCAGCCATCGAACAATACCTCGAATATGTGCAAAGCCGCTCTGAACGCGAGCGCATGGCCGATGTAAAACAAATCACCGGTTGCTTCACCGGCGCATATGCCATTAATCCGTTTGATGGCCGCGAAATCCCCATCTGGATTGCTGAATATGTACTGGCTGGATACGGCACCGGCGCCATCATGGCTGTGCCTTGTGGCGACCAACGCGACTTTGGTTTCGCCCAACACTTCAACATTCCCATCACCAACATCATTGGCGATGCCTTCAACGGCGAAGAAGCCAATTCTACCAAGGATGCGAAACTGCAAAACAGCGGCTTCCTCAACGGTATGGATATGAAACCCGCCATGGGTGTGGTAATTGAAAAGATAGAGAGCATGGGCATCGGTAAACGCCAGATCAACTACAAAATGCGCGATGCAGGCTTCAGCCGTCAGCGCTACTGGGGCGAACCTTTCCCCATTGTATACAAAGACGGCGTACCTTATGCTATAGACGAAAAAGAACTGCCGCTGGAACTCCCGCATGTGGAAAACTATAAACCCGGCGAAGAAGGTGAAGGCCCCCTGGCCAACATCACCGACTGGGTAAACGTAGCTCCCGGCGTTAAGCGCGAAACCAATACTATGCCTGGTTATGCCGGCAGCAGCTGGTACTTCCTTCGCTATATGGACCCACACAACACCAACACCTTCGCAGACCGCAAAGCCACAGACTACTGGAACCAGGTGGATGTATATGTAGGCGGTACTGAACACGCAGTGGGTCACCTGCTGTACTCCCGCATGTGGACCAAAGCACTGTACGACCTGGGGCACATCGGTTTCCAGGAACCTTTCAAATCCCTCATCAACCAGGGAATGATTGGAGGTAGTTCAAGATTAGTATACCGCATACGTGGTACTCACGAGTATGTTTCATATGGACTGAAAGATCAGTACGAAACAGATGAACTCCACGTGGATGTGAATATTGTTGACGGAGTGGAACTGAATACTGAAGCATTGAAAAAATGGAAGCCGGATTTTGAGAATGCGACATTCATTCTTGAGGATGGGAAATATATCTGCGGTATTCAGCTGGAAAAAATGAGCAAGCGCTTATTCAACACCGTAAACCCCAACGACCTCGTGGAGAGATACGGTGCCGATACCTTCCGCATGTACGAAATGTTCCTGGGCCCGGTAGAACAATCCAAACCCTGGGATACCAAAGGTATTGAAGGTGTACACCGCTTCCTGAAAAAGCTATGGCGCCTCTTTGCAGACGAACAGAAAGGACTGCTCGTGAACGATAACGCACCTACGCCGGAAGAACTGAAAATCCTGCACAAGACTATCAATAAGATAGATAACGATACCTCCAGCTTCTCCTATAACACAGCTGTGAGCCAGTTCATGATCTGCGTGAACGAGCTGGCCACGCTGAAATGCAGCAAACGCGCCGTACTGGAACCATTGCTGATACTGCTCACCCCTTACGCGCCGCACCTCTGCGAAGAACTGTGGCAGTACCTGGGTCATAATGAAAGTATCCTCAATGCTATGTACCCTGAGTACAACGAACAGCATACAAAGGAGAGCGCTTTCAATTATCCCATCGCTGTAAATGGTAAAACACGCACTGAAATGAGCATTGCGCTGGATGCTGAAAACAGCGCCATCGAAAAAGATGTGCTGGCGAATGAAGCTGTGCAGAAGTGGCTGGAAGGCAAACCCGTAAAGAAAGTGATCATCGTTAAAGGAAGGATGATCAACGTGGTAATATAAAACCTCTTAGATTTTAGCTGTTGGCTTTTTTGAATAACTAAAAGCTGACAGCTAAAACCTATCAATGCATATTATTAAGTTTAAGCCCGCTTAGTATTATCCCGCACACAGAAAATCCTACCAGCAATATAATCCCGGCAGACAACAACATCGCTTTCCCTGTATCTGCTTCCTTGGTAAACAACAGAATGATCCCTATCACACCATAAGTCCCCGAGACAAACAACAGCAACAAGCCAGCCCCTAAAATACCTTCACTGGATGAAAGACACATCAGCAATGCAATTACCAATGGCGCCCCTAAAATCCATAACAGCTTTTTGAAGAATGGTTTCATATAAAAACGTCGTTATAGTTTTATAGATTCACGCTCCCCCTGCAGTTGTTTCAGATATTCTTCCTTATCATCCCGGTAAAATAAATTCATCGTTTCAAAAGGAATAATACGCCCGTCCTTGTGTACAATATGTACACATGATTTCTTGATAGCCCGCACGTCAAAATCATAAGCGTCTATGAAGCGCATAATCACAATCCTGAAGAGATTATTATAGTCCAGTCCGGGGGCCTGTATCTGCGGCAGGCAGCAAAGCAGCGACTGCATATCATTCACGGCGGCATCCGTAGAGATACCTGTACTGAAGATCTTTAACACATATTGGTGTAGCCTTTCATCCTGTTCATATACAATCGTGTTCTTGGAATTATTAAGCAATACGGCGGGGTCCACAAAGCGCGTGAGCGGATATACCTGTCCGCCTACCTTCAGGGCATATGCCATTGCCAGGGCATCCGGGTTACAGGGAACCGGGATAATATCGTTCTCACTGAACACGGGCGATTGCTCCAGGATACGTTGCCTTACCTCTGTGAGTGTAATGCGGTCGGTAGCCGGATCAAAACCTTCCGTGCGGCCTGCCACCTGCACAGGCTGGAAGGTAACCCCACGCACACAAGGCTGCTTCAGGGCGTAGTCGATCACAGCGCCAATCTCATCTTCATTCACACCTTTCTGCAAAGTCATCACAAGCGTGGTGCTCAGGTTCACCTCATTGAGGTTTTCCAGCGCCTGCTTCCGTATATCCGTCAGATCTTTGCCCCGCATACGCTCCAGCGATTCGGGCCTGAAAGAGTCGAATTGAAGGTATACCTCAAAGTCCGGCATATAGGTAGCTAGCTTTGCGGTAAACGCTTTATCCTTTGCAATACGCACACCGTTTGTATTCACCATAAGATGCCGGATAGGCTTGCGTTTGGCAATATCCAATATTTCGAAAAACTGTGGATGAATAGTAGGTTCTCCCCCACTCAGCCGCACCACGTCGGGTTGTCCCTCATTCGCCACAATAATATCCAGCATCTGCTCTATCTCTTCCAGCGTACGATGACGACCATAATGTGGCGATGACATTGCATAGCAGGTAGGACAGGTAAGGTTACACCGGTCGGTTACCTCGATCACGCTGAGGCAGGAATGCTGTTCATGATCCTGGCAGAGACCACAATCATAAGGGCATCCGTAATGTGTACTGGTATTGGTTTTCAGCGGCGCCTCAGAAGGTTTGTTATAGTTGCGCGTATTTTTATAATAGGCAATATCAGTAGCTATCAGCACTTTCTCTCTGCCGTGCTCACGGCAGTGTTTCACCATATATACCTTCCCGTCTTCAAATATAACCTTTGCATCTGCACGCCGTAAACAGGTACTGCATATACTCAGGGTAAAGTCATAATAGGTGTAATTTTTTTCAGGCATATTGCTTTTGAATTAATCTTGATGGAAAAAGAATAACGGGCAGATAATAGATCAGTCCCGCAAGACAGGCCAGCTGTATAGACCCCAGACCGAAGGCATAACGATAGCCAGGTTTGATAAAATCCAGCAGGAATCTGAACAACAGGTAGCCTATCATAAACAACTTAAATCGTGCACCGTTCACCAGCGGAAACCGCTTGTTCGCATAATACAACGCCAGCCACAGTCCGGCAAGGAAAACAATTTCGTATAATGATACCGGGTGCCGCAGCAGGCCATCGCCAAGGTCCAGCCCCCAGGGCAGCGTAGTAGGCACACCGTATGTCTCTTCATATACCCCCATGCTGAAGCATCCGATACGGCCTGTAATCATAGCCAGTATCAGCGGATAGGTGAAGAGATCGCCTGTAGAGGTATTTTCGCCGATGGCCTTTTTTACAGACTCCACTCCGATAAGACCGCCGAGAAGCCCGCCTACAATCGTTTTGTTTTGATAGATGTATAAGAGGATATTATCTGCACTTAAAAGAGCCGGGGGATTTTCCAGCGCACCCAGGAGACGGCTGCCGAACAATGCGCCGAATATGGCGCCGATAATGGCCCAGATACGGTTACTACTGGTAACCTGGTCGCCCTGCTTCCTGCGCAGATAAAGAAAATACCGGAAGCCGATAAACATACCAAGCGTTTCCGTAACGGCGTGTAACGGAAAATGCAGAGGTCCAGCCGATACATAAACGGGATAATGCAATGGGTGACAATTATTTTATCCGTAAATTAATATTTATATTTAGATGTAAGTCAAGCCCTCGAAATTATGTTATCCGAAGTACTTAAGAAATACCAGTCAACTTTTAAGCCGGTGATTGCATTGCAACCGGAGGAGCAACTGCTGGTAATGGACTTCACCGCCAACAATACCACCCTCACTAAAACTATCCTGCATGATATCGGTAAGTTCAGCCGTTATGTTGAGCGTACATTAACGGATGCAGGCTGCAGGCTTGGCATTGGTGGCTACAACGAGCATCGCACGATCTACGCCGTAAGCCCTCATTTCGATGCCGGTGAAGAGCCACGGCGGCTACATCTGGGCATAGATGTATGGGGCGCGGTAGGTACGCCGGTTGCGGTGCCGCTGAATGGTCATGTACACAGCTTCCGCTTCAACGATGATTTCGGGGATTATGGCGCCACCATCATCCTTCAACACCAGCTGGACGGACAACGGTTCCACACCTTATACGGACATCTCAGCATATCTAACCTCAAAGGGCTATATGAAAACATGCCCGTTACCGCCGGGCAACCACTTGCCCACTTCGGCACCTCCGCAGAAAACGGTGGATGGCCGCCACATCTCCATTTCCAGGTAATCGAAGAGATGCAGAATTTCCGGGGCGACTATCCCGGCGTTTGTCGTTACAGTGAAAGAGAAAAGTACCTGCGCAACTGTCCCGACCCAGATCTCATCCTCCAGCTCAATAAGCGCATTCACTGATCATCGCTCATCATCAGCATTATTAAATCTTAAAGCCCTCCCGCAAGGCTGGGATTTTCCATTCTGCTGACTATTTTTATGCGCTAAATCAAGATACAATGAAAAAGATATGGCTGTCAGGTGTGTTATGCCTGTTTATAAGTACCCTTCTGGCCCAGACGCCACTGCATGTGATGACCTTCAACATCCGTATGAATACGCCCAACGATAGCCTGAACGCATGGCCTCACCGTAAAGAGAAAGTGGCTTCAGAAGTATTGTTCCATCAGGTAAGCACACTCGGTGTGCAGGAAGCATTGTATGATCAGATGCAGGACCTGCAACAACTGCTGCCCGGTTATAAAACAATTGGTGTAGGCCGCGAAGATGGTAAAACAAAAGGTGAATTCTCCGCTATCTTTTACGATACAACAAAACTACAGGTATTAAAAAGTGAAACCTTCTGGCTCTCCGAAACACCCACCGTTGCCGGCAGCAAGGGATGGGATGCCGCTATCACCCGCATTGTTACATGGGCACAATTCAGAGATAAGAAAACGAAGAAAGTATTCTTCCACTTCAATACCCACTTCGACCACATGGGAAAAATTGCCCGCCGCGAAAGTGCTAAATTCCTGCTGCAACAGGTACATAAAATTGCCGGTGCTGTACCAGCTATTATCACCGGCGACTTCAACGCCACTCCTGATGATGAACCAATACAGGTAGTAATGGACAACAGCAACCCGCTCCATTTCACCGACAGCAAGGCAGTGAGCCAGACGCCACATTACGGCCCTGTAGGTACTTTCAACGGTTGGCATCATGCTGAAGTGGAAAACAAACCTATCGATTATATTTTCCTCAAAGGAAAATTCAATGTACAGAAGCATGCTACCATCTCCGAAACATGGAACGGAAGATATGCTTCTGATCATTTCGCTGTATATGCAGAGATCGGAGAATAATGCTACAGAAAATAAAAAAATAAAAGGCGCAAAGGAAATACTTTGCGCCTTCTTCATTTAATAATTCGTTGATTAGTTGTGCAGATGTTCTACAGACATACTGTTTTCAAATGAGTTCACAACTTTGTCGTGCAGACCTGCGTTCACATTCACGCTGATCTGGAGCTTGCCTTTGCTGAATGCTGCCTGGAAGTCGCCAAGCTGGAGTTTTTCCAGAACCAGATCCATGGAGATTTTGAGAGAACCTTTCCAGTCAATGCCGGTCTTGGTTACCACAACATCCTTACCGGTAGCCTTCAACTCGATTTTTCCAGAGAGGATGATTTCCACCGGAATTTTCTTTCCATCGAAAGTAACGAATCCGATCAGTTTTACAGCGGGGTTGTTTTTATCGCCTTCTACTCTGGCGTAAACCTTAACCTGCTGATAAGTACCTGTAGGAATTCTGATAGCTCCCAGAATAACAGGTATGTTTTTCAGATTTACCTGTCTGTCTGTTTTCAATTTGAACTCAACTTCATCCGGACCGCGTTTCGCCTCCAGTCTGATTTCTCTTAATCTTGCTGTAGCAGTGTCCCACGTAATATCAAAGCCTGTTGTTCCTTTTGCAAGAGATGGATCGCCGATAGTAGCAGCCAGTCTTCCTGAAGCATCTGGTGTTAATCTGTACGTGGGGTTCAGAACAGAAATTTCGTAGTTCACATTCACACTGTCTTTACTGACAGGAGATGAATTTTGATCGGGAGATGTTGACATTTCCTTTGAGCACGAGGAAAACATCAGTGCGGCAATGCCCAATGCACCGCAGAGGTGTAAGATTCCGGTTTTCATATCGATATGGTTTTAAATGACTAACAGGGGAATTCGCATGGTAAAAATAAAAAAGAAATCCGGAAAAAAAAGTGTCACCGTGTTAATTAAAAAAGAAACATCCGGTTGAGTTAGCCTCAACCGGATGAATATATGATATCAGTCACAGCACACGTATGATGGCAATCACTCACCATTTAAAGGCTTAATTCGTGTAGGCGTATCCGTTCCTTTTATGATACTGCGTGAACTCACGGCAATGGCCTTAATAATATCTGTAATATTAGTAACATCAAGGGTCTTCAGCTCATCATCTACAGTGTGATAAAACTGATCCTTATCGATCTGAGTAGTAGAAATAGTATGTGCAGGTACACCCAATTTAGCCAGGGTAGCATTATCTGAGCGATAGAAGAGATGCTGCTCAGGATAAGGATCAGGATAGAAATGGAAGGAAGAACCCTGCAGATTGCGTTGCAGGATAGTGCCAAAATCTGATTTCTCGAAGCCGGTGATGAAAGCGCTGTTCTTTCCAAATTTGGACTCCTTACCGATCATCTCGATGTTAAACATCGCTGCAACTTTCTCCGGATCCAGCTTTTCGGAGAAATAACCTGAACCATAACCACCCATTTCTTCAGCAGTGAAAGCAACAAAGATAATAGAGCGCGCCGGTTTAGACTTCCTGAAGTAGCTGGCCAGCGTAATCACCGCGGTAGTGCCGGATGCATCATCATCAGCACCGTTGGCAATGCTGTCGCCCGCAACAGGAGGCAGTATGCCGAGGTGATCGTAGTGACCGGAGAAGATCACATATTCACCCGGCTTGGTGCTGCCTTTGATCATACCGGTTACGTTGGTAAACTGTTGTTTCTGCACATCTCTGGTTACTTTGATGGACCAGTCAGCATTATCTGCCACCGGTTCCTCTTCAAATACCAACACTATCTGCTTGGCATCAGCATCCGGAGCAGTAATATCTTCAGGGCTGTCGTAGAATCTTTCAGAGAAAGAAGCTTTGATATTGCCGAGATAACCAGCCATAGAAGGATCTATCCAGAGCAGGGTATTCTTTTCCAGTTTCTTCCTGTTGCGCAATATGCCCAGCATAGCACCGGGGTCTTTGGCGTGTACAATGTTATAAGTAGTATCTTTCACCCAGCTCAGACTACGCGTATTTCCCACCGGAATCACCGGCCAGTTCCTGGCCTGACCATTTATCACCAGCTCTGTGGTGGTGGATTTGAGTTGGTATTTATAGAACTGTTGCAACAGGCCTTGCTCTCCAGGCAAAGGCTTCAGCCCTGCTTTACGAAACTCACCGCTGATGAAGGCGGCAGCTTTCTCTGCGCCTGGTGTACCGGGCAGGCGGCCCTGCATATCATCAGCGGCCAGTGTGGAGATAATACGTGCTACTTCTTTCTGTTGGATTTGCTGGGCATTGCCGGCTATGCTGAATCCTGTAGCCAGCAGTAGTAATAATGGCGTTTTCTTCATGTAAATAGTTTAAATCCTTTCGGGACAAGTATTTGCGGGCTTGTCTTTTCCCGGCACGGTTTGGTTGAACCAGTTACAATGTTAATCAATTCCAGGCAGCGGTAACTGACACCTTTGTATGAGAAAAGAACATTTTCTTTTTTTATTGTTGAAGACAGTACGCAGGATTTTATTTGTGTAATTTTGATGTATATGATGTCCAATCAGCCTTTAAGACCAGATGAGAATAAACTCAGCGCCGCTGAGAAGGAGTTTGAAAACAGTATACGTCCCCGTGAGATCGTTGATTTTTCGGGGCAGGAGCAGATTATTGAGAACCTGAAGATCTTCATCAAGGCGGCCAAGATGCGTGGAGAAGCGCTGGACCATGTACTGTTCCACGGCCCTCCGGGTCTTGGTAAAACCACGCTGTCACGCATTGTAGCCAATGAACTGGGCGTGAATATCCGCGAAACATCAGGGCCGGTCATTGAAAAACCCGGCGACCTCGCAGGCCTGCTCACTAACCTGGAAGACAAAGACGTACTTTTCATTGACGAGATACACCGTTTAAGCACCGTAGTGGAAGAATATCTGTATTCCGCTATGGAAGATTACCGTATTGATATTATGATAGAAAGCGGCCCTAGTGCACGTTCCATCCAACTGAACCTGCATCCGTTCACGCTTATTGGCGCCACCACGCGTTCCGGTCTGCTCACGGCTCCGCTATTGTCCCGCTTCGGTATTAAGTCGAGACTCGAATATTACAATGCGGCTACCTTGCAGAAGATCATCTGGCGCGCAGCAGGATTGCTGGGAACCAAGATCACATCCGATGCTGCCGGCGAGATAGCGCGTCGCTCACGTGGCACACCTCGTATTGCCAACGGGCTCCTGCGCCGTGTACGTGATTTTGCGATGGTAGTCGGCAACGGTATCATTGATCTGGAAATAGCGCAATTCAGCCTGAAAGCACTGAATGTGGATGAATATGGTCTCGATGAGATGGATAACCGCATCCTGCAGGTAATCATCGAAAACTTCAAGGGAGGCCCTGTGGGAATCACTACTATTGCCACAGCAGTAAGTGAAGAACCAGGCACGCTGGAGGAGGTATATGAGCCGTTCCTGATACAAGAAGGTTTTATCAAGCGTACACCGAGGGGGCGCGAGGTTACAGAGAAAGCATATGTACACCTGGGCAAAACGCCCTTCAGAGGAGGAAGCAACCTGTTATTTTAAGATTTTTTTATTTAGGGATTTAGTTATTTAAAATGCAGCGGAGATCAATATTTGTCA
>NZ_DATLKJ010000088.1:0-100323 GCF_035538455.1 Chitinophaga sp.
AAAATGGACAAATCATGTTCTCTGGATCGTGGCTCACAAGCCCAAAAAATGAGTAGAAACAAAGCCGTTGATATCATTTAAAACAAGATGATATCCTTTGTAAGGATTTGAAATGCAAATCAATACATATGACGAGGAATCTACGTTGAGTAGGTAAAGTTACTCACTGACCTACTCACCGGATTACTCTGCTGACAACTTGAAATTCTTTGAAATAAGATGATATGTGCGGAAAATGAAAAAGCCCGCAGATACAATATCTGCGGGCTTTCCGGCATATCGCGTAACAAAGCGTTACAATGATTTTTGCCTTTAAGTCGGGGCGGCTGGACACATTTCGAACTTTTTTCTTGCTGACCTAATCAAAACTGAAGCCTTGGGCAAAAGTTTTTTAAAAAAGTCTTTCTTATAAGAAAAAGGGAAGAATGGTATGAACATTTAGTCCTAATGGATATTACTAAGCCTATTGGCATTATTGGGGGTGTTCTCATATAAATTAAATATTTAACACATATATAATATTGATAGAAATAATCTATATTTAGATTAAATACATCACTGGTATGTCAAAAACTAAACTCCTTATAAAAACATTGGAAGCATGTGAAAAACATGAATTTGATAAAGTGGTAAAATCATATCTCAAAGAGGTACAAGGGTTCAAAAGAGTAGTATTAACAGATGGGAAAGACGACGTTGGATTAGACATGCAAAATGGAGAATTATTTTCAGAGAAGATACAATACCAACTTACGACTCAAAAATCCAATACCCCACAAGAAAAAAGCAATTTTAAAACGAAAATTACCGAAGATCTTGAAAAAGCGAGAGTAAATAATATAGATTATGGATATTCCAATATTCTTTTCTTTTTTTATTCACAAACACTTACGCAAAAATCGATCAGGGAATTTGAGAAATTGGCCATATCTAGCTTCGGTATAAACTTAGTACTTGTCGATGCGAACCGATTAGCTGAAGAGAGTGAAGATTATCTAGAGTTGCAACGGTCAATTTTAAATACTATTGAGCTGGATCACACTCTAACAGACAAATCTCTATTTCCCAATGAGGAAAAAAATCTAATTTTTGATTTGTTTTCCTTTGGTAAACCATCTGATTTTAAACTCCAAATAGTCGAGTCGTATGTCTTACAAATTCTATTTGAAAAGAAAGAGTGCTCACAAGAGGAAATTATTACAAAATGCAAAGAGAAGTTTAAAGTCAATGATATAGATATCTTTATACAAAAACTATTTGCAAGGCTTCAAAGTTCTAAGAAAATTACTAAAAACCCAGAAAAGCTAAATTTCATTCTAACAACAGAGGAACAAAACAGAATTAAATCTTTAACAGATATATTTAACAAAGAAGAAACAGCATTTGTGGTCGGAATAAATAATATCCTTTCAACGCACAATCAACAACAGCATTTAACTGATTATATACAAGAACTTAAGAACATCTATTCAAATAATTTTTCGTCTGATCTGCAATTTATCTTAGAATCGAAGCCAGACGCAGATCTATTTAATATTTCTAGAAGCTTTTTAACTTTTATTACCAATAATCTCGACAAAAAATACGACCCGAAACAACTTGCATTGAGATTATTTGAATATTGTCAAACTAATACATTTCTTCAGAAATTCTGTGCTGGAAAAGTTTTCGGGAGAGAAAATAATCTAGATAAAATTGAAACATATGTTAATACAAAAAAGAAAATCTATATAGACACCCCTATTGCTATTCATGCACTATGTTACTTCTACGAACAAACAGCTACATACAAAAATTATTTCTATCAACTTACTAAATCTCTATTAGAGTTTTGCAAAAAAAATAAAATAAAATTATTCTTGATAGAAAATTATGCATGGGAGGTGCAATCTCAGGTCAGAGACGCGTTAAACCTAATTCCTTTCACAGAGTTACCTAACTTTGAAAAGTTGGGGCGCTCACGAAATCCTTTCTTCAATTATTTTTTACACATAAAAAACAACTACGATTCACAACTTAATTTCTCTGATTTCTTCTCTAACTTGAACTTATCTTCTTATGATATACATACTAAGCACAACCAACTGATACAGGATTACTTATTAAATGTTGGGGTTCATGTTGAAAAAATTGAAAATCACTATGACATTGATGAACCCAAATTTCTATTTCAAGAAGAAATGACTAATGCTAGAGAAAAAACATTCTTCGCTTTAAATAATGATGCCCGCTTAATTCAATATTTGTCAGATCCAGACCCTGATGTACAGCCACTACAACCAATATTTTTAACATGGGACAAGTCATTCTTTAAAGTACTAAAGAGATATTTCAACTCCAACTTTACGGGGAAAAGGTGGTTCCTTATGACTCCCGGTAAATTCATAGATCAATATTCATTATTACAATTTACTCTAGACGGAGAAAGCCTAACCAATGAATTACTTGCATTAATATCAGATGATTTAATTACAACTGCACATTCTTTATTGGATTCCATTCAAACAATTCTGAACCCACGGGACGAAATAGGTAGGCAATATTTAAACAAGCTTGCAGAAATCAGAGACAATGAAATTTACAGAATAAAAGAAAATGAAGTAATGCCTCCAGAAGATCTAGAAGGAGAAGCTGTCATTGACGATGTATTTTACAAACTGACAAGATATTATCTGGATGACAACCAAAAGCTCATTAGCTTTAAACGCCTATTTACTCAAAAAGAATACATCAATGATATTATCCAAATATTGGATAACGCAGTTAATAATACGTACAGTTTAAACAGAATAGCTGACACAGTTTACATAGAATTTAACACTTTGATTGACAAACTAAATTCTTCAATTAATCATCCCAATACCTAAAAGAAATTATCATTAGAAAAGAATCCTTAAACTCAAAAAGACAAAGATTTAAGCTGGAATAGTTTCGATTTAATCTGACAGTTAGGGTTAATTTTAAGTAACCACACTTATTCATTAACCCATAAACCGTCAGAAATGAATACAGCAGTAAAGTTAATTAAAAACAAGGTAGGGCTATTGAAATTAGCCGAAGAACTGGGCAATGTTTCCCACGCATGCAAACTGTTCGGTTATAGTAGGGACAGTTTCTATAGGTTCAAGGAATTGTACGATGAAGGAGGAGAATCGGCCTTGCAGGAGATAAGCAGAAAAAAAGCCATTATCAAAAACAGAATCGAACCACAGATCGAAAAAGCAGTGGTATCGATGGCTATAGAACAACCTCAATATGGCCAACTCAGAGCCAGTAATGAACTGAAGAAACAAGGCATTTTTATTTCACCCGCTGGTGTACGATGTGTCTGGTTACGACATGTGCTGGAAACCTTTAAGAAGCGTTTAAAGGCCCTGGAAGCCAAATCTGGAACTGAGGGGCTGATCCTAACTGAAGCCCAGGTTGTGGCCCTGGAAAGAGCCAAAGAAGAGAAAACAGTGCATATTCCGGACAAAGTGAACCACCCTACCGGTGCAAAGTGAACCACTTATAAAGCACATCCAATAGCATTTTCAAAGTTAGTTAGTTTTTGCTTTACGTTTAGATTCTCCCTTAAGTTCTATTTTATGCATGCGGGCTGTCAATCTGTCCATAATAGCATCTGCGATAGTAGGTTCATTTAGATAATCATACCATTTGCTCAGCGGTAGCTGAGCTGCTATAATTGTAGACCCTCTTCCGTACCTGTCTTCCATAATCTGTAATAAGGTAAGCCTCATATCATGAGTAAGCGGCTGCAGTCCAAAGTCATCTAATATCAGCAAGGGTGTTTTAGCCAAATGATTCAACCATTTTACATAAGATCCATCCAGCCTGGCGGTAGCCAGGGATTCAATAAAGCGATTCATAGAATAATACTGTGTACGATATCCAAGGGAGCAAGCCTGACGCCCCAATGCGCACGCCAGATAGCTCTTGCCGCAGCCAGTGGAACCGCTGATTATAATGTTTTCAGACTTCTCAATAAATGCCCCATCACAAA
Organism: Chitinophaga sp.; assembly: GCF_035538455.1. GTDB lineage: Bacteria > Bacteroidota > Bacteroidia > Chitinophagales > Chitinophagaceae > Chitinophaga. The sequence goes on from NZ_DATLKJ010000088.1 coordinate 4,004, forward strand.
GCAGTTGCAGTTGTTCAGTAGTAAACCCTCTTGCTGCGGAGCAGTGTATTTGTTCTAACAATGCCTGGTAACGTAGCTTAGACAACCGCATATATAAGCTAGTTCGTTGCTGACTACGATATCCTGATTCAGCTTCCACAAGCATTGCGAGCAAGGCATGGGCTTCAGGTTGTTGATGTAAGGGGAGGTCCAGTAACGCTTCATAACGTCCGGCCATACCATGTAGTTTTAGTTGTTGTAGCTGTGTGACTGTCTGTTCTGTGTTCATGTTAAATTTTGCTTTTATAGTACCTATTATTGTTGATTGAATACGATGCGGGATTGTTGTTATTCAAAAGCAGTCTTTCCTCTGAGATTATCATGGAGTGGTAGTTGAAATGATGTCTTACTATTATCAGGAAGTGATTGACGATCCAAATTGTTTGACAGAATATTATTAATGATCCTGTAAGCATATGTACCGCCTTCCAAAGCTCGCTTACAAGCAGCTTCCAGACGTTCGTTGCCATAAGTCTTCCCTAATCTCAAAAGTCCTTTACAGGCAAGGAAAGCCTGTTCACTAAATTGTCTGGTTAGTAGTAACTTATCTATGTACTGGCTGGTAGCCGTACCAATAGCAGTGGCTTGCCTTCGAAAATAATCAGGGTCCCAGCCTTGCTGGTACTGCCGGTGTGCTTCAGGCATATGTTCTTTGCAGGTGGTGTAGCCATGGCGCTTATAACTTCGTTTATGTAATGCAATACGTTGATGTGCATGATAAATCTCTACAATATCAGTATCATATACAGCCTTGACTGTTTTACCGATATAAGAACAGGGAACACTATAGTAATGCCAGTCTTCTCCTAACACGATATGATAATTACGCTGCACCTTTGCTTCAGCGCTATGCTTCAGCAAAAATGGGTGATCCGGTAAAGGTTGCAATAGAGATTGTTCCTGTTCTTGAAATAACTGGATACGACTGTATTCCTTCCTGTGCATCGAGCGGCTATTATGTAAACTAAGTTGTTCTGTAACGGCTGCACTCAGCTCTTCCAGGCAGAAGAATACTTTATCTCTTAATGGTGCATATATACGCTGGTAAGCTAGTTTTACAGCACCTTCTACTGTCGCCTTATCTTTGGGTTTGGCTACCCGCGCTGCCAGCAATGTGATATTGTAATGCAACGCCCATTGCTGTATCATATCTGTAAACACAGGTTCATAACGACAACTCTTACTTACTATCTGCTTCATGTTGTCAGTCTTCAGGCTGATAGGAACGCCCTCAAAGTATTGTAGACAACTGTTCAATGCCTTTACTAACTGGGGAAGCGTGGCATTAGGCATAGCTACAACATAGCTATAGCCACTACAAGGTAACACACAAACCAGCACGGGACAATAGATAACCTCACCTGTTTGACGGTTGGTATAGCAGAGTTTATCCCCTGCAAAATCAATCATCATCATCTGACCAGGAGGGTGTTCAAAATGCATAGAAGGGTCCCTGATATTACTATGGCGGGTTAACAAATCACAGAACTGTGAGTAGCCATAGCCATCCGGATACTGTTGAAGATACTCCTGCCATAGCAGTTGTCGGGTAACGCCGGTACGTTTAAGCTCAGTAAGAAAATAACTGACCCTGTCTTCAAAAGCCTGTCTGCGCTCATCCTTGACGGGTAACTCTACGGGGTTATAAATAAGTTCACTAAGAGCTGCATCTTCCAGGGCCAATAGCTGTTGCCAGCTATAAGTAGTGGCTTTTAACCGTTGAAGATAATGACGCACTGTATTGCGTGATATACTTAACTGAAGGGCAATCTGCCGTTCAGAAGAATTACGTGATGAATGCTGAATAATACTGCGTACAATATGCATCTCTATAACCTTGTTGGCCATTGCTACCCGGTAATTTTTACCGCAAAGCAATGAATTACTGAATAGATGTGCTTTTGTATGCGCTTTATAAGTGGTTCAGTTTGTGCCGGAATGACAGCAGCAATAACCATACAGGGTGGTTCAATTTGCTCCGGAATCTTCGTTAATCTGGACAATAAAACCACTACAGGTGGTTCAATTTGCCCCGGAATGACTGGTTCACTTTAGACTGGAATTAGTGGTTCACTTTACTCCGGATTATACAAAAACAGCCCGTGGAGAGATTGAAACACATCATCCGGGGTATCTGGGAGCTCAGGATACCTACTATGTTGGCACCATCAAAGGAGTTGGTCGAATTTATCAGCAGACATTCATTGATACATATACCAAAGTAGCTTTTGCAAAGGTCTATGACCGCAAACATGCACTGATAGCCGCTGATATGCTAAATGATAAAGTATTACCATTCTTTGAAGAACATGGCATCAGATTACTGCGTATACTCACGGACAGAGGAACTGAATATTGCGGTGCCCGGGAACACCATGAGTATGAACTATATCTTGCCCTTGAAGACATCGATCACAGTAAGACCAAAGCCCGCAGCCCGCAGACAAATGGTATCTGTGAACGCTTCAATCGAACTATCCAGGACGAGTTTTACGCAATTGCCTTCAGGAAAAGAATCTATTCTTCCCTTGAGCAGATACAGGAAGATTTGGATGCATGGATCAATGAGTATAATACTAATCGCACCCATACTGGCAAATATTGCTTTGGCAGGACACCATTACAGACTTTTGAAGAAACGTTACATTTGGCAAAAGAAAAGCAGCTGGATGATCTACCTCCAGCCGCCTAAAAATTTATCCTACTGTCGGATCAAATCGGAGCTTTTACATTTAAGCACCCCTTTCAGTTTGTTTAACGTAAATTCTTACACAGTTTCAGTTAACTACCTACTTGTCTGATACGTTTTAATTACCTTTTCATCGACAACTATGGGTATTGTTAAATTATTTGTAGGCTGTTGCCTTGGGTTATTTTGACCTAATTTATTTATACTTTCCAAAGTAGCTTGGTAAACCACTATGTTTTCTTTTATACTGTGCAAAATTGCATTATATTGATTCATTTTTCTATTGAAATCTAGGTCTGATTGTGGCGTAATATTTTTACCTGTAGAATCAATGATCTCAGATTTTAATTTAGCTTCTGTTGTCGTGATAACAATTGGTATGATTATATCCATTGAATTAGACCATATCAAAGTGCTATCTAAACTACATAGGGCAGAATATTGATTATTAAGTACAAGTTTTAAATTATTAATTTTTAAATCAGCAGCTTCTCTTTGTTGCCTTTTCTCTTGCTGGTTAAGATACATGTTGAGTGATGGAGTATAATCTTGTGACAAAAGTTTTAAAACTTCATTCACTGATGAATCCACACTTGAATATGTCTTTTCTCTTAAATATCTATAATCCGCGTTTATGCCAATAGGCTGAACAACTTCAACAGAGGAACTTGGCAATTGAAAATCGACATCCGCGTTGAATTGGACCATATTGTATTTTCTTGCGGATATTTTTATTCTATCAACAACATAAGCGGAAGAAATAAATAATAATTGGTAATCACCTCCACCTAAGCTGTTTTCCTTTATTACATCTATGCAAGAGCATATGAAATCACTATTTCTAGGGTCAATCAAAATATCTATCACATTCTCACTACTGGCTTGCCATTGCTCGATGTGTGCATTTTGAATATCATAGATTAATTCAAGAATATTCGACTTTTCGAAAGATGTAGAAAGGGATTGAAGAAAAGGGATTCCTGAAGCACGCAATTGGGCAGCGTTATTACAATTAACAATATTAGTCGTATTATAACATTGTACATTAGTTCTACGAATATTATCTTGATTTCTCCATGTTAACGGCAACAGGTGCATTACATGATTATTTTTCAAATTAACAAATAAAAATGTTCCTAATGGAGGCAAATTATCCTGTGAATATTGAGTACTATCCATCAAGAATTTCCAAACATTATCATTTTTCAGTTTCATGATCTCTTCGCTAAGATCTACGATATTTATTTTGTCTAAAACTGGAAGTACTAACTGAAGATCATTTTCGCTTTTTGAACTTAGCCTATCATGCGATTTTACTAACGGAAGCGTCTCTAGGCCATTGCTATTAGCTATAATTTTTAGTTGTTCACCTTTTCTTATCTTGTAATAAAATCTTTTGACTTCATTTGGATTTATTGTAAATAAAAACTCAGGGGGGGCTTTTTCTACATTTTTGAACAATTGAGTATAAACTTGTAGCTGTTGTGGAGTAGTGTTAGTGAGTTTAAAAGAGAATTTTTCAGCCAGGGAATTGTTCCATATAAATAATGTAAGCATGAATGTAAAATACTGTTTCATGGTATGTATGTTTTTGGGGTGAAGGTTAAATAAATATACACAATATAATAAAAATTCTACATGCAAATCGTAATAGATTTAAATAGTAGTTACTTATTCCTTCTGCTTACAACAAGAATTAAATACCCAAGCAAATATTTTTCGATATGACCTTGATGAAAAAGGCTATGCTCCATTGGTTCATTCTTTTCCCATATTTACATTAGTTTAAATGAATATTGCCGATTAACTTGTTCTAAAATACTAACTCCATTCAAATTTGTTCTGTTTTCCATTAAGAACACATATTATGGAAAATGGAAAGAGCATCAAGCAAAATGAAATATTTTGATAAAATCTCCAAATGTAAAAATGCATTAGAGCCACTTTCCAAATATTTTTGAAGCCAGCAAAACCAAAGCGAATTATTCTTCACTTGATCGTCATAACAGTTCAAGCCAATATTTCAAAATAATCCTTATTTTTATTAAAAAGTGTTGCCGCCAATTTGTTAGTTACCCTAATAGTTCCTGGCGTATTCCTTATATACCTTTCTGATCCGTTTCCCTGTAAGGAAACTTAAATTGCTCTATTATGGCTACAGAGAATAAGGGGTTTGGAGCGTTATTTTCTGAGAAGAAAAACCAGCTGGACCATATCCAGAAAAGCATGGCAAATGTGTTGCCATCATTTCCCGGCATGCCTGCCGCCAAGTATTTCGATTTAGGTATCGGCATTGACTTTCATGATACGGTATTCCCGCCGGCTCCACTGCTGCCGGTTCCGCATATAGGGATGATATTCGATATTATTGGGGCCATCATGGGCGCTATTGCCAGCGTAGTACCACCACCTCCCCCGCCGCCGGAAGTGCCGGAGGGCGAAGAGCCTCCCCCACAACCGTTTTCACTGGCCAACACCGCAAAGATGCTGGTGCATATGCTCAGCCCGTCTGTAAAAGTACATGGGCAGTGGATAGCCAATGCGGGTACTACTATCCAGCATCTCCCGGCTATCATTACACATCTGCCCTTTCCCATTGTGAAACCAATGGCTTCTTCTGAAATGTGGATGGGTAGTTCTACGGTGCTGGCCGATGGTGGGCCATTTTCCACGCAATTCCATCCTGCACTGTCTTGTAATCTTGTCGGGATACCTGCCCCTTTTCGCCTCAGCAAGCCTAAAACTAAGATGGCGCTGATGGCCCCGACTTCCGTGCTGCTGGTGATGACATCAGCAGGGAAGCCGGTACTGGTTGGTGGTCCGCCGACTATTGATCTTTTCCAGCTGATGTTTAAGTTGGGATTAAAAGGAGTGACTAAGCTGGCAGGGAAGGTCATGCAGAAATTCATTGATAAAATAAAGAGTCGCTTTCCCAGGCTGGCAGAGATTCTACAGAAGGTCAAGTGTAAAGTGTTCGGCGAGCCAGTGGATACTGTAACGGGCAGGGTGATTGCCAGCAATGTGGACTTTGAGCTGCCCGGCCCTATTCCTTTTGTATGGAAAAGAAATTATTACAGTGATGCAGATGTACCGGGACCATTGGGCTACAACTGGCATCACAGCTACAACATGAGCGTGTACGACCTGGGCAATGGCTTTTTCAGCATCAGGTTGCGCGACGGCCGCGAAACCGTTATGCCGGCACTGGCTCCGGGCGAACGCTATTTCAACAGGATAGAGCAGCTCTGGTGGCATAATGATGGCAAAGAATATTACCTGGAAGAAATTACTGGCAACGAATACCACTTTGCCAGCAAACGTGCTCCTGATGGAAGCCATCCGTTAGCGGAAATCCGCGATAAGGTCGGTTTCAGGATTACGTTTAAGTATAACGGTAACGGCTATCTCGAAGAAATAACAGACAGCGGTAACAGGAGATTGCAGGTGGATACGGATAAAGAAGGAAGAATTACATGTATCCGTACTCGTAATGGGGCTGAAATAATAAAGCTGGTGCAATACGCCTATGACGAGGATGGGAACATGATCAGCACCACCAATGCATTGGGTGTAAGCAAGTATTTTCATTACAAAGGCCACCAGCTGGTGAAGCTCACCAACCAGAGCGGCATGAGCTTCTACTGGGAGTATGATGGCAAGGGCGAAAACGCCCGCTGCGTGCGTACCTGGGGCGATGGCGGCGTGCTGGCCTATCATGCCCGCTACGAAGAAGGCAAGACCATCACCACCAATAGCCAGGGCCATACCACTGAGTATTACTATGACCACAGCAAGCTGATATACAAAATCATCGATGGCAAAGGCGGTGTCACCTACCAGACCTACAACGAACATCAGGAACTGGAAGTAATGGTAGACCCCGAAGGCAACACGATCAAAAATTGCTACGACGAACAAGGCCAGCTCACCAAACATATCAACGAAAACGGCGAAGCCACGCTGTACTTCTACGACGAAAACAGCCGACTAACCGGTGTAAAAAGCCCTGGTGGCATGCGATTGAGCTGGTCGTATAATGATGTGGGGTTGCTGGAAAGCAAAACGCTCGCCAACGGCGACGTGCTGCGCTATGCATACGAAGGCATGCACCTGCATCTCATCATTCACAGTAGTGGCCGCGCTTTCACTCTCCATTATGACGAACAGCACAATCTTTCGGGGCTTATCACCCCTGAAGGTGGCCGCTACGCTTGGAAATATGACTCCCTGGGACATATAGTGAAAGAAATAGCCGACAGCAGTTACTGGTATGAATATGCCTACGATGCCGCCGGCAATATGATCCGCCTGGAAGAGGCAGACGGCAACATCCATACCTTTAAGTATGATGCTTCGGATAACATGATCAAAGCAGAAGATGGACGCCGTGAAGTCTCTTTCACATATGGGCCATTAGGTAAGCTTACAGGTCGCAGTCAAAATGGCATCAGCGTAAGATTTAACTACGATACCGAGTTACAACTGCGCAGCATCGCCAACGAAGGCGGTGAATTGTACCGCTTTGAACCGGATGCCAACGGTAACATCATCCATGAATGGGGCTTTGATGGCTTGCACCGTGAATACCAGCGCGATGGCGCAGGCCGCATACGCAAAGTACTTCGCCCCAATAATCAGTGGACCGCCTATGACTACGACGGCGTAGGCCGCATTGTTCGGGAAGAGCACAACGATGGCAGCATCACCGCCTATGGCTACAACAAAGACGGATTACTCACCGGCGCTTTCAATGAAGATGGCGCCATCACGATAGAACGGGACTCTTATGGCCGTGTAGCGAAAGAAATACAGGGCGTTTACGAAGTAATACGACAATACAATGAAACCGGTAACAGCACCTTCATCGGTAGCAACCTGGGAGCCGCCATCACGCTGGAACACAACGCAGCCGGTTTCCTGGAAAAGATGCAGGCCACCGTTGGAGAAGCGGGCTCCTGGCAGGCGCAATGGCAGCGCAACAACAACGGACTGGAGCTGCAACGCGAACTGACTGGCGGTGTCACCGTTCAGACACAGCGTGACAAACTCGGCAGAGTACAACGCCAGACAATCGGTGTGCATAATGTAGAGCAGAGCCGCACCCGCTATGAGTGGGGACGCGTGTCACAACTGCGCCGCATCGTGAATGAGATCAGCGGCACACAGGCACAATTCTCTTACGATGAATTTGACAACCTGGTAAGTGCTACCTATTCCAAACAGGACGGCAGCACTGCAGAGACGATCTACCGCGCACCGGATAAGCTGGGCAATCTTTTCAGCACGCTCAACCGCACCGACCGCAAATACGGCAAGGGCGGTCGTTTGCTGGAATGCCCTACCTACTACTACCATTATGATGCAGAGGGCAATCTCACCTTCAAAGAATTTAAACACAACAACAACGCCTCCGCTGTTGACCGGCGTGTATATCTCAAAACGAGAAAGATAGCATCAAGGGGAAGCCGTACTGGATGGATATACGAATGGAAATCCAATGGCCTATTGCGCAGTGTGCTCACACCTACCAATACAGAGATCATCTTCAGCTACGATCCGCTGGGGCGTCGTATTGCGAAGGTGAATAAGCGCCAGCAACAGGTAACCCGCTGGGTATGGGATGGCAACGTACCGCTACATGAGTGGCGCTACAACGGTGATTATCCGCCACATGTACAATCCTCTGAAGACGGTGACCTGCAACAACAGGAAGAACCAGTTGAAAACCTCATCACATGGGTATTTGAGGAAGGCAGCTTCATTCCATGTGCCAAACTCCAGGGAGAAGAACAATACAGTGTCATAGCCGATCATCTTGGTACACCTACCCACGCCTTTGATGCCTCTGGCAACAAAGTATGGCAGCGAGAGCTGGACTGCTATGGAAAAATTCGTAAGCAGCATGGAGATAAAGCATTTTGTAACTATCTTTATCAGGGCCAATATGAGGATGTAGAGACAGGATTGGCGTATAACCGCTTCCGTTATTACTCAGTAGAGGAAGGGGTGTATATCAGCCAGGACCCGATTGGACTTGCAGGAGGGAAAAGTACCTTCTACAGCTATGTGACTGATACAAACTTCTATATAGATAAAGCCGGTCTGGAAGAAATTGTTGGCGCTCTTTTTGAAATGGGCGGCAAAGTGTATCAAGGCACTAATCCTACAAATAGAGTTCCCCGTGTTGAAAGTGATATTTCAGAATTAAAGGATCTCGGTTATGTAAATGCGAATGAATTTAGCATGCATGCTGAAATCGACGCAATGACCCAAGCGAAAAAAGCTGGACATTTTGGAGGTAAAGCTACTTTAATGGTTGAAGGCTTACCTGTCTGCGGAAATTGCCGGCCAGCTGTACTGGAATATGCCAAATCTATGGGTATAACCGAGTTAGAGGTCCATGAGCTAAGTACTGGTAAAATTTATAGATTTAAAGGCGACGAAATACAAATGGTTAAGAATGGTGGAAAACCATGGAAAAAAGCAGAAGTACATCACTAAATTATATAAAAATGATTTTTGAATGTAATAAGATTGAGTATAACAATAGTATTAACTGGGATGAATTTGTCAGCATAACTTTTGTTAAGGGCATTAATTATGTCTCAATCACGTCTATAGTTTACGAAGATGAAATAAATATCGAGGTAGATGACCAGGTTAACTGCCTTAACCTTTTAAAAGATGATTTTATATACAGCATTGAAAATAGTTTGCTGAAAGTAAACTTACAAAATGTAACGTTTAGGAGCAATCTTACATTTGATGATATGGATATTAAACTTCCCGATAACACGGATCTTTCCAAACTATCAAGTGCATTAAAGATTTTAACACAAGTCACAGAATAATTAGCCCCTGCAAGTGATCTTGCAGGGGATTACTTCATCAAAATGATTAAAAAAACTGCAATAGCCCCAACAAGAGATCTTGTTCGGGGATTCATTTCAAATCAAATCAACTTGTAGATTGAACCTCATTTTGTGCCACGACATTCTTCTGGAACCATTCATTCAGGCGGTGGATCTCGGCACAATAAAGTGAACTTATTTTGTCCTTTTCTGCATTACTTAATGGAGCAACACCCCTATTTTTTCTGTCTAAAACATCTTTAGCCCTCATTTTACGATAATAGGTAGGTGGGCTCCACCGGCATTCCGCACTCACTTTCTTACGGAAATTAGTAATTGCTTTTGCAAGCTGCTTATGCATAGCAAGTAGAAGGTTTTCCCTTATTGATCCAGTTGTATTACTAGTTTCCATGCCTTAGATTTTGGTTATTATTGTTAAGCGCCATTTTATGCTTCTCATTCAATTGCAGCAATTCCTCATTGAACACTGCTGATGCCGTTTCCAATACTCTTGTTACTTCCTTTTCAAGTCTAAATAACTGCAGGTCGTTTATTTTATATTTATAATAACGGGCATTAATATATGCCTTGCTGAGTAAGGTAAAGAGCATTTTTTCGTCGGCTGTCTCATTCGGAAAAATACTGGCCACCTTTTCTGTACACTGTTTACTAAGTTGTATCAACTTAAATAGATTGTGAGTTACCATTATGTTTCCTGTTAACGAATATAGAAGCGTTGTTATAGCCTGCTCAACAGCCTGATGCAGCATAAATGCCGCTATCTCTTTATGATTGGCCTGTGCTAAATACCTGGCTCCATCAAGGAACGCTTCAGCTTTACTAAGACGCTTGCCAAAATCCCATCGCGCTTTTCCTTTAATATTCCAAAATTTATTGTTTCTAACTATCGGGGGCGTCGCCTGGCCATTACTGTATACCAGATATTTCTGCTGACAAATGGAGGAGAAGAAAATATGCCCCTGTTCAATCATTTTATTTACATATCCCGCCCTGTGAACAGATATAACAACAGGGCATATACTTTTACACGATGTCTGAATCAAATCAATATAATGCTCAAACGGAAGAAGAGCCGTATCGGGCAATACGACAAAAAGGTTCATTATCTCATTATCTCCATCAACAGTTTGAGATACGTTTGTTAGAAAAATTTTTTCAGGCTGAACTAAACTATTGATAGTTGAAATCACCCTATCTAACAGCAACTGGTAATTAGAAGCGGAATTGACAACAGTATCAGCATCCATTTCTTTTGGATCAACATTTATCTCAGAAGATGGCTTCCTGGTTGGGAGTGTTGTCATACAACTTACAGCATCCAACAGTATGCTTAGTTGTTTATAAAATGAAAAAAACTCGTTTGAGACTTCCTTTTTCCTATTCTCACCACTGGTAAGGTCAGCTTCAAGTAACCCCCATAAATAGCTACGGGTCTGAGCCAATGAATAATTATAAAAGAAACTCCGCACTATATCAATCGGTTTAGTCTGTTGGTCCAGCTTAGTTCTGCTGAAAAATAGCTTACGAAGGGTAATTATGTCTGTATTCATAAGAAAAGCCTTGAGATAAACTGGTTTAAGAATATGTCAGCATCAATCAAATTTCTTGTAGTTCTTTTTCCTGATCCGCTTTCTCGGCAAGACGTAACGGAATTGTATATAGTCGTAATACTTCTTTAAGGCTTTCACAGAAAATTCTATAAACTTTTTCTCCTCTTCTGCAGTCATGACAACAAGGCCTGCTACCTTTCTGTAATACTTAGCTTCATCCCAACCCAATGTTTCACAGGTCTGTGTACGTATGTATACAGGTAGACTGGCCAACCTATGCAAAATATCCTCTGAAGGGACATTGGTTTCTGGTTGTGACGGAAATATCTCCTGTAGTTTAATGAGTAGATCAAATGACGGAGATGTATTCATATTGGACAATATTTAGTTGTGAATCATTATATGCAACAGTATTATGAATCAAGTGTCGCTTCTCCGCTGCTTAGATCCTCTTCTGGAGAAGGAAACATGTAAAACTGATCGAGATGGTGCTCTGTTAAATCCAGGAATACAAAAAAGGGCTGCATATCTTCTACAAGTTCAAGGAACCAGTAGGACCTATCAATTCCTATCAATAGAAAGTAATCCATTATCAGATTTCGTAGACCTCTACTCAACCTGCTTATTTTTGATTGGGCTATAAGGTCAATGAAAGCCTTTTCTACTGCAGGTATCATTACAGACTTTACTTCGTTCATATGGTATAGATTATGGTTGTAAATGCAACAGAGATTGTTCAAGTATTGTAGTAACCTCGTGGTGAAAGCCTGTGATGTATGCAAGTCTCAACATTTTACGCACCACTAACCGGTGAGCCAACCTCATGTCTAAACACCCTACATTAGCCAGATCAATTGCTACTGAAAGGTTACAATAACCTCGTATAATTGGGATATTGATTTCCAGAGCCAGACGCCTCGCCAAATTCATCAGTTCGGCCTCTAACATTTTTTTCTCTCCATATCCCATTACCCTGGATTGATACCAGGCTTCCACATTTTCCAACCTCTTATATATGTCACAGAAAGCCCCCTCCACGCGCTTTGAGCGGTGGTTAAAGAAAATAAAGAACATAAAGCAGCGGATTATTGGTTTTTACCAGTGCGTCGTATCTTCATAAGTATGAATGCTATTAACTGCCGGTATATCAGACAGTTTGTGGTTAGTGCTTCTGTAGCAGACAAAATGGGTAGCTTGTCTTTTTCCAGCAGCTCTATCAGACGGGTTTGTGCTCCCATTACATCTTCCGCAGCGCGGGACAGGGCAAACAAGTGGGTTACTTCGAGTTGCCCGGTATCTACTCCTTTCCAAAATGATCTATCAATCATAAAAAGAGGTTTAAGAAACTAAACAGGAAGGAATGTACATGGCGGAAAGGAAGCTCCAGGGCATAAAAAAATGCGTGGAACCTCTTGCCGTCAACAGGGAACCCGTAGGAGGGTATGCAGTCGAACGAACAAGAAGCCCACGCAGTATGGCATGGGCGTCTCTTGTTTCAGTGGACTGCATTTTGAAATTTCCTACGTTTCCCTGCGTACACTAATATTGAGAAGCCTTTATACTCTATGGGACTGCAAAGGTATACAAACCCAGGCAATCAAAAAGAGTACATATAACTCATTCTGACATCAAATATAGTCAAAAAAACGAAAACACAGTATCATGATACTGTGTTTATGCCAAATTTTTGATATGTATTTGCGAATATGGCCATAGATAAGAAAATAGAAATAGTAGAGTTCGGTAAAAAGATAAAATTCTATCGAAAACAACGTAAGCTAAGTCAGGCTGGGTTAGCAGCTTTGGCAGGCATCGAGCCTAAACAGGTACTTAATATAGAACAAGGAACAAGCGATATTCGGTTATCCACTGCCATGAAGCTCATTTGGGCCTTAAATATAGCACCGAATGATGTAATTCCGTATAGCATACGTCCCGAATCCGAAGGTAAGGGCGCTGAATAAAATGCTATAGCTACAAAAAAGTACTTTTCTCATTTCTCTCATTCACCTACCCGTTTCCAGATTCTGTCCCTTATTGACTAAGGCACTGGATGTTATATCCATGTTCCTCAGTCGAATTTCCCCCTGCAGGTCTGATAGTTGTTAACCTTTGAAGTCATTGTTTTCCTGTCCTCAGAAACCAAATAGAAAGTCATCTCTGAACATTTTTGTCCATTTTAGCTATTCATTCGCACTGTAATACACTATTTTTATAATACGTCCACGACTGTCAAAGGATTGACCTGCGAGATATGCAATAACACAACGATGTACAATTTAACCTAAAGAAAACCTGTGTCCGGACAAATAACGAATCTAAAATACACTTCTCCACTCCTCTGCTTACTCATAACAAACGTCTATAATATATAAAATAAAACATGTATGAAAAATTTAGCTTCACCTCAACAGGACTTTCTGGTTAACATGACCTACCCTTCTCACAATCTAACCAGTAGCTATTCATTTACAATGGAACGGATTACCAGAAGCTGGATAGATGCTTATGATTGCCTTTCTCCCGAAATTCAAAGCAAGGCTAAAATGGCTAATTACGGTGTTCTTACGGCTGATATTCTGCCAAACGCAAATTTAGATGTGCTAATTCCTATTTCGCGTTGGATGCTTTGGGCTTTCATTTTTGATGATTACTACGGACCGTTTCCTAAACCAGAGCTAAAAGAAATATGCCGAAAAGCGATTGCTGTATTACGAGGTCAGGAAATTAATCCAGGAGATAACTCATTGTTTAAGCAACTAGCAATCACCAGAAACGAACTTATGGAGATTAGTAACCAAGAATGGATTCAGCGATTTATAAAATCACACCAATACTATTTTCAAGGGCTGTTGATGGACACATTCAGCTATAAAGCTACCCCGGAGTATCCATCAGCTTCAAAGTATTTCAGTATAAGAGATCGACTTATAGGCGGATCAATGGTATGTGATCTTCTGGAATTAGTGGGGCAAATATTCCCAACTGAATTGTTCCGGCACCCTTTTATACAGCGACTCAGATTGCTATCTACTCGCCTTATGATTTTTGATAATGATATATTTTCCTATCAAAAAGAATTGGCTGAGGGAGAATCCATGAATTTGGTATTGGTATTGAAATTTGAAGAAAAAATCTCCGTTAAGAAAGCTCTGTCCTTAACATTAAAGATGAGGAACAATGCATACGAAGAACTGATGAGTTTTCATGATAAAATCACTTCATTTGGAACCTATGGTCCTTTAGTCCAGGACTATTGGCACAATACTCTTATTTTGTTGGAAGGGCAACTAAAATGGTATAAAAAAATATCAAAAAGATATGCATAACAATTGATTAATATTTGTGAGATTTTAATTACTTTTAAAATTCTGAGTTTTCACGGTATCGTGAAAACTCGGATGAGCGCGGTATTGTGAACTTTTCCTCAAGCAATAACCCAAACAAGTTCTTATGAGCATCTTTGGTACCCCACAAACTACAACTGTATTCAAGAAGATATGTTATCTGATTTCAGGGTTATCTCTGACATTAGGTTTGTTTGTTTATAAAGTGTTGGACTATCAACCAATACTATACATTGAGTTATTTATTGGAGGCTTTTTCTTTGCATTACCATCATTCACAAAAATCGTCGGCCTATACTGTAACGTTATTATTTTCTTTCTCGTATTAAATGCAGCCCTAGTGTATTACGGTATTTTGTTAGGCCCACTTTGTGAAGTCCACGTGCTAGTTGCATTTCTGATTGGTGCTGCATGCTTACTTCTTAAAGGACAGAGATTAATGTTCTTTCCAATTTCTCTTGTGATCTTAATGCTTCTCTTCCTGGAGATTAATTACTATAATCATTGGATCGCCCCCTTAAATATCGACTATAAAAGTGCCATTATCGTCAGATGGGTTGTGGTTTTCACTGGTACAGCACTATCATGCATAACAATATATTTTTACTTTAAGGAGTGGGTTAATGAAAAATTTGAAAAGTTAATGTTTGAGTTACAAAGATTGATGCAAGAATTGAAACAGGCCAATGAAGCAAAAAGCATTTATCTTCGGGAAACATCTCATGAGATACGAACCCCACTCACCTCAATTTTTGGGATAGCACAATTACTTTTACTTTATTCAAAGAGAAACCACTTTGTTGATGAGGATGTGAAGAAAGAAATTGAATATTTATTTCAGTCTTCCTTTCTGGCAAGGCAAATTATCAACAATATCCTTGATCTCTCAAAAATAGAAGCAGGTAAATTGAATGAAATCAGGAAGGAAACAATCCATTTGAAGAGCAGTATTGAAGAGTGTATTATAATGCATCGATACGTAGCCAATACTCGATCGATAAAAATAATTTTTGAATATGACGAATTACTACCTGAGTACGTTAGAACAGATAAAATTGCGTTGACAAAAATAATTAATAATCTTGTCTCCAATCTTGTTAAATTCTCTCCTGAAGACAATGATGTTCATTTTTCTGTTACCAGAAAAAATGAACAAATTATTTTTGAAACTAAGAATATTGGTCATATTGACTCAGAAGAGCTAAAGAAAATATTCGAGGCTTTTGTCAGCGACGAAAAGGGCAACCCATTTGAAGGTACAGGATTAGGGCTTCCAATAACCAAGCATCTTGTACAGTTACTGGGTGGTGATATTAAAGCGAATAGTGAAAATAATGTTACAGTCTTCAATTTTTATATTCCATTGGAGATTAGTACTAAACCCGCACATCAGGAGAATGATACGTCAGAAATCACGGGAACATTAAAAGGTTACAAGATCCTATGCATTGAAGATGATCCAATTTTTTATAATATCCTTGAGCGAAGTATAAAATTTCTTGGCGCTGACCCTATAATAGCTACAAATGGGATCATAGGTCTAAAACAGCTTGAAACATTGACACCGGATCTTATTTTACTAGATGCTCACATGCCTAAAATGAATGGGAAGGAATTTCTACTTCGTCTCAGGCAAATGCCCACATTCAAAAGCATTCCTGTCATTGTTACTTCTGGAGATACATTCAGTCGAGAGCGAGAAGACATGCTTGCAGCAGGGGCTGACGAATATCTAGTAAAACCTTACTTATTTACAGATTTGTATGCGCTGATATGTAAATATCTTCCTCCTATCCGAATTTTACTTGCCAAATAGTTTTATAGACGAAGGGCGGAGCAATGACTCCGCCCTTCGTCTATATCTACTTTTGCAGAAGTATATTTTATTACAGTTTATACATTTTTTACAGAGTTATTTATTGGGCTTTAATTTCTCCTGTATTCGGCTGAAAAGCTGTTCACCTGTACTCGGCCTGGGTGCATCTACTTCCACAAGTTGTCCCCGGTCGTCAAAAAGTAAATATCTTGGAATTGTTAATCGGTGCGTGTTTAGTGTGGTCTCCAGTGAAGTAATGAATTTCTTTGTCGGCAGGTAATGATAGCCTTTCAATTTGTAGTTTACAATGAAGGTTTCCCAATTTTTCTGGTTTGCCTCGCTATCGAAAGTTACATAAAGCATTTCGATATTATTTTTTTTAAGGAACTGGCTGAGCTGATCCTCATACTGAAATTCAGCTTTACAAGGTGGACACCAAGTAGCCCACAAATCAACAAAAACATATTTACCCGCAAACTCTTTTTTGATTAGTTCTGGTAACGAATCGGACTTTAATAGCTTATTGGATGATGTCTTCGTGTCGTTGATTTTGTAGGTCGTTAAAATATTCCCTGAATATTCTACACTACCTGTGAATCTTTCTGCAAACTCCTTTTCCAGGTAGGGGATATAAGCACTCCCAGGAAAATTTGTTTTTACAAAATCGATACCTGTAGTTATTATCTGTTTATCTTCCAAACCATTGGTCAGCGCAAGCAAGGTCCGGTTCGACCATAATGCCTCCTGGTATTCTACAGGTGCGTATCCATATCCTTTCATGTCAACCTGTTGAGGACCTAAATGCTCATAATCTGCTTTAGGCAGGACAGTCAACTTGGTTGCGGCAATTACGCCCTTTTGCATTAAGCTCGCTTTTTTCT
Organism: Chitinophaga sp.; assembly: GCF_035538455.1. Classification (GTDB taxonomy): domain Bacteria; phylum Bacteroidota; class Bacteroidia; order Chitinophagales; family Chitinophagaceae; genus Chitinophaga. The sequence goes on from NZ_DATLKJ010000088.1 coordinate 21,198, forward strand.
GCACATTGTTTGCAGACAAGGGTACATGCCTGTATTTTAACGCAAACGGATCATATGTTTTCAGTACCCAAGTAATGACTGAATCGAGATTGTTATCTGATAATTTACTGATGCGATGTGGATAGTCCGGAGATTTTTCGAGTAAAAGCATATTCATCGCCCAAAAGGTCGTGAGTGATTCTATTGCAAGAATCATATTGTCAGCGAAGGCACTGGTAACCGCACTTTTTCTGACCATCCCGCTCATAAGGCTTTTGCCTTTATCAATGATACCCGCTATGGCGGATTCAATAAGGACTGGCTCCGAGTTTTTGCTCAATTCAAAACGGATGGTTGAATCAACTGATAATCCTTTAAGTATAGTCGTATTATTGTACCAATCAATTCCTCCGGCATTGCTTCCTGAGAATACCAATTTGTTTTTCCCCTCCTCTTCCCTTCTTTCAAAATGTACAGAATCTCCGGGGAAAAGGAGGAGCGTCATTGAAAATAATTTACTTTCCAGCCTTACAAAAGAAGGCTGGCTTACAGGTATATGAAGAATTAAACGCTCCTTGGTAATCTTACCAAAGGGTTGGCTGGCGTATATGTTATTAAATATGCCAAAAGGAGCATATCCAAGTACTTCGATGTTATCTGCATGTGGGATATAGCCTGTTACTATTGCATTTTGGGCAAATATTGTTAGCGCGACAAGGGATAATAAAATAGTAAAAAGGATTTTTTTCATAGCAACGTTTAAGTCTTTGTAATATATGAAAAAGAATTGGGCTGTATAGCCCAATTCAAATATAGATTACGATCAGGGGTTGACCGCTTTACATAGAGCCTGACAGTTCTCTACACATTCTATTGCTGTCTGACAGCTTACATAACCCACAGGTGTTCCATTGCAGCTACAGGCAACAGCACCTCCAGTTATTTTTTGCTGTTCATTCTTTGAAAGTTGTTTGAGTGGTGCCAATGCACCGAGGTTGACATTTTTTTTCATAACTTTTTCAAGGTTTAAAGTTGATTAATTAAGGATTTTTACAGGAATCCTATTACCTGCTTCGTTTGCAAACAAAAAAATTAAACGACTGCATTTATTTCAAATTTATTAAGCAGCACCGGCAAGATTTCCGGCAGGTCGTAATAATTATAAGGTGCCATAAGCCTGTTGCCATTAATAAAAATAGTCGGTGTATAGGTAATTTCCCGTCTGCTGCACCAGGCACCATGTTCAAGCGCATCATCTACGTTATCAGTTGTTATCGGGTAGGATTGGTCAAATTCCCCCAAGTCCATTGTTTTAAACCAGTCATGTAGAATATCTTGTTTGATCTTTCTTGCCGCATCTGTATCGCGATTAGCCGTAAACTCTTTTATTGCCTGTAAAATGTGCTGGATTGCTTTGTTTCCCTTATTTCCACTCATGTTCAACTGGTAATTAAAATAGATACGGACGCCTATTTTTTGCTGGCGTAAACAAATTAGTTCAGCAATTACCTCGTGGGCCTTTGCACAAGGGACACAATAAGGAGAACAAGCAATATCAAGCTGTAATGGTGCATCCGGGTTGCCAATCTGTACTTCATGGGCAAACGAAGCAGTATCAACCTGGGAGCCGCTTGTTAAAAGTGGAGAAAGCAACGCTTCGCTTTTTTTAAACCGGGAAAATCTCTCAGTAGTAAGGGTATGTTGTTTACTACTGATCATTAAGCGCCTTATTAAAATCCAGCTCCCCAAACTTATCAGCGACGCCATCAGGTATAACCCAAAAGAAATGGAGCGATTAAATTTCACGAGAGCTGATAATTGTGAACCAGGTAAAAGGATTGCATGCTGAAGCAGCACAACAGCTGCAATGAAAAGGCAGAATATACACCACTGTTTTCTATATGCCTGGTAAAATATAGCTAGTAGCGCAGTAATACTGGCTATAGGGGCAACCAGAGTGAGTGTCAGTAATAACACCTTGGCATTAGGGAATGGAAGAAGTGTACTTATGAGCTGTGCCAGGAAGAAAACAACAACACAGTCAGTTAAACTCAACCAACTAAATAGCATTGCTTTATTTGTCCTGAAGGTTTTTTCGCAACCAGTACCCATAGCATTGCAAAATTTATCTGCAATATCGGTCAGCCCCCATGTTTGAACACTGATAATCGTCCCAAGCCCAATTCCTGCTAATGCTAATGCCTCTATAACAATCAGACGTACGTCCTGAGCGCGTATCGCGAAAAATATAGGCCAAATGAAAAGTACGATGATGCCTGTGAAGATAAGTACACCTGACTCTATCGCCGCCGTACTGAAATTCCTGTAAACATCTTTATTAATAGAAGCGGAAGAGTGAATTTCCGCAACTATAATGATTCCGTTCCATTCATTTATAAATTCAGGAAACTTCCTTGCATATTTTTCCGTATGCTCAATCAAAACAAAATCCTTATCGTCTCTGAATGCAATTACAGGTGTAGGCATATCATGAAATTGAGCTTTGTCAATTTCTATTGCGACATAATCAATGTTCAGCTCATCCAGCATATCCGTAACGCAAACCATTGAATCTGGTGCTGTATGTGCCCTAAAAAAGGCTTCGATGTATCCACGTGGAACAGAAAAGCCCGTGAGTAGACGGAGATAATTAAAAATTATATCTACTTTTTGTTTCATTAGATATGGAATAGTTGGGGGTAGTATTGAGAAAACTAAATTTGAACATTCCGAAAAGTTGGGCACAACAGGGTTCTCTCGTATAACTTTTAGGCTAATGACTTACATCTCAGGCTAACGATTCATTCTTAAACTTAAACTGGGTTGAACAACTGTTGTTTCAGTCACTATGAAAATAGTGATTTTTATAATAGCAACAAATTTTTGTGCTGATTTTATCAGTCTGATATTCAAAAAGCAATAGTAAGCTAACGGTGAAATACATTTTAACCGTCAGCTTACAAATAAAAAAATAGGAGTACTTACAAATTTTCGAATATATCCATCTCTCCGCCCTGATTATATCTCCCCATCTGCACAGCCTTACCTCGTTCCGGTATATCTATTACCACATCCACGTCATGTTGAAAGTCGTTTGGTCCCCGGAAACGTCCATCTTTGGTGACCTGGAACACATATACGAATGCCTTGCCCTGGTTGGCGGCCTTCAATCTGCGCAGATCATCCGGGTTTAGCCCCAGCCGGGTAACACTGTCCATAAAAATATACTGGTACGGGGATAGATTAGCGGGCAATGTATCCGTTACCATCAGGCGGGGATGTTTTGCAGCTTTCAATTTTTCATTCAGTGTGATGCCCAATCCTTCTTCGTTAGCTACAAACAGTACCGTGCCATGCTCACGCGCCAGGTGTCCGGCAAATGCCACACACAGCGTAGATTTACCATATTTGGGCCTACCGCTAATCATTGCCGTAAACCCCGGCGCCGGGTCGCCTATAAAATCGCGCCACTTGCCCTGCAGGCCAATAGTAGAGAATTGCATGTTCGCAAAGTCCATGCTACTCATCACTTCAGACGTGGTTTCCACGCCATTAAGATCATTGTTATTGCCACCACAGCTACACCCTTCCAGCCCGGATAAGATACCCTGTAAACCATTTAAGGTGGCGGTTTCTATTCTGAGTGTTTTAGTATTCCTTTCTGATAGAAAATTTCTGAGGTTCTTCTTTATATCGTACAGAGGCACTATATACGGGTCGCTTTCGGTGATAATCCCTTTCTCCACAGCTTTGTCAATCTGTGATAACAGTGCCTTTGCTTTATCCTTTATGCCCGGCTTTTCATGCATACCGATATACCGCTTGATATAACCAACAGACGCCAGCAGCTTTTCTGATACTGCAAATTGTTTGAACTTCTCTGCTGTTTCCGGGGATAGGGTGATCGTAGTTTTGCTGTTTATCTTGTTATAGGTTTCCACTAACCTGTCCTGTATATAACGGATTTGCTCCGCCCACTCGGAGGTTTTGCGGATACGTTTTTCGACAATAGCTTTCTGTAGTGAGTTGATAAAGCGCAGCAGTTGTTCTTTGGTCTGTGTCTTCCCATTCAGGTTCACAAAGCGTTTTATGAACCGGAGTTCTTCCGGTATGCGGGATACCATGCTGATGGAAGATGGAGCAGGCTCCTGCTTTTTCTTACCTATATTTCCAGCAATCTCTTTATACAGGCCCACTGCTGAAAAAACTTCCTCAACGTCTTGCCCTGCAATTTTCCTAACCACGATTATATCATCCGCCGGGTCGATAAAAACAACATTGTCTTTATCCTTACCGTTGATCCAGCCCTTATGGATCGAGGTTAAAGGGTTCCCGCGCAGTACATAAGGCTCCAAATACTGCATAGCTAAGGCCCTGGCCTGCCAGAACTCCGGTGATAAGGAATCTTTGTCGGGGCAAAACAGATCAGGCTCCTTAGCTTCATCGTCTGGCAGCGATTTTGGCTTTGCTTTTGGTTTTGATTTGCTGGTTTTCCTGGACAGATGTTTTGCCATCCCCTTAAAATGCAGGTCTATGGCTTCTTTGATGACCGGGCTTTTATCATAGCCATTCCAGTCCTTACCATTACTCGTAGCCTCTACTACAAACTGGTGGCTTTCCTGCAACCAATCGGGCAGGCTGTTTATATCTATATCCTTTACCTGTTTAAAGTAATTATCCTTTGTAAACATAGTGATCGTGTTTAGATGATGTGCTATGCAGCCAGCCGCATTTGCAGCTTGAGTTTTATGATGAGGGCTTTGGCTTCCAGCTCCAGCAGCTTTATATCGGGTTGCTGGTGGTTTTGTGTTGCTGTGATTGCCTGCTGCTGTGCCGCTATTTGTTCTGCCGCTTCGTCCACCGGTGGCGGCAGTTCAATGCTGCGCAGTGCCGTTACAGTATTGGCTGATTTATCTATATGTTGGAACTGGTATGGGGTAAGGGTTACCGCATGTTTGTGCTTATCGTTCAGGATCTGTACAAACGGCTGAAGGTTGCTTTCCTCTACCCATGCGCTCATGTTGTTAGATACTTTCTCAAAGTTGCCGCCACGCACCAGTGCCAGCAGGTCTTTATCTAAGAACAGCTCCCCCGCACGTTGCCGGGAACTGGACACGATCACCCGGTAAGCATCGTTTTTTTTAAAAAAGGATAAACCATTGTCGGTATTTAGTTGCCCATTGGTCGTCAGGCTGCGGATAAGGGGCAGGGCTTTAATGATGGGTACGGTTACACGCTCTTCATCCGGTTTCCCGGTGTCCCAATACTCCGGCATCAGGATGCCTTTTTTCGTTTGTCCGTCCAGGGTAGTATAGCTTACCAGTTTTCCTTTATAACCTGCAAATGCCTGTAACAGATTTCCGGTAATGATATGACGGGTGTTCCTGTCCACGCTGCTTTGCCGGATATACTCCTGCCAGTTGTTTAGTAACGTATCCTGGTCTTTGGGCTGTTCCGTATCCACACTGGCTCCGATGATCGCCAGCACATCTGCTGACATGGACGCGGGGAGTGCAATGTATTTCATGCTGGAGGCAACGGCAAAGCGCAGTTTCACCTGCGAGGGCAGGTAAGGGTTTTTCTTGCGGTGGTCTATGACAAAACCCAGGAACACGGCAGGTATCATTTCTTTTCCTTTCTCAAAGTTGAAAACTGTATAAGAAAGGTTGCGGCCAATGGTAAAGAAACGGAACAGTTTTACCAGGTAGTCTTTTTTACTTTTGGCAGTTTTATTCAGTAGCTCGATCTTTTTCTGTTTTGATTCCTGTAGTTCTTTTTCCCGCTCTGCTACTGCTTTTGTCCACTCTGTCGTACCAGTATTTAGCTTCTGTATTTTCTTTTCATTTGGTATATCGTTTATTAATTGCTGATAGTACTGTTCTGTTTCCTGTAGTTCTTTATCCAACGCGGTTTGCCAATACTGAGTGTAGTTATCTATGTATTGCTGTTGTAACTGCTGCGGTGTACCTGTTTTTATGGCTTCAGCCAGCAGGGTGTCGAGTTCCGCGCGGGAGAAGGGTTTGCGCAGCACATTGGCCTTAACGGTTTCCAGTATGCTGTCTGTGCCGAACACGCTCCCAGCACCGTTACCCATTTTTATCACACGGGCATTGGTGGTTTCCGCCTGTAGCTCCATTGCCTCTACTTCCAGATCATATTCGCCAACCTGTTTCAGATATTCTACATAATCGTTATAACGGCTGGAAACCTCACTGTAAAAATCCGTTTGCATTTTTACAGAAAGTACTGCTACACGGCCACTCACTTTCATGGCAGCGTCTTCACTGTAGGATGGTTCACTATCAACGCTATCTTCCAGCGATCTTTTAATATACAAAGGGTCGTCCAGCAGATTGTTGACTTCTTCGTTTTCTATAAGGTATTCTTTTACAATCTTATCTCCGTACTTATTTAAGAAATCAGGCACATCAAGTATTTTATTGGATTGCTTCTGATTGGAGCTGGTATTGGCATCGAGCGATTTCAGCTTTTTCTGTAACATCATCATCAGCCGTTGTTCGGCAGGGATGGCAGAAGTAATATAATCATATATAGGTTTGATAATCTGCCCTGTGCGGTTAATGCGTCCGCGCTTCTGCACTTCGGTAGAAATGTCCAGTTCGGCTTGTAGTACGATCATCACACGCTGCTTCACCTGGTCGGCAGGCACTTTACTGGTAGGAATCGCATGCGCCGATGCGCCAGTGCTGCCGCTTTGGTTTATCAGCAGTACATCAACCTCATTATTATTAAATTGCCGGAAGGCATCATTGGTGTTCACTCTTCTGCGGGATCGTACCAGCCCCATGCCGGTGCTGTGATTGAGTTGCAGCTCATATTTGCGCCCGGTTACTTCTGCTACAGAGTATCCCGCAGCTTTGAGCTTCTGCACAATCACATCTATAGGAGAAATAGTGATTCCGGTAGATACGGTTCTGATGCGTGCTGCAATACGCTCATATTCCATTATAGCAGCAGGCCCCAGCTCACTTAGCGTAAATCTTTTATGGATAGAATTACCTGCTGGATCTTTTTCCGTGTAGCGCATTACCCCGTCCAGCCCACGCCACAACACTTCCGAAAAATCTGCATTAATAATATCTCCATCACTCACAGGCAACCCAACATCATTTTGCAATGTTTCTATAAAGCTCCCCATCGTAGAAGCAAATGCAATAACAGGTTTCTTTCCTTCCCTCAAACGCATGATCGCTCTATCTGCCACAGCTTCTGCTTTGATAGAAAACAGCATTTGCCCGATCACCTGGAACACTTTGGAGAAATATGGCAGGTTATCCACTCCTGCCTGGTTGGTCCCTTCACGCAACTCTGTAGATTTACCCTCTGCAGCTACTATCTCATCCAGCTCCTTGATAATAGAATCCACATAGGCTTTCTGGAAGGCGATAATATCGCGGATGATTTCGGTGACATTATCGGCTATGGCGCTGTGTTCTTCTGTTTTATCAGTAAGGGTAATGTAGTTAACCTCTACACCTTCGTAACTGCGCTCACGGCGGAGCATTTGTCCTTCACTCACCAGCTGTGCGCTGAGTACTTCCTGCAGTGCCACGCCGCCTTTGGTGATGGCTTCAACCAAGTTCTCTTTACTCATGGTGCAATCACTTATAGCAGTCTTCATCGCGTAGATTGGCATATTGTCAGGGCGTTTAGCAAATGTGGCGCTCAAAAAGACAACTCCCCGCGTCCTGGCCACCACCCCTTGCATGAATATACCTGTATTGGAAGCTCCGGAACTGTTATGCGCTTCATCCATGATGAAGACGTTGTCTTCTGCTACCGCACGGAGAAAGGCGGGTTTTTGTGGTTTTTTATCTTCCTGGTTAAACTGGCTGTAGGTAGCTACCACAAAGTCATAGGTAGGTGGCAGTTGCCTGCTGGCAATAATATCTTTTTGTACGTTTGGTTCAGGCGCCTGGTATACAACATTGCCGTCTTCATCTTTTATGTCGGTCTTACTTTCGCGGGCATTCACAATAAACGGGCGCAAATGCCCGCTGCCGATGGCGGCCAGGTCGCGATAAATATCACTAAACAAATTGGCTTTCTCTGTGAGGAATATAGGTTTTAGTCCTTGTTGACAGGCATACCGTATAACAGAAGCGGCCACACGTCCTTTGCCTATGCCGGTTTGATCTCCGATAATCATACCCTGGTTGCGGGCTTCAATGTTATAGATGGCCATGCCTACAGCATCTATCTGCTCGGCAGACAGGGCGCGACATAGCTCTATTTTCGTGGTATAGCCGAGGCGATGACGAACAAAATTATCCATATCACCACCTACGGCTATACGAACCCTTTCAACGGCTGACTGTGTTTCATAGGCCATACTGTCCGGCACTTGTGTGTTCAATACCACGCAAGCCTCTGAAGCAGGCTGGTAAGGAGCTTCAAGTGTGCCAGGAATTGTTGTATTGCTTCGCAGCATTTGTAATATATGTTGGGCCTTTGCTTCCAGATGTTTCATGGATTCTGTTTTTAATATCTCTGGCTGGTCGTTATATGACCTGCCCATAGCTGCCATCACCCGCTCGAACAGATCATCGAAGCTGTGTACTTCTTCGTCCCCAGCCTGTTTGAGTGGTGCTGCGCCTATGGGCTTAGGCTTACGGCCTGCTATCAGTATAAGACGCACGTCAAAGGCTGTTCCCTGCCTGCTATACAGTTTTTTTCCATCAAGATTGATGGCATCTTTAACATAGTAATGGTTGTATAGGTAGTTAAAGAAAATGCGGTTCTTACCAGCCTGTATCCGTCCCAGCTTGTCCCATGTTGTATGCCCACCAATGATGATGGAGGCCTTCCCGTTATCTTTCATTGTATCAAGCGCACGCAGGGCCATCAGGTGGTCAAGGGTAGTGATTTTGTAATCGTTATAATACACAGGTCTATCCAGTATACCGAAGGGCGGATTGGTCAGCACGGCATCAAACATATAATCAAGGCCGGTAAATGGAATGGTGGCATCTTTATCCCATACATTTGCATATCCTTGCGAAGAGAGGTTTTCACGACGAAGCGGGTCCACCTCATTGACATAAATATAGCTGGGATCACCTGCTATAGTAAGTAATCCGTTACCTGCGCTTGGCTCAAAGGCCAACCTGCCCCGGCTGCTGAATGTATCCAGCTCACAGAATATGCCCATCAGGAAGCCAATAGGTGCCGGAGTGCTGTATTGCTGAAGCAGTATTGATTGGCTGGTACGGTGTGACAGGTTGACCTGCCGGTTGTATAAAGCAACGATCTTCCCGTATCGCTCACGTACGGTCTGGTCTGTCGCCTGTGCATAGAATCGGGCTACACGCACAATAGCCAGCTCAGTAAGCTCTTTTACTTCTGTTTTATCAGTAATCCCATACTGCTGTGCCGCCAGTTTTTCAACGCTGGTTTTTGTATGGCCTCCGCCATCTTCCTGTACGAAGGCTTTCATCATCTGCCGAACGAATGAGAGCCTGTTTTCAAACAATCTTTCCATAGCTCAGGTACAATTCAACTTTCTTTGGGAAAGAGGATATAAAATTGGCGGCTTTCTCCAATTACTTGTACTAAGCCAGTGGCCTGTAGGAAAGCTCATACCTCAAATCCCATATGAAGCGGTAGTCTTGCGTACCTTCTGCCCACCGATAGCTGAAGATGTCTCCATTACGTTCAACTCTTTCGATTGCCCATGCTGCTACATTGGGTTCGACGCCAGGATTACTATACCCCTTATAAAGGATGTTCGGTATACTTTCATCTATACGCATCGGTTCTTTTGCTCCACCAATACCACCATTAGCTGTTATTGTATCGAGCAACTGCTTTAAAGTATCACGCGTCTGAACCAACAGTGAGTTGGTGGTATCCTGCTTTGTAAAATGTGTCCCCAACATCTCTATAACTCTATTCTGAAGCTCAATGACATTATTTACAATTGGACTGGTGACATCGCTGAACCGTATATAAATATGGCGTAGTGGCCCTTCCCCAATATCAATACAGAGGGTATCGCCCTGCATGATGCTGATTACCCGGACTTGCCATTTATGCACCAGCTGTGGAGTAAGTCCATCCCTTGCAATTCTGATAGAACTTACATCATCGACTATCTGAACCTTTGGCATAAATAAAAGTATTATTGTATTGTGTCGTACTGCTGAAACTATCTGCAATCGCTTCTCCAATCAGGGTGCCCGCGAATGCGCCTACCATAACCAACGGGGCAGATTCTTTGCCTGCAGCTTTTGCATAAGCATAGAAAAGTAGCGTGGTAATTAAGGTAGATGCGGAAATAATTGTTTTCTCTGAGCGCTGCATTATAATAATGTATCAAGTAACAAGATTATGGTTCCTTACCTACTCAGAAGTAGGTATGTTGTGGTGCCAGCTAATGCCGCCAAACCAAAGGATAACAGCTTGTTGCCAATCTTTCGCTTTCGCAGTTGCTTTTGACATAGTAAATTCTGGTCTAAAAGTGTCTGCTGTGCAGCTAGTGCATTGCTATAATTCATCTGTATAGCTGCATATTGTTGGGATTGTATCTGTATAGTGCTATCCTGTATATCCACCTTTTGCTGTAGCGAAGTAGCCAGTGCATCATAAAGGCTATCTTTTTCTGCTGATGATTGCAATAAGTCACTGGCGATCTGTTTGATGCTATCACAATTATTCAATAAGGCAGTTGTATCCGATAATTGTAGTGAAGTTATGATCTGTTCTTCCAGTTGCGCCTGTAATGCTTTATTGTCTCTTTTTACAGCTGTCAGTGCATGTGTGGTAGCCACCACCTTCTTTGACAACTCGGTTCTTTCAGCTTCCAGCTGTGTAATACGCTGACGATAAATCGCTGTCATATCTTCTGTAACCACCGGAGCTATGTTCATAGTAGCCGGAGCTACCGCGACTACAGGCTTTCTATGGCATCCGTTAAACAAACGAGTAGTGGTAAAGAATACCAATACGCCGATCACAAAGAAGGCTATACGAAAAACATTAACGAGCTTCATTATTGTAGTTTTCATTTAATTGTTTTTTGTGGTTAAAGTTTTCACCTGCTTATTGTCGTCTCTCCATGCTGTAGCCAAAGCACCCTGCTGCTACCAATGAGGAAAATGAAAAGAACATAAACTCCGGCAAGTCCTTTCCGTAGAACTGTTGTGCGATCCAACTTACCAGAAGTACCATCAATAATAACCCTACAGCCACTTCCCGCAGACTATAGGTACCATTCTTGTCTCTGAATAGTTGCTGAAAAAATTGTTTCATAGTTTTGCTTTTAAATCTTTGAAAGCATACGGTAGGATAAAAGGGTAAGTGCCCCCACGGCCAGCGTCACCCCGGCAATGACGATCACTGGCCGTCGGATAAAGGGACCGCCTGTTTATCCAGAGCAGCAGCGACCGGTCGGATAGCCGCTGCTGATGCTGAAGATGGTGGTTGCTGAATAAGCGTATAGGTAAAGATGTTACCGTATTGTTGTTTATGCCGTTCGGCAAGCTGCATAAATTCCTGGAAGTTATCAGCATCTGCAAAGACCTGGCAGCCTGCACTAAAGCTATCTACCAACTTAGTTTTCCCATAAGCTGCTGCGCGATGGATGTTGATACCGAACATACCTGTCTGTTCTTTGCCAGTTGTATAATCCGGAACATTGTTACGGTTATAATCCCTTATCACAGTTACAGGTCTACGTTGCACCAGGGCCAGATACTGTCCGCGATGCATCCCGATGGCATAACAATCCTTGTACTGACCAGGTTTGAGAATAGCGGCACCGGCGCTATTGATGGGTGATAACAGAAAGGGAGTACCGGGATCTGTTGTAGCTTCATATGAACGAAGTTGCCAGCTACCATTTGCATCCATATATACTACGTAGATATGATCACTGAATGCATTCGGCACATGATTAGCACTGCGAACACCGATGATATTCAGTTCAAACGGGCGTGTAAATAGCCGGTAACCTCTTGCAAAGAGTAATTGTTTTAATTGCTCTATCATAAAGTATTAATTGGAAAGGTGAAAGAAATCAGGCGACCAACAGCAATGCTGGAAGGTATTCTGTCAGCCATTGCTGGATATTAAACCCTGGATTAGGAAAGCTATACACGTATAACTGGTCGGCTGATTTGATATGGGCATCAGGAAAACGTTCAGTCAGCATTACCAGGGTGTTAAAGAGGGTTTCGTTCTGATGAACAGTACGGCTGTCAACATGATTCCCCTCCTTATCCATTCCTCCAAGTAATGCCAATTCAATTGTGCCGTCCTTTGGGTGGACTTCGTGTAAGCTCAATAAACGGCCACTCTTGGTGATCACATAGTGATAGGGCAGATTCTCCAGGGCATTTAAAGGGAGGTCATTTTTGGTAAAAGAGGAATGTACCACGATATAGCGAATGTTCTGTCGCTGCACAGTAGCTTGCTTCAATGCTGCTATTCGCCTCTGTTTGCGCAGCAATTTTCTTTGTACTGTCGTCATGATAGTTGTTTTTTGATGATTAAAGAGTCCGGGCACAACTCGCATGCACCAGGAAATAACGGCCATTGTTACTAAAGAGAATGTAATCCAGTTTGCGACTTATCTGCTGTCCAAGTACCGTATGGGCAGGAACAGTGACAGATTGGAGGCTATTTACCCATATACGGGCGGGCATCGTAGTAATGATCGGTAGACCGTTTATGCCGGATAGGCTCCATTTATTGCCGTCATACTGCAACCCCATTTTTGCAAAGGCTAATCTTAGTTGTTGTTTCTGATCATCACGTGTAAATGTGGTAAGAAGGCCATTGACCAATGTTTTACGAGCACCTCCATTTAAGCGAAAGGTTTTAAAATAATTGCTTACTGAACTGTATTGCGCTGCACTGTTGATACTATTGAGTAAAGAAATAGTTTTGTTGAAATCCCTCTGCTGGGCTGCACTGAATAACTGGCGGGCAAGAGAAAGGCTATCAGTTACGTTACTGTCTGCACCATTACCTACCAATACATTATAGAGGGTTTCAGAAACCGTAGTTGAAAATTTTAGTTTCTTCAATGCTGCAACCAGCTCTGCACCAAAAGCACCGTCTGCTCCATATTTGGGCAGTATCTTGTCACCATATTTGGTAATGAGCGCCTGCTGCAGTAGTCTTACCTTTTCTCCTTTACTACCACGTTTCAGAGGAAATTCATCATTCTTTACCTTGTTTTTATTTCTCCGGCCACCTATCCTGATCGGTGTATTCATAGCTTCTTTTATATCCGGATCATCAATTGGAATGGATGGTAAGGAATCAGAAGGTAGGGGACTATTCACATTACCTGATGGCGAAATAGCAGTAGTCGTATTTTTCACGCCAGCTGGTTCTATATTGGATGGGGTATTACGAAATACGGCACTATCCAGGTCCGCAGAGCGATTCCGTTTCTTCTTTATATACTGCCAACCCAGGTAGCCTACTATACCGGCTGCACCAATTGCTAGGGTAGTAAGAACTATATTATTGGCCTTTGCAGATACTGCAGAGCGCTTTCCCTTACTGTTCGCTCGTTTAGCGGTACTTTTCTTTTTTACTTTCATGCCTTATACTTTTGGCTTATTATAAATGATCTGCATATAGGAAGGGTATTCCCAAAACTCCAGCTCATGACGCAGATCATGCTTTAAGTCATTACCGTACATTGTTCTATAAACACGCCCCACTTGTTCAAATGCTGACTGAGTAGGTATTTCAATGAAAACAGCTTTAATCGCTGCTTCATCAGTACCAGGGAACATTCCATAAGCCATATCGAATGCTGCTTTTAACCGTATTGCCCAACTCTGGTACTGTGCAGGAGATAACTGCTGTTGTACACCATTGTTCCTTTCTGGTTTCACATTAATGATTGCAAGCATTTCATTATATTCAGTACTCTTCAACTCCTTTTGCATATCAGACATCATCGAACGGTTATATAGTTTAGCGTAAGAGTCCATTGTTTCCTTGAAGACCTGTTTGCTGGGTATATGCCGTACCACCGTACGCAAAGATTTTACATCAGTTCCCCACCAGCCATCATTGTCAAACGCCATTTTAATCTGTTTGGCATATGTCGCGGGATTACCATCGATATAGGTAAGGCGCTGCTCGCGGTTTGCACGATCCTTTAAGATTGCCCGGCGAGCAATTATAACAGCGCCACCAATGACGATAATACCCACCAGTCCATACTGTAGCTTTTCCTTCAGTGTTAATTCTTCTTCCATGATGGTGGTAATGAAGCGTTCGACCAATGCGGTTTACATTAAGTATTGCTTTGCCAGAGCAGTTTTCACAGGATCGTTCTTAACAATATGGGCCAATCGTTCCAACTCTAAAGCAGTTAGCCTGGAAGCCAGTACAGTAAGGGACTTCACTTTCAACTCCGCTTCATGTTGCGTTTTGGTTTCAAGATTAATTGTGAAAGAATACTTCATTTGTTCTGATTTAGTAGAAAATGAATTTTATTGTGCTGCACTCCCGGCACTATCCACATTGCTATGAAGCAACGAGATAACAGTCTGGATCTGCTCTGGCCTGGTAGTAAGATGTGCGATTATACTGAGCACGCCAATGATCTGTTCTTCAGTCAGCTTCTCTTGCATTTCCTGCAACAGAAGCAAACGATTACCGGTGGCTTCATCTATTGTACTTTGCTGATAACTCGCTGTCTCTTGTGATGGTGCCGTGTTTGCATTCATACTATCATCCAGCAACCCAGCCAGGGCCGGAAGTTTATCGGTATTCTTCTTCAAAAAACCCATCAGTATGTGAGCACCAATGTCTCCCCAGCTGATATGATGTTTTCTTTTCTCCTCCTCCAGAGTTGAAATGCGTGCCTGTAGCTGGTCGGCATATTCTTCGGCTTCATCTAATTGCTGTTCCGCCTGTTGCAGTTTCTCCCTTAACTGCGCCAATTCATGTTCGCGGTTATTCTCTGCCAGTCGCTGACTGATAAGGTTTTCCACTTCACCGAGTCCATCAAGCCCCTTACCTGGCTCAAGCCGACGATTGAATGAATAGCGTGTATTACGGTTTGTGTTCGGACTATCATAGATCAGGATACTGATACTACGACTATCTGGCGTCAGCTCCTGCTCGTAATCATCAAACTCGTTAATATCACAGGTCCGGGGAATGACCTTAAAACCATCGATAATGATCTCATAGTCTTTGGCTCTTCCTTTGTCCGATTCCCGCTGTAGTAATCGTCTTATGTGGTTTATCTTCTGCGGATCATATTTATCTTCGACTAATGGCATGTTCTGTATTGTTTGGCTTCAGGTATATGGTATCGCCTGCAGGAATTGTAGATGAGCAGGAACAGCAGACAGATTTTGCATTGTGACTGTACCCCTGTGTTCATACTGTAGCTCATTCGCTTGTTCAGTTGCCAGATCAAAGTACCCACTGTCGCTATTGATACGGGTAAATGCAACACACTCCAGCAGTACAAGCAGTTGTTCAGCAATATCAATCCGCACGGTTGCAGCAGCCGGTAGAACAAAATGTCTGAGACGCAAGCGGTAATTGTCGCCATAACCCAGCTCCTGCATTCTTTGCCTGATATACTCCGTCGCGATTATCTGATTCATACGATCGATTGTTTGTACTGATCATCGGTTGTAAGCCACAGGTATATGTTCACGATGTAAGCAGTTTGTCCAGCCAGCTGATCTTTATAAATACCATAAATGATAGGTGTATAAGGAAGAATTAACTGATCCGGCTCCCTGTACCAGCTTTGAGCAATCCCACTTTTTTCCAGTGCAGTGACAAAGGTGAAGCCCGAACGGTAATGCGTGTACCCTAGTTCCTGTCCTCCTGTATTTATCTGTGGTACTGTAACATACTGACAATTGCACCTGTCTATCGATCCCTGCGTAAATAGCTGAAGTTGTCCTGCGGTAAACACACCGCGATAAGCGCTAAACGGAGCTTTCATCCGAATCCCGGTCTCTATGCCTGTTATGGCTGTTGTTCCTTGCGGAATATTGATCTGGAAACAGGATATTTGATCCTGCTGCTGGATAGATACTTCATGATGCAGAATATTGCTAAGTAACATAATGATTTAGCTTAATCTGTTTGTTCGCAGTTCAAATACAGGCTTACCCGATAAGGTTCAAAAGTGGTACGTCCATCACCATTATCCCGATAGTCTATCTTTACTATCCCATTTCCAACAGGAAGAGAGCCGGTTTCATAAAAACGGAGATGAGGAGACAAGTTGATACCACTCATTAGCAGTTTAGATTCGTACCCATCAGGGAAAAGTTCATTTTTGGAAACTTCAATCCGTTGACTGCCTCTGTAATACAGTAAGTCTTCCTTATCTGCACTAAGCAATATCCCTTTGATACTGGTTATGTTCTTATCTAACTGGAAAGTCTGAGTAACAGCCTGTCCTGCGGAAGAAACTTGTATATCGAAGCGTTTTTTTACGAGAGTGGTCATAGCATGTTGGTTTAATAAAGCTAACCCACGAGCTGCCCGCCATTTTGTTGGTATACCATTAACAGCTCACTGAGACTGCGAGTGTTTTGTCCATACCCGGCACCAGGAAGAGAAGCCCATATCTTACGACATTTTTGAATGGCCATAGCAATTCGTCCTGCCGCAATATCAGGCAAGGCCCCTTTCATTCTTATTAGTTCAAGGGCTGCTCTGTCCTGGCTTTTGGGAGAAAAATCAGGTAGACTTAATTGTTTTTTCAATGTATTCCAGGTTCCATAAAGAAACTGGTATGCACCTGCCGCTGTGCTGGTAATGCCCCATTTTCGTATAGCCGTATTTGGGTGATTGGCATAAGAACTGAACATCAGACCTCCGCCATATAGCTTTTTATAAGCATCCGGACCATATGTTCCTTCACTGTGTTGTAACATTATTAAGAAGGCACGGATGTTCGCATTCACGATGTTGGTTGTAGATGATGATGTGTCAGCCATAGCAATATTTCTTTTCTTCTTTCTGTGCAGCAATAATAATGGGGATACCAGCAACAGCCCACAGGCGAGCCGTTGCCAGCTCATAATTTATGGTGTAGTGATCGTCCCATGTAAACCACAATACACATAGGTATTCGCAGGAATGCCTTCGGTACTGCCAAGTTCAATCGTCAACTCAATCAGAAGATCATCTGAGATGAGGCGAGGGTTGGCGAGCTTGTAATACCCAATAGGCACATAATGGAAATTGGCTGTTTTAAATACTGCATTAGATGTTTCCGGTACGATCTGCTTTTTGTTTACTTTGAGGTTAAATTCCCCATTGACGATTGCCGGGAAGTTTTCGATTGATTTATAGTCGGTGGCTATGATCTTATCCTTTGTCCCGTCCGCTGATGTCCCTGCGAGTAAGGTTACCCCGGATACAAGTAAAGCCTGGTTCTTTGGCAGCTTTGCATTGGAAATATTACGAAGGCCGACTTCTTTATCATCCTGTGTTTCCCACAGCTTGATAGTTTTGCTGTTCACAGGCTTTATGGAATAGATCATTGTGTCAGCCAGTCGTAACTCGCCACGGGCAAGACCTTCTTTGATATAGGTTGGCAGTTCTCCAAAGAACTTTTCCATTTCAGCGCGGGAACCGCGTGAAGGTGCGCCGGTGCTGGTGAGTTTATTAATGGTGCGCTGGCGCTTAATAGGGTTCATTCTGCGTAGCGCACCCAGCAGGGCTTCTTCTCCTTCCAGTCCAAGCAGCGCACCGCTATTATTATACTCTTCGATGCCATCGAAGCCTTCTAATCCTAACATGGGAGTGGATTTAATGTAAAAAATGATTGTTTAAGAAAAGTGTATTTAATCAATAGTTGTATTCGGAAACATCCCCAATACCATCCTCAAAGCCCTCCATATCCGGCTGTAAGGAACCTACCGGCGCACCTTGAAGTCTTGCCATACCTGCATCTTCGATCTGGCGCTCGATCTCATCGAGTGCTGAGAGATCTCCAACCTGGTCAAAGTCTCCATTGATACTGTCAAAATCGCCGCTGACAGGAGAATAATTAGCGTAGTCAAAGTATTGCAGATCTCCCATACCATTTACCGTTACATCCGGCTTTCTGACGATCTTACTCAGGTAGGTCTTTTCTGCAAGACTCTGTTTATAGGCTTGCAGGCGTTCTTTTATACCATCGAGGCCATCCACCCCATTAACGCTTTTGTTACCGGTAAAGCTGTTTCCAGCCATCATGCCAAGACCGAATGTGGCCGCGATCCTGTTGTTGAAATAGTGACCGATGCCGGTAACTCCTAACCCGATCAGAAAGGATGGCCTTCCTACAACTGCTGCGGCAAGGCCGCCGCCGATCACACCGATAAAAAGATCCTTTGCAGTCTCCAGAGCAGAGTTCTTTACATTATGGTGCGTGTCGAGTGAATTATTTAAATGAGCCAGTACAGCTGTCTTTGCCGCCTTTTTCTGGTATCTGTTTTTTCGCTTAGCCATGAGATAAAGTGATTAAAGTGAAAAACTTGGATAAGATGAAGTGTAGACTGATGAAGGGTTATAATAATGCAACCGCCTTTTTTCTATATCCCTTTGTTTTGCCACGAACATTGCGCTTGCGTCGTTTGCGATGCCCATCCAGCCCGTGTAACGCATGTCCGCCGGGAGTATAAGCGGGTGCTGGTTTCATCATTTTCATGCCAATCCCGATAATGGTAAGGCTACCTACACCGATCACTACAGGAAGCAACCACCGTTTGTTCTTCGACCAGAAATCCGTTTTAGTATCTGCATTCGATGCCGGCGTCGTTTGTGATACTGCTGTTGTATCTCCGTTGCTATCGGGGCTTCCAGGTCTTACCTGTGCAGCGGGACTATCTGTATCCTGTGACATCTGCATTGCCCTGGTATCAGCGCTTCTGCTGATCATGGGAGAAGGAGGACTGTCTTGTTGGTTACTGGAACCTGTTTCAACAGGTGTAAATGTGGCTGGACTTCCCGGCTGTGCGGCTGCTTTATTGACGTTCGCAGCTTCCTTATCCGCTGCTGCGGCAACTTCTGCAGAAAAATCATCGCTGCCTTGTGTCTTTTTACCTTTGAACACATCGCCAATTTTTTTCAGGCTGCCCACAATCCCGGCGATAACTGCTGCGGCGGCGGCAACAGAAGCAAGTGTTATCGGTTCGCCCAGCGCTCCGAAGCCATTCAAGCCGATGAGGGTTTGTGCCGGTGCAAGGTTTTCACTGTAATAGATCTCTGTGCCGAGCAACTGTGGAAGTGGCGTATAGATGTTCATGTTATCTATTTCACTGCCGGCGCTCAGGAAACCAAGACCCAATAAACCATTGACAGCTTTGTCCTTATTGCCTTTACCGCGTAGGATGGCATTCTTTAGATTCACAGGGTTGCCTCCAGCACCGTAGAAAATGTTTTCGAGTTTCTGCCTGACTTTTACAAGTTGTTGATACCTTCCCATATCCATGCCTTTAGCACGGGCCTGATTAGGGGAGATGTAGCTCCAACGAAGCCGGGAGGCTACTTTACCGATATTCAGTTTCATAGAGGCTAATACGCCATTACGCAGTAACAGGGTAGCGGGATTAACTTTATTGGCAATGTTGAGGATCTTTTTTAGCCCCCGTTTCTTCTTTACACCTGAGCCAGGAACCTGATCAGGGTTCCACTTGGAAGGATCAGCTGCCGCTGCTGCCTCAGCATCTTCCCGCTTCCTTTTCTTGCGACGGCCAAACAATCCCAACTCACCAAACTGATCATCTCCATTTAAGAGGTAATCATCAGCACTACTAAAAGCTGAAGGGCCGTCAAATCCATTGAGGTATTGCAAATCCATATTGACATCTTTTTTTTCTGAAAAAGGAACTTCAAAATTGAACTGATCAGTCACACAGTCAATTGTGATATAGCCGCCACCGTTAGGCACAATGGGATAGATATGCTGGAAATAATCTTTGCTATACTTGGTCACTCGTAGTTTGTGAGGAATATGCAGATTACAGAGGATACTACTAATAAAAGTGGTATAACAATCGCAATCCACACCTGTCTTTCTGTCCATCCAGCTGCGGGCAGGGCTACGGACCTGTTCGTACCCTTCCTGGTCTTTACGGTAAGCTATATGATCATAAACAAACTGCCATATATTGCGACAAGTCTCATAAACATTATCTGCTTTCAGCTTCTCGGCGATACGGCTAGTATGATCAAGTGTTTTGGGAACGATCTGTTGAATGAACGTTAAGGTATCACCAACACCTGCATCAGGCTTTATAGTTGTGAAGATGCCTTCCGCCTGTGGGAATAAATGCGTGTAATCACTACCTGTCCTTACTTTCCTTTTCGTCGCTGATTGCATACTGATTACTTTTTCAATGTTACTTGCTGTTTGGTTTCAAAGGGTATTCTTGACCATCCCAGGTTCACGGTAGTAATCACACTGGCATCAAAGGTGATAGGCTTTTTCTCTTTAAGGTCTTTTGCCAATGTAGTAGTAACAGACAACAGATTGAGTACAGGCGCTTCTACCATCATGCCATCCACCACGACCATTCCAAAGGCTGGAATGCGGATGTCTTTATTAATTACCTGAGAACTACCGACCAATGCCCCCTGATACATAATTCGTATGTAGGGAAACTTAATACTGAAAGTCGCACGGGTCGGGTTCTTCAGCAATGCATCTACACGTATCTTCAGCGCAGAGAGATCAAGCGAATGCAAGTATGCTTTCGGTACTACCTCTAATTGCACACTGGCCCGTTTAATATTTTTAAAATAGCTGATACCTACGATCACCCCAGCGCCAATGGCAGTACCGGCGAGTATTTTTCCAGTAGTGTTCATTTGCCTGATGCTTTACGCTTTCTGTCCAGATAATCCGCAGTGATCTTAAATCCAAGCCATACGGCGCCACCGATGATGGCTTTCAAACCGTAATCCAATAGCCCGCTCATATTAACATTAGCAAGCAATATTGATCCTGTCAGCAAGACATTGGAGAAATGATTATTAACTTCTGTTTTCATCGTTTTATGAGTAGTTTAGTTAATCTTCTATTGTACCAGGTGTCCCCAGCTTGTCTACAATTATTTTGACCTGCTTGATATTGAAATAGTAGCCTTTACGAATACCTATTTCATTCTCAAATGGGTATAGCCATCGTGCGAAAGTATTCCTGTGTACACCATATAAGTCAGCAAGGTCTTTAACAGTATATGGCTGGAGGGTAAATGCGGTACGTATTGTTTCCATATACTTAATTTCTCAGGTAATGGGACTGTAAGGCTGCATTATAGAAATGTTGAAGCATACCATATGCTTTAATGGATAGTAATTGCCTACGGCAGCGTCGAAAAATTTTTGTAGAGGGATGAAGTACAAAATGACAGTAATGCTCGGCAACGATGAAGATCTGATTCATGTAACCAGGTACCTTTTCCCGTTTTTCCTTCAGATCAGAAAGTAAAGGCAGGGTATAGGAAATGCCATGCTCATAATTTGGGTTCAACCAGATACTTGGCATTGGTGGGGCAGAAAGAATGCCTGCGGTAATATATCTTTCCGCTATGGCAACTCTTTTGCAGAATGAAAGAAATGCATCGTACTTATCGGGCGCTTTATGAAAGAACTGGCTGATAAGCTCTTTACTCCTGGATATTTCAAACTTTGAAAGCTGTTGGTGCTGCCATAACAGAGCATATGCAAACTGCCATGCACCATTAATATATACGACTGATTCCGAGGAGCCACTATCTTCTTTGTCAGTAGTCACTTTATGCACTAATGAAATAATCTTTGCTTCCATGAAATAGATTTTTGTTTGTGATCCGTTTCGTTGGTACAAAGATGTGGGTATCGAAAAACCCTAGTGTTGCAGATTTAGTATCATTTCATGGATATTCAATTTTTCCTTTTTTCTTTTTACTTTTTGTCACTTTCTGGCACTTTCCCGTGAAGTGTGAAATTTATTTGAAGCATCATTCAGGATAGTTAAGTTTTAATCAGAAACATTCAGAAATAGTTGAAAACTTTTAGCATAGTTTTTGGTAATTACACAGACGTATTAATATAAGGATAAAAACATCATCAATACTGTTAAGACCAATAGCCTAAGAATAACCATACGCCCACAAGATAGCTTTAATCATTAAAGTATATTTAATACAACGGATTATACTTTCTTTAACATTATCACTGCGAAATAATCGCTATATTTAAAAAAAGGTTTATCGTTATAAACGATAAACTGTACTGCACGGTCATATTCAAAAAGGAGGTAACAATAATTATCATAGAGAATCGTTTCTTCAATATTGCCATTAGCTCTCATTAACCTACAAGTAACTATAAGTGTTCAAACTCCATTTCACCCATTAATTCTTGCGACTATGTCATGCATTCACCAGAGTCGATCCGCTAACGAAACAGTACTTACCGAAGAGGTAAGAAGAGGTGTTCATGAATTATCATTATCGTATAAAATTAAATTTCCTTGTCTTCCCAAAATCCGTCATGTAGCAGGCAGCTAATCTTTACATGTAACTTTTTCAACTTATTCCTATACATCTCCTTGCCCTCTATAGAAGGGTGTCCCATCACTGTGTCCTATAAAAAACATTTTATGGAGGATAATAAACATATCCCAGCAGGGCCGTATAACCTTATGGAGTTAGCCCAATTATATGGTGTCGGTCGCCATGTGATAAAAAATTGGTTAGAACCATTTGAAGACATAATCGGACCGAAGATCGGTAACTACTACACTGTAAAGCAAGTCAAAGTTATTTTTGAGAAGTTAGGTGAACCGGAGCCAAGATACTGAAGCTGTTTATTCAATTCTTACATGCATGTAATAGTACATAGATAGGTACTTTGAAATTGCCAGCTACAATATTTTACATACTGAACCATTTCACTACAGGTCTGTTTTAATTATAACTAAATGACTTGTTATGAAAAAGAAACCCGATGCGCCCACACCACTTACAATAGTGGGGGCAGTAGTAGCCATCTTTGTGGCGTTAAATTCCCTCATCTGTAAATCATTCAGATTATTCTCTGATATTCGATTACATAGATTACACAATAAAAATGTCACGGTAACAGGATATTTAGATAATAATGGAGGATGGCCATGCTATGTATTCATACTGATAATCGGCTGTTGGCTCGCAAGAAAGTTCATTTTGCACCCAAAAGCATTTCTATGGGTTACATTCACATTCATTATAATATCTCCTATATTACTCAGCTACCTTGTTTATCAGGATTTTCCACATCACTCGATCAGGGCCGACATCTTCACAGAAGTAATGATAATTTACATATTTGCAGTTGCCTTTTACCCAATTATAGATTTCATTATTAGCTCAATAATAAAGAAAGTATATAATCATCGATTCTGGATGATTACCGGAACCTATTCAATCATCTACATGTTTATACTGCCCGCAATTATAGGAGACATAATAACAATGGTAGGCAGCAGTGTTAAATAATCGGGGGGTACATCTGATAATTTAAGCAAAATCGGGGAGGAAATACAATAATGTTTATCGCTGGAGCTTTTCAAATTAACTGTAAAAAATAGCAAAGAATAAATAAATCCTTATAATTCTGCACTCACTAGCCACACAGCTTATTGATATTAGTTGTTAAATTCTCTCACTATGAAGAAGATAACAACTCAGATCTCGATGGACGCACCGGATAACATTATCTTAAATCAAGATGATGAGGTGGGTTTAACCCCTGAACTTTTAAAAACGTTTCCAGGTTGTGAACACTATACAGATGAACAGGCCATTGAAATAGTACGGACTTTAAAACAAGTCGCAGAAATTCTTTATTTGGCAATTCAAAAAAATATATATAACGTTGATTATCAATTAGAGGCAGGTACTAATCTGACTTCAGAAGTAACTAACCTACCTCAAGCAGCCTAACAATCACAATAAGATAGTTATGAAAACATTAGATGCTTTTCAGAGGTGGGCGAGGACTACCGAAGATGTTTCCTTTATAAAGGATATAAAACAAGCAGTAGTTTATACAAGGGTAAGTAGTAAAGAGCAGTTTGATAAAAACCTCAGCTTGGATTTCCAAAAAAGAGCCATTCTGGAATATGCACAACGAAACGATTTTACAATTGTGGAACTCTTTGGAGGAACATTTGAATCAGCCAAGACAGATGGGCGTAAAGAGTTTAATAGAATGCTCTCCTATATCAAATCCAAAAAGGGGGCCATAAGTCATATTCTTGTATATACCACCAGCCGGTTCAGTAGAACCGGTGGAGAGGCTATTAAGCTGGCGGCTGATCTTCTCAAAAAATACGGTGTTCAACTCCTTGCTGTTACTCAACCGGTAGATTCCACTACAGCATCCGGTCGTTTTCAACAAAACATACAATTATTATTTTCCCAATATGATAATGACCTGCGCCGTCAGGGAGCAATAGCCGGCACTAAAGAAAAGTTGGAACGAGGCATCTGGTGCTTAAAACCACCGATGGGGTATGATGCTATTATGGTAAATGGTATTCGCACCATTGTTATCAATAAAACCGGAGAGCACCTCCACAAGGCATTTCGTTGGAAGCTACTCGGATTTAAAAATGAAGATATAATAGAACGGCTGCAGGCTTTGGGGGTGAAAATCTATAAGCAGAAACTATCTATGATCTTTTCCAACCCCTTCTATTGTGGCATCATAGCTAATAAAATGCTAAATGGGAAAGTGGTAAAAGGGAATCACCCGGCATTGATTACAGAAGAAGAGTTTTTGCAGATCAATGAGATTAGACAGAGTGCAGGAGGTAAGTTCGGAGTATATCATCAAAAAGAAGTAGACTCTTTACCATTAAAGGTATTCCTTAAATGCGAAAAATGTGGTACAGGGCTAACTGGCTATATAGTAAAGGCCAAAGGTATCTACTATTATAAATGCCGTACTATAGGCTGTAGGTGCAATATGAATGCAAACAGACTTAACGGTTATTTCTTAGATTTTTTGACCAGGTATAATCTGAAAGAGAAACTGGTTACTCCACTCCGTTTTGAAATGAACCAGATATTTCAGAAGCGTAATGAAACCAATACCCGACAGCTTGCGGAACTTAAACGGAACCTGGAAGAAGTACAGAAGAACATAGACAACATGGAGGAAAGTTATTTTATCAAACGAACTATGAGTGATGAGAGCTATAACAAATTCAGGCCGCTGTACGCTGAGGAAAAGACCAAAATCCTTGATGCGATGACCAAAAGTGGAATTAGCAGTTCGAACCTTTCTGAGTATTTGGACAATGCTATAGCAATATCGCGGAATCTTGCTACTGTATGGGATTCCAGCCCCATACCGCAAAAAGAACAATTACAAAAATTGATATTTCCTGAAGGTGTGTATTATAATATGGAAAAAGGCACATTTCGAACCTCAAAAATCAATGAAGTATTTTCGCTCTTTGCAAGCCTGAACAGTGATTGCGGGGAAAATAAAAAAGGACAGGATGGCTTTAACACCATCCTGTCCAGTCAAGTCGGGACGACTAGATTCGAACTAGCGACCCCTTGCACCCCATGCAAGTGCGCTACCGGGCTGCGCTACGTCCCGAACTTTCTCCGGTGTCTCTTTTCATCGACGGGGATGCAAAAGTATGTAATTATTTGATATTTAAAAATTTTCGACACTTTTTCTTAAAAAAATTTCTATTCCGGTAGGAATCAGTCGTTAAGACCGTTTTCATGGGGTGCTAGTTTGAATCTGATCGTCCCGATTTCAAAACAACAGACCTTACCACTTTAATTGAAAGGACAAATGATATTTTTCTCGATTTGTTTTATGGAAAGCCCTTCTTCATTGTGCTAGTAGGCGTATACTGTTAATTCATTTATGTTCCCACTTCCCGGAGTACCTCTTCCGCCTGTTGCAGTGTCTTGCGGTACGATTTCTTTACCCATGCAGACACAAACAGCAGGAATATGTAACCACAGGGGAAAGAGAGTATCCAGAAATACTTATTGTGACTGATATCCTTGCCTTCAAGAATTTTGGGTAGCAACAGGACAATAACAACCAGCAATAAATAGCTAAGTACCACATTATAGTGATAGATTTTTTGAAATCTCAGCTTTTGACTGGCAAATATCCGGAGTACTTCTACATGAGGCTTATTTACATCCGGCAGTATATTAAGCTTACTAACGCTGACTAAACTAATAACTGACATTGCTATTAAAAGGAGTATGCCTGTAATACCTACTGTCTGTAGGAAAACTGTATCTAACAAAGGAAAGTGAAAGCCGATATAAACAGCGCTTAGTATACAGACGATAATGCCTGCCCATTCAGGATACTTTATTTTATTCACTTTTGAATAATACTTTTTTTGTATCATTTTATTTATAATTTGAGGGGTGAGATAATGCGTTGTTGCAACTTGTTTGCTGAGCGATGCCCAGTCACTTTTCAGGTCATCCAGTTCCATAGTTATTTTTGTTTTGAAACTTGTCGTTTTAATTTTTCTCTGATACGGGAGATTTTTGTACCTACATTACTTTTTGAGATGCCAACAATCTGTGCTATTTCTTCATGGCTTTTGTCTTCCAGGTAGAGCATGAGTATGCCCTTATCAAACAGGTTAAGGTCCTGTATGTGATAACGCAGCAGCTGTAATTTTTCTTCTGTATCACTATCTCCTGTATCCTGTACGTTGAGTAGCTCCGGATTGATGGGGACGGCTGGCACCTGCTTTTTGCCCTTCTTAAAATGAAAGATAGCCACATTCATGGCAACCCGGTACATCCAGGTACTGAGCTTCGCA
The DNA here is from genome assembly GCF_035538455.1 of Chitinophaga sp. Taxonomy (GTDB): domain Bacteria; phylum Bacteroidota; class Bacteroidia; order Chitinophagales; family Chitinophagaceae; genus Chitinophaga. The sequence goes on from NZ_DATLKJ010000088.1 coordinate 47,986, forward strand.
TACTGTTTGAATGAGTCAAAAGATTTCCAGAGTGCATATATGATCTCCTGTACGAGGTCGTCCTTATCTTCCTTGCTATCGGTATAGAAAGAGGCTACTTTATGTATGAGCCCTTCATTTTCCTGTATAGCATTTATGAATGAAGCCTTTTTGGAATCCTGCATTTGATAGATGGTATTATCCTATAAGTGTATGCTTTGCTGATAAAATCACACCTGTTTGTATTTTTTGTCTGGTCTGTCTGCAATTGACAGGAAGGGGATGTCAGGCCTCCCGAATCTGGTATCAATGGTTAGGTATATAAATACTGCGATATCTAGTGAAAATATAGTTATATTTATTCAGGTTATCACGCTATGAAAAGCAGGATTAATACCTTTTAATCCTGCAGTAAAACAACGATTCATTTTACCTCAAATTATTGATCTATGAAAAAAGTTAACAACAGAAAACTGCCCCTGAACAAGATTAAAATTGCCCGCCTCAACGACACCCGTTTAAAGGATATGAAAGGAGGTCAGGCCGCAGCTGTGAGCTTCCGTACCCTTTGTTCTGAAGTGGATGCCTGCCCGTCATTTGCCTGTCCTTCATTTAGGATATGCACGGAAATCTGAGATGAGGGAATATGCCTGGCGGTGGGTTCAATTCCAGCCAGCTCCATGAGAAAGATTATTATCGCCCGCTGATTCAATATTAGCGGGCATTTTTGTTTTTGAGGCGTATGTCCCTTTTCACCGCATTGTCAAAAAAAATTTGCAAGTGTCAGAATATTTGACAAGCTTTATCTATGTCAACCAAAATGCATGAATAAGGAGAAAGCCGCACATACCGGATTGCAGGTGGTTTCCTCTGGCTCCTCTTTGTGGGAGCAATTTCTGGAAGGCGACCGCCATGCTTTCGCCCGGATATATGATATACATATCGATCACCTGTTCCATTATGGCATGCATTTCTGCCAGGATAAGGAGCGGGTGAAAGACTGCCTGCAGGATCTCTTTCAGGACCTGTGGCTCACCCGCGAAAATCTCTCTGTAAACGTCCGTAATACCCGCTATTATCTTATCAGCAGCCTTCGCCGCCGCTTGTTGCGTACCCTGCAGAAAGACCGCCGCCGTATGCTCTGTGAAACAGACAACGCTTTTGAATTTGAGTTGATCCGCCCGCAGGAAGACAAACGCATCCTCGAAGAAACTGCTGAAGAACAACGCCGGCTCCTCACGGAAGCCCTCGCACGCCTTACCCGGCGTCAGCGCGAAGCCATCTATCTCCGCTTTTACCAGGACCTCAACTATGCAGAAGTGGCCGGTATTATGAATATGCAGGTGGATTCCGTATATAATATCATTTCCAAAGCGATCAGTATCCTGAAAAAGACCATCAGTCTGCCATTGTTACTGGTTTTCCTGGGTAAATAAAAAAGATGGAGAAAAATGATGAGATCAGATCTGTCACCTGCTCTTTAGGAAAAAGCCCGGCCTTTGTCATCCGATAAGTACATATCACATACCGCCCGCGACTTCGCTCTGGACGAAGATTTTCAGCAATGGGTCCTCCATCCGGAAGTCAGGAATGTGTTCTGGGAACACTGGCTCTCACAGCACCCGGAGAAAGATGCCGTTGTTGCGGAGGCCCGCAGGCTGGTGCATAGCATCGGCTTCAGGTCGTATGAACTGCCTGCTGAGGAGAAGGCCCAATTGTGGGAATCTGTGTGGAGCGGACTGGAAGAAGAACCTGTAGCAACCACGGTGACAACAACCCCGTTCCGCTGGAGCCAACACTTCTGGAAGTATGCAGCCGTACTGTTGCTCGGGTTGTTGCTGACGGGCGTATGGCGCTGGTACTATGCCGCCCCGCAACCTGTAATACTGAGCATCCATACCAGGCTGGGAGAGAAGAAAACCTTTATGTTGCCCGATAGCTCTGAAGTGACGCTCAATGCCGATTCCAGGCTGCTCTATGCGGCGCGTGACCACCGGCTCCGCGAAGTATGGCTGGATGGCGAAGCTTTCTTCCATGTGAAGCATACATCTTCTCATAAAAAATTTATTGTACACACCTACGACGATCTGAAAGTAGAGGTGCTGGGCACACAGTTCAATGTTAACGACCGCGGAAAGGAAATTGCCGTAGTGCTGCAGCAGGGAAGCATCCGCCTCAGTATAGGTGGAAAGGGCAGGGCAGCAGACCTGATGCTCTCGCCCGGCGAAATGCTGCGCTATAATAAAAATGATGGCGGCTACACGAAAAGTGAGGTCAACGCAACACATTTTACCTCCTGGCACAACGGCCGCCTGGAAATGGATGACTACTCCCTGTCTGATGCCGTCGCGTTCATGCAGCAGGTGTTTGGCAAAACCCTTATTGTGCGGGATACCCAATTGCTTGGTTACAAGGTTTCAGGATCTATGCCTATTATCTATAATGCCGATACCATGATGGTACAACTGGAAAAAGTTTTCCGGATGAAATTCAACCAAAGAGGCGACGAAATCTGGATTCAAAAGAAGTAGGAAGGCAGGCCACCTTCCACCATATAGTGTTTCATTTTTAATCGTTAAAACCTGTTCAACATGAAAAGAGGTTTACGTGTATTGCTAATGCAATCATTAGCCCTGTATTTCCTGTCCCAGCCGGCTGCCGCTCAGGACCCGGCTACCGGAAACCCTAAGGTCCCAAGTGAAACGGATAAACATACAGATACACAAGCCGATGAATCTTCCCTGAAAAATGTATTACACCTGATAGAGGAAAGGTTCAACGTTTCCATTGCCTATAAAAGTAATATCGTGAAAAGCCGCAGGGTGCAGCTTTCCGTTGCTTCCTGCAAAACGCCCGAAGAAGCCCTGCAAAAAGCACTGGCGCCTTTCAACCTGCAATTTGAAAAGCTGCGCGATCATTTTTATATGGTCTCTGAAAAGCCACAGGCTGCACCTCCGGCACCACGTGAAGCTTCTTATCAGCAACACCCTGTGAAAGGCATCGTGAAAGATGAAAAGGGAAACGCTATCGCCGGTGTAACTGTAAAGATCTCTGGTACCAGCATCGGTACAGTTACCGGCCCTGATGGCTCCTATACGTTATCTGCGCCCGGTAAAACGGGAGACCAGATAGAAGTTACTTTCATCGGCTTTGAATCACAGCGTATAGCCGTTGGCGATAGATCGCTGATCAATGTTACCCTGAAGGAGGGAGCCAGTGCACTTAATGAGATTGTGGTGACAGGTTATACCACCCAGAAGAAGAAAGACCTCACCGGCTCGGTGGCAGTAGTGAATATCGATAATCTCATCAAACAGCCAACAGCACAGGTGACAGAGCAGTTGCAGGGGCAGGCGTCTGGTGTTACCGTGATCGGCTCCGGTCAGCCGGGTCAGTCGCCACAGATCAGGATACGCGGTGTCAACACTTTCGGAACCAACTCGCCGCTTTACGTGGTAGATGGTGTGCCGACAACAGATATCGCTGACCTCAACCCTAACGATGTAGCTTCGCTTCAGGTTCTGAAAGACGCTGGTGCTGCTTCCATCTACGGCGCCCGTGCCTCCAACGGTGTTATCATCATCACCACACGCCGTGGGAAAGGCAAGATATCTGTTACCTATGATGGCTACTACGGCCGCCAGTATCCGAAGGGAGGTAATGTGTGGAACACACTCAACCCGCAGGAACAAGCCAATCTCCGCTGGATGGCTTACAAAAACTCCGGCGCTGATCCATCCACTGCCATCTATGGTAATGGGCCTACACCGGTGCTGCCGGATTACCTGCTGCCTTCCGGCGCCAAAGAAGGCGATCCTGCCACCGATCCCAAACACTATTATGTAAATCCTGACTATACTGACCAGGATGATTATAACAACTTTAACCAGATCGTAAGAGCCAACAAAGCCGGTACTGACTGGTATCACGAGATATTCCGTCCTGCGCCTATCACCAGCCACAATGTGGCTGTCAGCGGCGGCAATGATAAAGCGAACTATCTCTTTTCCCTCAACTATTTTAATCAACAAGGAACGCTGGTCAACACATATCTCCGCAGATATACCATCCGCTCCAATACACAGTTCAACATCAGCAACAATGTAAGAGTGGGAGAGAACCTCGCGTTCTCTATGACAGAGAATCCCGCCGTAGATATACTCAGCTCAGATGCGCCTATTGGTCATGCATTACGCGAACAGTCCATCATACCGGTATATGATATCATGGGCAACTTCGCCGGCTCGAAGGCAGATGCACTGGGCGATGCAAATAACCCCGCTGCTATTCAGTACCGTACCCGCAACAACAAAGGGCTGAATACACGCCTCTTCGGAAATATTTACGGAGAAGTGGATTTCCTGAAACATTTCACTTTCCGCAGCAGCTTCGGTGGGGAAGTTTATTCCGGCTGGTCGCATTCCTTTACCTATCCCACTTACGAGAACAGAGAGAACTCCGGTGTGAACTCATATACAGAAGGCAGTAGCAACGGTAACAACTGGACCTGGACCAATACGATCACTTTTCATCATAACTTCAACAGTCTGCATGATCTGAAAGTCGTGGCCGGTACAGAAGCCTTCGATGCACGCACACGTACGGTAGGAGGTACCACAAAAGACTATTTCACCTTCGATCCCAACTTCCCTGATTTGTCTACCGGTACAGGTATACAGACGAACTACAGTACCCGGACACAAGAAGCCCTGTATTCGCTGCTGGCACGTGTAGATTATTCATTCAACGGCAAATACCTGTTGAGCGCTACTGTGCGTCGTGATGGGTCTTCCAAATTCCTGACCAACCGCTTCGGCTGGTTCCCCGCTGTAACCGCGGGCTGGCGCATATCTCAGGAAGCGTTTATGAAACAGCTTACCTGGCTTACTGATTTGAAGATCCGCGGCGGATGGGGTATTATGGGTAACCAGCTGAACCTCGGCATCAACAATGGCTACTACCTGTATGGAGGCAGCCGTAACTCTTCCTATTATGATCTCGCAGGTGTAAACAACGGCCTCACTCCTGGTTTTGCCGGCGTGCAGATCGGAAATCCTGCTGCCAAATGGGAAAGCGATGTGAATGCCAACTTCGGTATCGATGCGGCATTGTTGGATGGAAAGATTGAGTTCTCCGCAGATTACTACCGAAAAGATATTAAGGACCTGCTCTACAATCCTGAGTTACCGGGCCTTGCGGGCACTGCGAAGCAGCCGTTTGTAAATATTGCGCAGATGAAGAATGAAGGCTTCGACTTCTCAGTCGGCTGGCATACCAATATCACGAAAGATCTGAAACTAAATGTAACGGGTACACTGACTACCTATAAAAACAAGATTATAAAAATTGCTGATGGCGTAGATTACTTTGAAACAGATTCCCGCCGCTTCGATGGCAGCAGCATCATTCGTAATGCAGTAGGTAATCCGGTATCTTCTTTCTTTGGATATAAGATCGATGGATTCTGGAATGAAAAATCAGAGATCGATGCTGCCAATGAAAAAGTGAGAAAGGCCACCAACGATCCGGAAGCGATCTACCAGGAAGACGCGGGGTTGGGCCGTTTCCGCTATGCAGATGTCAATGGCGATGGCCGCATCACTTCAGACGACCGTACTTTCCTCGGTAATCCCAACCCTGATTTTTCCTATGGCATCAATATCGGTCTTGCCTACAAAGGTTTTGATTTCAGCATCTTCCTGTTTGGTACGCATGGTAATCAGATATGGAACAATGTACGCTGGTGGAGAGATTTCTTCGCACCATTTGAAAGCGCTAAGAGCAAGACAGCACTGTATGATTCCTGGAGACCTGATCACAAAAATGCAAAGGCACCTATACAGGAAGTGAATGGATACGCCAGCACCACCAATGTACCCAACTCTTACATGGTGGAGAACGGCGCTTACCTGCGCGCCAAGAACGTGCAGCTGGGATATACTTTCCCGGCAGGTGCACTTTCCCGGATGCGCATACAGAAACTGCGTGTCTATGTGCAGGCTGCAAACCTTTTCACTATCACAAAATATTCCGGCATCGATCCTGAGATCGGCGGCTCCAACATCACTGACTTCGGCGTGGATGAAGGCGCTTATCCCAACCAGCGCCAGTTCCTGGTGGGGCTTAATCTCGGTTTTTAAAATTAAAAATGTCTGATCATGAAAGCTATCCGATATATACTGTTCAGTACTGTGATCACTGCCGGCCTGCTTGCCGGTTGCAGCAAGAGTTTTCTGGAACGGGAACCGCAGTCTACGCTGGGTGAGGCGCAGCTGACCAACAAAAAAGGTGTGGGCGTACTGCTGGTAGGCGCTTACGGCGCGCTCGACGGGCAGGACTTCAACGGTGATATGATCAATTTATCCGGGGGCAGCGGCTATGCTGTATCGCCGGACAACTGGATCTATGGAAGTGTTTGCGGTGGTGATGCCCACAAGGGCAGCGATCCCGGAGACGGCCCTGCCGCAATGTCTATTGCATTGTTTGCAGGTAATCCTTCCAACGGCTTCTTCAACGATAAGTGGCGCGTAAACTATGAAGGTATCCGCCGCTGCAATTTTGTATTGCACCTGTTAGCGAAGGTGAAGGATATGACAGAAGACGAAAAGGCGGAAGTGAAGGCCGAAGCCTGTTTCCTGCGCGCACATTTTTATTCTGATCTGAAGAAGATGTTCAATAAGGTAGCCTGGATAGATGAGAACACTGCCAGCTATACCAACCTAGATCCGAATGAATATAAACAGCCGAATGATAAAGATATATGGCCGCAGATAGAAGCAGACTTTAAATTCGCTGCAGAACATCTGTCTGAAACGCAGCGTGAAGTAGGACGTGCCAACAAATGGGCTGCTATGGCTTATCTAGCCAAAACATATCTCTATCAGAAGAAATTCGCACAGGCGTTACCGCTATTCGAAGATGTAATACATAACGGTCATAATCAGAAAGGGATACCCTACGGATTGATGGAGCATTTCCACGATAATTTCGATGCCTTCACCGAAAACAACAAGGAAGCGCTCTTCTCTGTACAGTTCAGCGCGAACGATGGTTCCGGTGGCACCGGCAATGCCAACCAGGGAGATATGCTCAACTATCCGTATGGCGGACCTTTCAGTTGCTGCGGTTTCTATCAGCCTTCCCAGGATCTCGTGAACTCCTATCGTACTGATGCCAATGGTCTTCCTTTTATCGATGATTTCAACGCCCATCCCGTGAAGAATGATATGGGCATCAAAGGCGCACTGGACACAACAAACCCGAGCGTGTTTGTTCCGGATGATGGTAATCTCGATCCGCGCCTCGACTGGACCGTAGGCCGCAGAGGTATTCCTTATCTCGACTGGGGCATGCATCCCGGTCAGAACTGGGTAAGGAACCAGGGTTCTGCCGGTCCTTATTCTCCTAAAAAGAACATATACATGCAGGCCACGCAGGATAAATACTACGATGGTAATGGCTGGGCGCCGGGCAATGCCATCAACTATGTGCTGATACGCTTTGCCGATGTATTGCTGATGGCCGCTGAATGCCAGGCACAGGCCGGTGATCTTAACCAGGCGCAGGAATATGTGAACATCGTACGCAACCGCGCCGCCAACCCTGAAGGTTATGTAAGGCTTTACAAAGATGCTGATGATCCGATGGGTGGCTACACTGATGATCCGGCAGCCAACTATCATGTATCACCTTATCCGGCAGGCTCGTTCCAGGCGCATGGTCAGGCCTGGGCGCTCAAGGCCATCTACTTTGAACGTAAGCTGGAGCTGGCGATGGAAGGGCATCGCTTCTTCGATCTCGTGCGTTGGGGACTTGCCCCTGCAGAGCTGTTACGCTATTTCAATTATGAGAAAACGATCACCTCAGATATTGCCACTGCAAACTTTGCGAAGCGCAATGAGTACTTCCCGATTCCGCAGCGGCAGATTGATCTTAGTGTGAAAGACGGAAAACCAATGCTGACACAAAATCCGGGGTATTAGATCCTGCCCTGAATGCAGGCAGATGCTGAAAGGGTGTCTGTCTGCAATTATCCCTGTACAACAGATAAGTATTTGCAATCCCTGAGAACTCTCAACTATGCGTGTTTGAAAACCCAGGCCCGCGGCGGCTTAAATTATAGGGAAACCTTGGCTGCAACCGCCCGGGCTTATTACGGTGACGGCTTTACGTGGCGCTTACCCTGCGCCACGTACCGTTGCCGGTGTTGATCTGTTATAGCTCTGCCCGGTTTAAACCTTCCGGTAATGTTTATCTGTTGTAAGGGAATTCATTGATCCAGTGAAATCCCCTGTTAATAAGCCGGTACATATTCAGGTCTCTTTTATTCAGTTCCAGCCGGATTGTATCATTACCTGCTGTTCCCTCCAGTAACCTGAGTTTCGGACCGTCTGCAATATAGGACAACTCCAGTTTATCTTTCCGGGTAGTATCTGTGGAGCCCATCATATTCTCGCCGGTGATTTTTCTATGCACACTATCAATAGTGATTTCGTAGTATTTGAATTTGTTGGAATCATTCATGCAGGCGAGCATGTTTTTTCGTTCTATGTAAACTGTTTTCCACGGGATACTGTCCTGGTTTGAATGGATACGGCTCTTTACATCATAGCTGCCGTAGAAGGACGGGCGTGTTGCGGTTGGATTGATGGATTGCTGCGTATAATAAGGGACATAAAAAGTGTAGCCGATGAGCAGCAAAACAATGACATACTTGACGATTGGATGAAGGATGCGCATCCACCTGCGTTTGTAGTGAGGATGGTAGCTATTGTCTGCCGGAACAGGTTTGTTGAGGAAGAAGAATTTTATGAGACGGATGAAGTCAGGGTAACAGATGAATACCGCCATCAGGAGCAGGTGAATGGAGAATAGTTTGACAGGAATATCATAGCAGAGATTAAGTGCTACGATATTGGATAATACTACAATGCTGAGGAGCGCACCGAATAGTTTCGTTCTCCGGAAGAAAAGGAAAAGGCCACCGAAAAACTCTCCAAAGCCCGTAAAGTAATTGAAACCGGCAGAGTATCCCATAAATCTCCAGGCGAGGCCCATCGGTGATGTCATACCGAAGGGCTGATCCATTTGCCATAGCCGCGCATCAGGAAACTGGACTTTAAGTATCTTATAAAAACCATAGAACATCATGGAATAAGCCAGCCCGAATCTGATAAGTAGCATCAACCAGTATCTTAACCGGTTGTAGTTGGATCTTTTCCAGTCTGCAATGCTCCATATGATGCATAAGAGTAAAGAAAGCACGGCATGACAAAAAATGAACAGGTAATTATACGTTGTGTCGCCGCTGCCATTTGTTCTTACGGTGATTGTATAATCTTTTGCAATCAGTAATTTCCCTGCCCATGTTACCGGTTCCTCCATCAGCCATCCAAGCAGGTCGTATATGCCGGTGAAAACATAGAAGGTGAAATAAATGGCAAAGAGCCGGAACAATATGCGATGCAGTAATGACCATTGGATTTTGGTTGCGGGTACTTCAATCATAGCAGGGGATTTTGTAATACACGAAGTAATGGAAACTTACAGAGTCTGTCAAACGTTTTAAGTTTTTTTTATAACGCCTGATAACTTTACCTGGTGGGAGTGGGGAGCTTCAGGGGCAGGTACGTTGCCATTAAATAGATAAGAATGCCTTAATTTTAAAGTTACTTAAACCCCCGGAAATTATGGCGCATCTCTTTAGCCCGCTGGAATTAAGAAAGGTAACGTTACGCAACCGCATAGCGGTTTCCCCGATGTGTGAGTATTCCTCACAGGATGGTTTTGCTAATGACTGGCACCTGGTTCACCTGGGTAGCAGGGCTGTAGGCGGCGCAGGACTGGTGCTCACAGAGGCTACAGCGGTATCTCCTGAAGGCCGTATTAGCCCGCAGGATCTCGGTATCTGGAAAGACGAGCATATTCCCATGTTGCAGCGTATCGCATCGTTTATTGCGGCGCAGGGAGCAGTACCGGGTATGCAGCTGGCGCACGCCGGCAGAAAAGGCAGCACACTACGGCCCTGGGAAGGCTCCGGTAAAGTGTTGCCGGAAGCGGAAGGGTGGATACCTGTTGCCCCGAGCGCTATTGTATTCAATGAGCATTACCCTTTACCGGATGCACTAACGGAAGAGGGTATACGTAAAGTGAAAGACGATTTTAAGGCAGCTGCACAGCGTGCATTCAGGGCAGGATTTCATGTTATTGAAATCCATGCTGCCCACGGCTACCTGTTGCATAATTTTCTGTCGCCCCTCAGCAATCAGCGCACAGACAACTATGGGGGTACGTTTGAGAACCGCATCCGTTTACTGGTAGAAACTGTGGAAACAGTACGTTCCGTATGGCCCGAAGATTATCCGTTACTGGTGCGTATCTCTGCTACCGATTGGGCTGATGGCGGCTGGAACCTGGAAGAATCCATTCAGCTGGCCGCTATGCTGAAAATGAAAGGTGTGGACCTGATAGATTGTTCTTCAGGCGGACTTGCAGCACATCAGAAAATTAAAACAGGACCGCTTTATCAGACGCCATTTGCAGAAGAGATCCGCAAAGAGGCGGACATTGCCACAGGAGCTGTAGGCATGATTACCACGCCGGCAGAAGCGGAATCTATTATTACAGAAGGTCGCGCGGATATTGTACTGCTGGCGCGGGAAATGTTGAGAGATCCTTATTTCCCGTTGCGTGCAGCCCATGAGTTGGGATACAACGATGTGAAATGGCCCGTACAATACGAAAGGGCGAAACGTAGATAGGATCTTGTAAAGGAGCAAAGGAAGAGCCCTGGTTTCCTTTGTTCCTTTACAGGAAACGCTTATGCGAGAATCTTCTCGATCTGATCCAGCTCTTCTTTATCAAAAGCTGTATTCTTCAATGTTTCCAGATTATTATCGAGTTGTGCCACGGAGCTGGCGCCGATGAGCACAGTAGTAATCCTTTTGTCTTTCAGGATCCATGCCAGTGCCATCTGTGCGAGCGACTGACCGCGTTTTTGCGCAAGGGCATGCAATTTCTTAACCTTCTCAATTTTTTCAGGCGTCACGTCATTCTCCTGCAGGAAGCCACTGGGCTTGCTGGCGCGTGATCCTTCGGGAATACCGTGCAGGTAGCGGTCTGTCAGCAGGCCTTGTGCAAGCGGTGAAAAAGGAATACAGCCGATACCATTAGTTTCCAGTACAGCGAGCAGCCCGCCTTCCACCCAGCGTTCAAACATACTGTATTTAGGCTGGTGTATGAGGCAGGGTGTTCCGAGTGATTTCAATACTTCGACCGCCTTGGCTGTCTGTTCTGCGTTGTAGTTGGAAAGACCTACGTACAATGCTTTCCCCTGCTGAACGATGCTGTGCAGCGCGCCCATAGTTTCTTCTATCGGTGTGTCAGGATCAGGGCGGTGGGAATAGAATATATCCACGTAATCGAGCTGCATGCGGCGCAGGCTCTGATCCAGGCTGGAGACGAGGTATTTGCGGGAGCCTTTGTCGCCGTAGGGGCCGGGCCACATGGTGTATCCTGCTTTGGTGGAGATGATCAGCTCATCCCGCAGATGACCGGTGAAATCCTGTTTGAGGATGCGGCCAAAGTTTTCTTCAGCGCTGCCGGGCAACGGACCATAGTTATTGGCGAGATCGAAGTGGGTGATGCCTTTATCAAATGCCTGGCGGATGATATTACGCCCATTCTCATAATTATCGATAGAGCCGAAGTTGTGCCATAACCCAAGTGATATTGCCGGCAATTGAAGGCCGCTTTTACCACAACGGTTATATGTCATGCTGCTGTATCGGTCAGTAGCGGGTGTGTATTGCATGGATTGATGTTTTTCAGTGGAACAAGATAATAGAAAAAACGGGACAAAGAAAAAGAGACACCGCTAAATGGTGTCTCTTTTTATAAATGAATAACGTTCGTGATCGTGATTATGCTGCATTTTCTTCCATCGCGGCAACGTGTTGCATGTCTTTCAGTTTGTTGCTGTGTTTCACTTTCTGTGGTACCGGACGGATTTCCCATACAATGCCCAGCCAGCCGAGTGTTTTGATTACATAGTAGGTGATGTCAATCTCCCACCAGTAGAAGCCCTGACGTGCAGCGCTCTGGTAGTAGTGGTGGTTATTGTGCCATCCTTCGCCGAGTGTCACCAGTGCCAGCACGAGGCTGTTACGGGATTCATCGCCGGTGTAGTAACGCTTATTGCCGATCTTGTGCATCAGGGAGTTGATAGTGAAAGTACCATGATACAGTATCACGGTGCTGAGGAAGAAGCCTATCAGTACGGTAGACAGACCCGCTGTCCAGTCGAACCAACCAGTGCCATTTACCTTATTACCAACGAAGTACACTGCCACCATCAGCACGAGAGCAGGCACCATATGAAATTTGTTCAGCCAGAAAAGTTCTTTGGCTTTGTGGTCTTTGATCAGCTCATAGCGGGTAGGCTTGTATTCAGGGCCCATAATCCAGCCGATGTGCGCATACCAGAAGCCATAAACATTAGCAGAGTGCGGATCTTCAGGCGTATCGCTGTGCTTGTGATGAATACGGTGATTAGCAGACCACCACAGCGCTCCTTTCTGCAGGCTGCTCTGTGCGCCGCCCGCCAGGATGAACTGGAAGAAACGCGACGTTTTGAACGCGCGATGCGAGAAGTAACGATGATACCCGGCCGTCACAAAAAACATACGGATAACATAAAGTACGCCGCATAATATCCAGTCAAACGCTGTTGTGCCAGTAAGGATGGCCAGTAACGGAATAGCATGTATTCCCAGGAAGTCCACCTGATGCCACCAGTTAGGTGGCTTTCTGTCTTGCTTTATCGCCTTATTCATCACACAAAGATAATTTCACTCAATTGTTAAATCTATGATTTATATCATTTAGGCAAAGGTAATGGCTTTTCCCCTTTTTTTGAGGGTTACTTTGTTCACCCTATTTCATTAAACTGGCAACATATATTTGATGAGGTGGTTTCCCCGAACTTTTTTAGCGAGAGGATGTTAAGAAGATACAGATTGTCATTCTTTTATAACATTAAAATAAAAATTATGTCTCAGTTAATCAGCGCTATCCGCGATTCCGTAAAAAATTGGTGGCTATACCTGCTCAACGGTATCATTTTTCTGATTGCGGGCTTCATTGTTTTCAGTAACCCATTCAGCAGTTACCTCTTACTTAGTATATTCTTCAGCGTTACCCTTTTTGTGACGGGAATCTTTGAGATAGCCTTTGCGGTGGGGAACCGCAATATGCACGGTTGGGGATGGTCCCTGGCTTCCGGCATCATCGATGTTGTGATCGGCTTTATCCTGATGATACATCCAGCCATCACTATGACGGTGATCCCGTTATTCCTGGCTTTCTGGTTTATGTTCAAGGGCATCAGCCTGATCGTTTTCTCCATACAGCTCAATAGCTACCGGGTGCCTAACTGGGGCTGGATCATGTTCGGTGGCATACTGCTGATTATTATATCGGTGATCATTCTCGACAATCCTGCTATGGGAGTAGCTGCTATATTGGGATTTCTGGCTGCTGCATTTTGGGTGACTGGTGTACTCAGCATTATTTTTGCATTCAGGCTGAGGCACATCAAGGGAGATATCAAAAATATTGAGCAGCACTTAACGACCTAACTCTTTGCGCAGAAATTTCAGCGCCCTGTTCATCTGTTTCTCAATAGTGCCGGTGGAAATGTCCAGCTGTGAGGAGATCTGCCGGTAGCTGAGGGATTGTTCCTTATGCAAACGGAATATTTTTTGCTGCTGGGTAGGCAGCTTGCTGATAGTGGACTGTATCTGTCTGCCCAGTTCCCGCTGCAGGAACATGTCTTCAGGTGAGGGCGTTGCTTCATCCGGTTTATAATCTGCCATCGCGGCTTCTTCGCGGGTCTGTTTACGGATCTCATCCAGGAAAAGGTGCCTGCCATATGTTTTCAGCAGCGCCATGATACTTTCATCGTCATCAATTGCATCAAGGTTTTTCCATACCTTGATATAAGTCTGCTGTACCAGGTCTGCGCAAAGATCATGGTCTTTGCACAACATATTTAATACCCCATAAAGCTTGTCATAGGTCTGGTCTATTATCCTTCTCAGCCTTTCTTCCTGTTGATGTGCCAATGACTGTTGTTTTTTTTCATGCAAAATTAAGCGCGGCTTCCGGCCCCCAAGATTAAGAAATTGTTAAGCCCGGTTTCAAGGTACAGGTTTTTTTTATGGCTGTCGTGTAGTAATTGTGATTTAGGGAAAACGATCACGGGTTTAAAAATTGATGGAAGAACTGTTAGCGAAATATTTATCAGGAAAATGTACTCCCGCAGAAGTGGAGCAGGTGAAACAATGGCTGAAGGACCAGGGAGAGGAGTGGATGGAAAAGTTCATGGAGGAGCACTGGGATCAACAGCCGCAGCACAGTACGCCTGAAGTACGGCAACAGCTGGCTGATCAAATCATAACGGCCACGGTCAAACGTAAAAGAATGTTTTTCCTGCGTATAGCCACTGCCGCCTGTGTAGCTGTTATAGCTGCTGCAGCATGCTGGCTGCTCATCCCTTCCCTGCAGGAACCGGTGCGTTGGGAACTGGTCAGCAACACCGGTAAAGACCTGAAGAAAATACAACTGCCCGATGCTTCGGTAGTAACGCTCAACCGCAATACCACGATCCGTTATTCTTCTGCCTATAACAAAAAAGAAAGAAGAGTGCTGCTCGAAGGAGAAGCCTTCTTCGAAATTGCACCTGACGCCAACAGGCCATTCCTGGTACAGGCAGGCAATGCCATTACCCGGGTATACGGCACCGCTTTCAACGTGAACGCTGTTACCGGCGCCGGTGAAATAAGAGTAGCGCTGCAGCAGGGAAAGATCAGCGTTACCTGCGACAGTCTCTCCGGGGAAAAAATGATGACGCCGGGACAATTGCTGGTGTACAACAGGCAATCTCACAAAACCGACATCCTGCCAATAGCGCCTGAAACAGCTGACAGCTGGCGGAAAGGGCAACTCAATTTTGTGAACACGCCTATGCACGACGTACTGTTACAACTCGAAAATACTTATGGTGTACACTTTGTTCACGATAACAACATCCGGCAGCAGCAGACAGTGACGGCTGTATTCCCGGCGGCGGATCTGCCGAAAGTATTGCAGCACCTGGCTTTCATCTGGGACCTTCAGTTCCGGCAGCAGGGTGACAGCATCTACATAAAATAAAATCACCACATCATTCATTACCGTATCGCATCGCCACTATGGCGGTGTGCAGGAGATCTTTATACCGAAAATTTCAAATCAGCAATATGAAAAAGAATCCGCAACGATGGCTGCAACCTTCATCAGCATGGAAATACCGCCTTAAAACCGGTTTAAGAGCGCTGGTAATCGTAGCTGCCATGAACGGACGGGCCAATGCGCAATCCATCAAGATGGACATCACCGGTTCCAACCTGGCCGCTGTAGTGGCTAACCTGCAAAAGCAGGCGCCCGGATATCAGTTTTCCTTCCAGCAGCAGGTACTGGAAAAAGTGAAGGTCGATAAAATGAACCTGCACCAGCCCAGTGTGAAAGCAGCACTGGAATACCTGCAAAAGAACTATGGCGTGCAATTCCTGATGGAAGGCAACATGGTGTCTGTGAAATACGCCCCTGCCACAGGCGCACAGGAGAAACAACTGTTTCATGGTAAAGTAACAGACGAAAGCAATGCGGCATTACCCGGCGTGAGCATTATGGATCAGCATGGAAAGATGCTGGGTACCACTGATGCATCCGGCGTATTTGCCGTGAAAACAGAACGCGGTGTCACGCTGACGTTTACCTACCTCGGTTTTGCTGCATCCAGATATACCGTTGCCGGCGCAGAGAATGTAATCAGCATCGTCATGAAGCAGAACAGCAAAGAGTTGAACGGTGTAGTGGTAACAGCGTTGGGCATTTCCCGCGAACAGAAAAGCCTGGGTTATGCCACCCAGAAACTGGACGGTGGCGCGGTGAGCAATGCGCCCACCAACGGCTTCGCCAATGCACTCTCCGGTAAAGTGGCTGGTCTGAATATCACCAAAGCTGGTGGTCCGATGGGTAGCAGCCGTATTGTACTGCGCGGCGAAAGCATCCTTGGCTCCGGTGGCGGTGAAGCCATCATTGTAGTAGACGGGGTGATCGTTAACAACTCCTTCAACGGAACAGGCCACCAGGGCTATCTTGGTAACGACAGCCCCATCGATTTTGGTTCTGCGTTAACAGATATCAACCCGGAAGATATTGAAACCATCAACGTGCTGAAAGGCCCCGGTGCAGCTGCCCTCTACGGCTCGCGCGGCGCAGGTGGTGCCATCATCATCACCACTAAAAGCGGTTCCCGTAACGTAAAGGGTTTAGGCGTAACCGTTAGTTCCAATATCGCCTTTGATAATGTTAATCACTGGCCCGATTACCAGTATGAATACGGACAGGGCACCAACAATGCCAAATATTATTCCTACGGTCAGACGGCAGATGGCCCTAATACATCCTCTACCAGCTCTTCCTGGGGACCTAAGTTCGACGGGCAGTCTTATTTCCAGTATAACTCGCCCAAAGATGCCAACGGCGTGAGAACTGAACGTACACCGTGGGTGCCCTACAAAAATAACAGGAAAGACTTTTTCCGTACGGGCATGACGTTTACTAACACAGTATCGATCGCCGGTAGCAACGATAAAGGAGATATGCGCCTCAGCTTCACCCACATGAAGAACGACTGGATCATGCCCAACACCGGCTACAAGCGCTATACCATCTCATTTGCCGGTAACACGCAGGTGAGCAAAAAAATATCCCTCTCTACCAAGATCGACTATACGAATAAGGACGCCGGTAACCTGCCCAACTCAGGGTATAACAACCAGTCTATCGCTTATTTCATCAACTTCCAGAATCCCAACGTCAACCTCGACTGGTACAAACCCTATTGGAAACCAGGCAGGGAAGGCATTGAGCAGAACCACCCCTTCAGCTCTCTCATCGACAATCCTTACCTGATCGTAAATGAAATGATCAACGCCTCCATGCGCCATAACCTTACCGGTAATGTGATGGCTAAATATAAAATACTTGACAACCTGGAACTGTCGCTGCGCAGCGGCCTCGACTTCGGCTACGAGTTCAGGAACCAGCGCCGTCCGAAGAACACACAGAAGTTCCAGGATGGTATGTACCGCCAGCAGACTGTGATGAATTATGAGAACAACAACGACTTCCTGCTGCGATACAACAAACAGATTAATGCCGACTTCAACATTATTGCCAGCCTGGGTGGTAACGTACGGAACCAGCGCAGGTATTACACCAACCAGCGCGCAGATAAACTTGCTGCGGTAGGCGTATATAACCTGACCAACAGTAAAGACCCCGTACAGTCCAGCTCTGAGCGTCCTGCTGCACAGGTGAACAGCCTTTATGCTTTCCTGAACACCTCCTGGAGAAACAAGATCTTCCTGGATCTTACCATCCGCAGAGATCAGTCCAGCACGCTGCCAGAGCATAACAATACTTTCTATTATCCGTCTGTAGTGGCCAGCGCCATCCTCAGCGATATGGTAAATATGCCTTCATTAGTATCGTTTGCCAAGCTGCGGGCATCCTATGCCAGCGTGGGATATGATGCTGCCTTAGGCACTTATTCTCTGGAGAAGGATTATGTATCCGGTTCTATCACCGGCAGTATGTCCAACGGCAACGTATTGCCTAATCCTGATCTGAAACCCAGACGTAATAATGCGCTTGAATTTGGTACAGAATGGCGCCTGTTTAAAAATCGTGCAGGCATAGACGTTACTTACTATACGCAGCGTACCATTAACCAGATTGCGTCTATTCCTATTGATCGTTCTACTGGTTACGACTACCAGCTCGCCAACGTGGGTATAGTTGAGAACAATGGGGTAGAAGTGGTGCTGAATGTAACACCGGTGCAGCAGAAGAACTTTGAATGGAAGACCTCCGTTAACTGGGCGCTGAACCGTAACAAGGTGATCCGGCTCGACCCCAAAGTAGGCAGCTCCATCATCCTGGCTGAAGGCCCCCGTGGTACACTCGAAGCGCGTGAAGGCCACCCGCTGGGAGAACTGTATGGTATCGGTTTCCTGCGCAGCCCTGATGGACAGATCGTTTTCAAGAATGGTCTTGCACAGATGGCGTCTGACGCCACTTACCGCGGCAACGCCAACCCTGACTGGAGGGGAGGTCTGAACAACCAGTTCACGTATAAGAATCTCTCGCTCTCCATACTGCTGGACATGCGCAAAGGCGGCAAGATCTATTCACTCACACATGCTATCCTGGCTGAACAGGGCAAGATTAAGGAAACACTGCCGGGCCGCGACAATGGCCTGATTGGTCAGGGCGTGAAGTTGGATGAAAATGGTAAATACGTGCCGAATGATGTGCTGGTAACCAACATGGACCTTTACTACAACGCAATGTTCGACCGTAGCAACGTAGAAGCCAATACATTCGATGCCTCCTACGTGAAACTGCGTGAAGTGGTACTGAGCTATAAAATACCTGCCAGCCTGTTTGGCCGCTCCTTCATCAAAGGCGCTGCCGTGAGTCTGTATGGCCGTGATCTGTTTGTGTGGTCCGACTTCCCGGCCTTCGATCCGGAAACTGCTACACTCAACAGCAACTCCATTGTTCCGGGTTTCGAAACAGGTCAGTTCCCGTCTACCCGCACCATCGGCGCGAATGTAAAACTCAATTTCTAATCTAACAGGAAGGCATATATGAAAAAGTATTTTGTTTATATAAGTGTTGCACTTGGTATAGCTGCAACTTCCGCATGTACCAAAAACTTTGAGGACATGCGGCATAACCCGGAAACACTCAAAGTAGTGCCGGCAGGAAATTTCCTGAATGCTATCCTCTTCGACGGCGTGAACATCGGCCTGCGGGAATCACACCGCATCAACAATGAGCTGATGCAGGTGACCGTGAGTGAGATCGCCACCACCGACTTCAGCAGGTATATTATCCGTACCACCGAATCGGACTATCCCTGGGAGGAATATTACCTCACCCTCAACAACGTAAAAGACATGCGCGCCTCCGCCAAACTGGCCGGAGAAGTGAACAGTGAAGCGATCGCGCTTACGCTCTGGGCATGGCTGTATCAGAATCAGACAGACATCTTCGGCGATATCCCCTATCGGGATGCACTCAGGGGATTTCCCGATAACCAGCTGCAGAACCGTTTCGACTCACAGCAATCCATATACGAAGATCTGATCAGCAAACTGGACACTGCCAATGCCCTGTTTGTAACTGACGGCAAGAAAGGCCTGGAACAGGGCGATGATTTGCTGTTCAACACGGCTGCAACCCCTGCCAATATGATTAAATGGAAGAAGCTGTGCAACTCCCTTCGCCTCCGTTTGCTGATGCGCATTGCGCACAGATCCTCCGCGGCGAAGCAGGAAATCGGTAAGATGCTGTCAGCGCCTGATAAATATCCTGTGATGATCAGCAATGACGAATCTGCCGTGTTGAAGTATACCAACGTGAAGCCTTTCCAGAATCCGTTCTTCAGCGCACGTGACTACGACTTCAACGGAGATAGGGCGATGTCGAAGTTCTTCACCGGTAAGTTGTTATCATGGAATGATCCGCGGTTGCCTATCTGGTGCCAGAAAGCATCTGATGGCACTTACACCGGCATCCCCAGCGGTTACAAACCGGAGAAGTTCGATAGCATCGCGGCTATTCCTGCTGCAACTTTGTCTATCACCTTGAAGAAATCAAACCTGACCGGTACGATCATGACATGGGCGGAAGTAGAGTTCATCAAGGCTGAAGCGGCACTCCGCGGTTATGCTCCCGGTAACGCGCAAACATCTTATGAGAATGGCGTGAAAGCCTCCATCGCGTTCTGGGGGGGCCAGGTGCCTGCTGACTTCCTCAGCCGTCCGGGCATTGCCTACAACGCCAGCCTCGAGCAGGTGCTTACCCAGAAATATTTTGCGTTGTTCTTTAATGATATGCAGCAGTGGTTTGAATATCGCCGTACCGGCTTCCCCGTTATACCGAGAGGAGAAGGTGTTGTTTCCGGTGTGGAAATGCCCGCCCGCCTGAAATTCCCGATCATGTTGCAAACGGTGAATGCAGCCAATTACCAGGATGCAGTGAGAGCGATGGGTGGAGACGAGATCAGTACGAAAGTATGGTGGCAGAGACAATGATTCCTGTGATTTTTGCGATTCTTTTGATGAAGGAAGATTGAATTTTATAATTACCAAAGAACCCGATCCAGGTAAATGGACCGGGTTCTTTCTTTTAGGTTAAATTTTAATTCGTTCATCGGGAAAACCAGCACATTCACACAAATCACAGTTCAATCTTCGCTCATCAGGAAAATCAAACCAATCACATAAAATCACAGTCTAAATCAAAGAAATCACAGTATATTGGGGGGCATCAAAATCTAATATCGCATCCAGATGAAATTTAGTAAAGTCTACTCCCTTGCCGCTCTTTTGTTATGCGGTATGGTACAGCATGGGATGTCTCAGTCTGTATCCAAATATGATCAACATGAGGCGTTTTCTCCGTTGTTCTATCCGTCTAATGGAAATGAATACCGCAGTGCTGGCGGTGCACCCGGACCTAAATACTGGCAGAATACCGCCGATTACAAAATTGATGTAACGCTGGACACCATGCAGCACCGGCTGAGCGGATCAGTAGTAATCACTTATAAAAACAACAGCCCTGATCAATTACCGTTCCTCTGGTTGCAGATGGATCAGAACGTTTTTCGTGAAGACTCCCGCGGAACAACTACAGTGGCTATTACCGGCGACCGCTTTGCCAATCGCAACTATACCAAAGGATTCGAACTGAAATCAGTGAGTGTTGTTACCAATGGCAAATCCGCACCCGCTGATTACCTGGTGAATGATACCCGCATGCAGATACGGCTGGCTACTGCGGCAAAAGCTGGCGGTACCTTACAGCTTAAAATTGACTACGCCTACACCATTCCCGAATACGGAACAGACAGAACTGGACGTCAACTCACACAAAAGGGATGGATATACGAAATAGCACAGTGGTATCCACGCATGGCTGTATATGATGATGTACTGGGATGGAATAACATTCCTTATCTCGGCGCTTCCGAATTTTACCTGGAGTACGGTAACTTCGATTACAACATCACCGCACCGGCGAATATGGTTGTAGTAGGCTCCGGAGAGCTGGTCAATGAAGCGCAGGCGCTCTCTCCAACAGAAGCTGCTAGGCTCGCCAAAGCGCGCAACAGCGACAAGACCGTTATGATCCGCGATAAATCTGAGGTAGATAATATTACGGCAAAAGGCAACCGTACCTGGCACTTCGTCTGCAAAAACAGCCGCGATATAGCCTGGGCTGCTTCCCGTGCTTTCATCTGGGATGCTGCCCGGATTAATCTGCCCGATGGAAAGAAATCACTGGCGCAGTCAGTGTATCCTGTTGAGTCATCTGCCGATTACGCATGGGCAAGGTCTACTGAATTTGTAAAGGGCTGTATCGAGCACTATTCAAAACAGTGGTTCCCGTATACTTATCCCGTCGCTACCAATGTAGCCGGTATTGTTACGGGTATGGAATATCCTGGTATCGTTTTCTGTTCCTGGAAATCTACCAGGGGCGGACTTTGGGGCGTTACCAACCACGAGTTCGGACACAACTGGTTCCCGATGATCGTTGGTTCCAATGAACGCAAATACGCCTGGATGGATGAAGGCTTCAATACTTTCATCAATGCAATCTCCAGCAGCGATTTCAATAAAGGCGAATTCGCTTCTTCCCAGCAGTCGAAGAATGCTGCACCCATGTTATTCTCCGCTATCTCGGAGCCTATCATGAATACGCCGGATGTAATCCAGCTCGGTTACAACGGAGTGGCAGCTTACTTCAAACCTGCTATGGGGCTGAAGCTACTGCGTGATGAAATTCTGGGTCAGCAACGTTTCGATTATGCTTTCCGTGAGTATATCAAACGCTGGGCATTCAAACATCCTACGCCCTGGGATTTCTTCCGTACAATAGAAAATGCTGCAGGAGAGGACCTGAGCTGGTTCTGGCGCGGTTGGTTTATTACCGACTGGAAACTGGATCAGGGTATTAAAAGTGTAGACTATATTAACAGCGACCCTGCAAAGGGCTCACTGATCCGGTTAGAGAATCTCGAAAAATTGCCTATGCCGGTAACGCTGGCTATTAAAGAAGAGAATGGTCATACCGATACGCTGCATCTGCCGGTAGAAATATGGCAACGCAGCAACACCTGGACAGTGCGTTACCCTTCCACATCAAAACTGGCAAAGGTAGAGATAGACCCGAACGGCGCTTATCCTGACATTAAACAATCCAACAACGTATGGAGAGCGGAGAGCGGAAAACCGGTACCGGCAGGTGTTACAGCTGCCACTGTTATCAGCCGTTACCTCGATGCGATTGGAGGTGCGGATAAGATTAAGAAAATAAAGGAGTATGCTTACGAAGCAGAAGGAGATACACGAGGTACACAGGTGCTCCTGAAGTTTAAATACAAAGCTCCCGCAGAGGTATCGCAGGAGGTTTTTGTTCCTGCCATCAACGCATACGCTATCAAGCTGAATATTAACGGCGACTCTGTGCAATCTGTACGTATGGGCAGACCAGACCCGCTGACGGCTGCCGACAAGATTATCATAAGAGAAAGAAGCATCCCCTTCCCTGAATCCTGGCTGACCGGTAACAATGTCAAACTGGAATTGGCGCCACTCACAGAGCTTGTCAACGATGCCGAACAATACGTAGTTACGCTGGCAACTCCCAACGGCTCCGTCTTCAAAAATTATTATGATGTGAAGACCGGCCTCAAAACCCGCGTTATCAGTCTTACCGGACAAGAGGGCGCTCCCGGCAGTAACATAGCTGTTGACTACAGCGACTATACAGATGTAAAAGGCATAAAGATTCCCTTCAAGCTGAAAACCGCAGCAGACGGATATAATACGTCACTGAAGGTCACCAAAGTTGACTGTGAATGATTTGATTTTTGTGATTCTTTTGATGAAGGGAGATTGAATTTTATAATTACTAAAGAACCCGATCCAGGTACCTGGATCGGGTTCTTTCTTTTAGGTTAAATTTTAATTCGCTCATCAGGAAAATCAAAATAATCACACGAACCACAGTCACCAGCCTGGGTTCTGCTTCAGTGTCGGAGATCTGGCAATCTCTCCTTCAGGTATAGGGAATAAATAGAAATTAGGGCGGAATACATGCATGCGTATATCAAACAGTTCATAGTTGAAGCCGCCTGTTTTGGCAGTTACCTTTACGCCCTGTGCCATGCCCTGCAACAGTTCTTCGCCTCTGAGCCAGCGGCGGGCATCCCAGAGTTTGTGCTCTTCAAACATCAGCTCTATCATCCTCTCGTGATGGATGGCTTTGCGCATTTCTTCCTTAGACATACTAGCTTTTAATCCATAAAGATTATCGGCGCCAGGCGTGATACCAGCACGTTTGCGGACGGTGGTGAGCATACCATATACCTCCGCCGAAGGGCCGCTGTACTCATTCCTGGCTTCGGCATAGCCGAGGAGTATTTCAACGTAGCGGATCAGCGGCCAGCAGCGCTCTGTGTTGCCGCCACCATCTTCGTACAGCATTTTACGGATGTAATAGCTGGTAGTGGCCGGGCGGCTCGTACTCCATCCATCAGTGGCATTCACCGTCGCATTGATAGGATCTTTTTTGTTGGTGGAAGAAAAGAACCAGGGAGCGCCATTGTATAAGATAGAGTTGTCGAAGCGGGGATCACGGTTCTTATAAGGCTGGGCCGGACTATAACCGGATGCAGGATCTGTGATCGGCAGCCCGTTCTTCATGTCAAACATATCCACCGTGGCTTGTGTTGGCACGCTGGAGTAGTTGCCGCCTCTCGTGGGAGGTAGCCAGTATCCTTCCATATCACGGCCAGGTGCACGCATGGCAGGGAGAATGTATTCATCATTGCCCGCACGCATATGGAATACTTTGTAGAAACCGTAGCCAGCGCGGGTAGTATTATCTTCAAAAAGATTGTACCACCCCAGGGAGATAATACGCTGTGCCGCTTCAGCAGCTTTGTTCCATCGTTCGGGTGAATAGTCCGGATAGCTGACTATACTTTTCAGATCGCCTTCTACACCAGGACGTCCGCCGTTGAATAGCGGACTGGCAGCGTACAGCAGTACCCTGGCTTTGAGTGCAAGACAAGCCCCACTGGTAATACGGCCGTAATCGCCGGGAGGGTATTCTCCTTTGCCAGGTAGTAGTGCAGCCGCTTCGTCACATTCTTTGGTAACATAGTTCACACAATCTGCATAAGTGGCCCTGGAGAGAACAATGTTATCGGCAGGCTCATATACCTTGTCGCCGATCAAAGGCACGCCGCCATAGTATTTCAGCAGGATGGAATAATACCAGGCACGCAGGAAGCGCGCTTCTCCCTTTACACGCGAGCGCAGGGCAGGAGATAACGGTGACGCATCTACTTTGCTGAGAAACAGGTTCACCCTGCGGATATTACGGTAAGGTGTCAGCCAGTTGTTGAGGATCTGCACGTTCTTGGATGCATCCGTTGTCTGCGGTGAGATAGCGCCGCCTACCATGATTACTACGTCATTCTGCGGACCAACATAGCGCAGCGGCTCCGACTCATTACTCACCACGGCATGACCACCGGCTTCCCAACGGTCAGGGTTAAATGAAAACCCTATATCCGCATAGATACCCGTAAGGAAGTCCATGGTTTTGGCACTGTCTGAAAAAGTGCTGGCCTCATTCAGGTTGGTGGATGTTTTTTTATCAAGGAAGTCGCCGGATTTTTTACAGGCGCCCAGCCATACAAAAGCCAGTAGCAAACCGGTTGGTATCGTTAGTTTTTTCATGTGCATCGTATTTGCTTAAAAGGTGACATTAACACCGAAGTTCATGATCTTCTGATTGGGATAAGTCGATAATACGCCGCCAGAGCTGACTTCAGGGTCTGCCTGGTACATCTTGGTGACATTGGTCCAGGTGAGAATGTTATATGCATTGGCATATACGCGGACGCCACGTAACCTGGTAGGCTTCAGCCATGACGCCGGTAACTCATAACCCAGCTCCACATTCTTCAGCCTGATGTATTTGGCGTTAATGAACCAGAAATCAGATGGATTGATGAAGCCACGGCTGATCTCTGACGATGGTGTCTGTAATACCGGGAACCTGGCATTTTCTTTATTCTCTGGCGTCCAGCGTTCCTGGTGTATGGGCTGGAAGTTGGTGAAGAATACGTCGATGCTTTCTGAAGTGAGGCGCAGACTATAGTTGAACGCGGATTGAATCAATGCACTGAAACTGATGCCTCTCCAGTTGAAGCCCAGTGTGAGCCCCAGTACTGTGTTCGGCAGGTTCGGATAGCCCATTACGCGCTGGTCCAGTTTATTGATCACTTTATCTCCATTGAGATCCGCGTATTTCAGATCTCCGGGGATCACCGGTGTAGGTGGTACTGCGCTGGTGTCTATGTCACGCTGGTCCTGGTAGAAGCCAATGAATTTGTAGCCTCTGATCTGGCCGATGGAACTACCCGTAAGCGCCAGCCATGGATAGCGCTGTGCCGGCTCGTCCTGGAATACAATGGTGTTCTTGGCAAAGGAGAAAGTTCCCCTCACAGAATACTGGAACTTACCGATGTTGTTGCGGTAAGTGATTTCTCCGTCAAAACCTTTGTTACGCACACGGCCGAGATTCACAGGAGGGAGGCCAACACCAATCATCTGCGGGATGCTGGCACGCGGCGCCAGGATATCATAACGGTAGTTGTTGAAATAGTCGATAGTCGCAGATAGTTTCCCGTCAAACAAGGCGAGGTCTATACCTACGTCAAACTTCTTTTCTTTCTCCCAGGTCACTTCGTCGTTACCCAACGTGCCTTCCCGGATGCCGGTGGTGGGAGTGTGCAGTTCCCCGAAAGAATAACTGCCTTCACGGTTATATACCTGCTCATATAGGTAACGGTAGCCGCCCACATCATCAGAACCTACCAGGCCGTATGAGCCGCGCAACTTCAGCAGATCAATAGCCGGGAAATTCTTCCTGACAAAATTTTCTTCCGCAATATTCCATCCGACGGAAACAGCCGGGAAAAGCCCGAAGCGCTTACTGGAAACGAACCTGTCTGTTCCGTTATATCCGGCATTCAACTCTATGAGATATTTCTGTTTATAGTCGTAACCCAGCCTCGATGAATATCCCAGGAAGTTAGACGGGATAAAGTTGGGCACCAGCTCTGGGTTATCTCTGGTGGCGGTATTCCGGTTGAATAACACCAGCCCGTAGAAGCGGTGATCCTTGTTGAAGGTATGGTCGTAGTTCACCATTCCCTGAATGGTCAGCACCTTGTCGCCCGGACTGTTACTGTAATCCAGCTTCCAGCCCGGAACACGGTATAGTGTGGGATCACGTGGTGTGTAAGAACCGTCTTTAGGATTGTAGTAATAGGCGGGGAAAGCGGCCGTTGTCCTCGACAGACCTCTTGAATAGGAGTTGGAGTTAGCATAGGCAATAGTACCTTTTACGGATAAGCCCTCTGTAATAACATCCAGCTTCTGCGTAGCGCCAACAGCCACATTGAGGTCGTTTTCGAATTTGCGGGAATAGCCGAGCAGCGCCAGTCTTCCTACAATATTCATCGTGCCGGGCATACTGATATTATGACCATAAGAGTCATCCGGATTGTACACAGGATAGGCAAACGGCGGCAGGAAGTTATAACTGTAGATCTCCCCGATAAGCCCGTTACTATTGGGGCTGTTGGTGATCGGTGAGTTCTGCTCCCCGAAACGGCCGGTGATGTCTGTACGTATACTTAGCGTTTTAGTGGCTTCGATATCCAGGTTGGAGCGGAAGTTGTAGCGTTTATAATAATAGTTGTTGTTGACATCCGCTTTCTGCGAGAAGTTTTTGATAAAGCCATTCTGCCAGAGATACCCCATGGAAACGAAGTACTTTACTTTTTCCGTACCGCCTGAAATGTCAAGGTTGTTGCGGGATTGCAGGGAATAGTTATTGGTGAGTGTTTCAAACCAGCTCACATCCGGATGACCATAGGGATCGGCGCCGCTTTTGAAGAGGTCGAGGTCTTCCTGCGTAAAGCGGGGAGCCTGTTTACCATTCACCAGCGCCTCATTGGTGAGCAATGCGGATTCATAGGCATTGAGGAACTTCGGCTTGTATGCCCAGCTCTGACGGCCTAACTCCGATTTCACGTTGATGGACGGCGGGCCGTTCTTACCGCGGCGGGTGGTCACTACCAATACGCCATTGGCACCTTTGATACCGTAGATCGCCGTAGTAGAAGCATCCTTCAGGATCGAGATGCTCTCTATTTCGTTGGGATCGAGTGCGGCCACATCGTCGTAGCTTACCTCAATATCATCCATGATCACCAACGGTTTGTTGGAAGAAGCAAAGGAACTTTGCCCGCGGATAAAGAAGGTGGCGGCGTCTGCGCCAGGCTGACCACCACGTTGCTGGGAAAAGAAGCCAGGCAGCCTCCCCATCAGGGTGTTCTGTACACTGGCGGTAGGGCTTTGTCTCACTTCTTTGCCGCTTACCACACTCACGGAACCAGTGTTGGTGATCTTCTTCTGTTTACCAAAACCTACTACCACCACATCTTCCAGCCCTTTCGCATCAGCTTTCAGGGATACCTTTATTTCTGACTTACCGGCTACATTGATCTCTTGCGACAAAAAGCCCATCATATTGATGATAAGTACATTGGAGTGGCCTTTCAGCTTCACTTCAAAAACGCCGGCCTCATTAGCGATGGCGCCATTGGAGGGCAACCCTTTTTCCATGATAGTAGCGCCGGGTAAAGGGTTGCTGCCCTCCATAACAGTTCCTTTCACTGCACGTACTTGCGCCTGCAACAATGCAGGTAGCAGGAGTACTGTCAGTAGCAGCCGTAAAAAACGTATACGCATCTCAGTTATATTAGATGTTAATAATCAGCGGGATTCCCAGCCGTCATTCTGTTCCAGTTTATCATTTTTGATGATCTCCGCATAAGGGATCGGATAGAGGTACAGCTTCGATGGGAACGCCACTTTGTTCACTTCGGTTACCTGGTAGGAGAAGCTGTTGTCGGGATTCAGCGTGATGCGCATGCCGTGCAGCATACCGTTCATAACCTTCCCGGCAATTTTCCATCGCCGCATATCCCAGAAGCGATGCTCTTCAAAGGCAAGTTCCACACGCCTTTCGTGGCGTATCACTTCCCGCATCTGCTCCTTCGTAAGACCGGGCTTCAAGGTAAAGGGCGCCAGGCCGGCGCGCTTACGGATACTCTCCACCGCCGCATATACCTGTGCATCGGGTCCACTGGCTTCGTTCTGCGCTTCCGCGAAGTTGAGCAGGGTCTCTGCATACCGGAAGATGACGAAGTTGTGCGTCTGGTTGGCGTAGGCGGTGCTATTGGTATAATCAGCCATGAACTTACGCATGTAGTAACCGGTACGGGTTTGTGTAACTACACCGCCGGGTTTGTCGCGCCCGCCTTCGTAGGTCTCCACCGGTCTGCCAAGCCACTTCATACCATTATACATAATGGTCCAGGCAAAGCGAGGATCTCTGTTGTCATAAGGTTTGGCAGGATTGTAACCAGAAGCCGGATCAGTGATTGGAAGGCCATTCTTCATCTCAAAGGCGTCTGCCAGTTCCTGCGTAGGACTGGTAAAGCCGCTGCCAATACCGTTGCCGGTATACCCTACAGGACCGTTGTTTTTCTCAACATCGGTTGTGTTGGCACGTTGCCTGGCGAATATCACTTCTGTATTCTTCCTGGTGGTAAACACTGTAGGGAAGGAGGCTGCCAGCGAGAAGGCGTTGAGGTCCATGACAGCTTTGGCTGCCGCAGCGGCAGCCTGCCATTTGGAAAGGTCATTGCCGGAATTGTTCAGCGGGCTGGCTGCATACAGCAGCACACGCGCTTTCAGCGACATCGCCACAGCACGGCTTACACGGCCGATGTCCTGATCCGCCACAGGGTCTGTACGCAGACTGTCTTTCACGGCGTCGCATTCGCTGGCAACATATTGTACACAGGCATCCCAGGAACTGCGTGGTATATTGAGGTCATCTTCCAGGGTGAAGATCTTGTTGCCTACCAATGGTATACCGCCATGGCGCTTCATCAGTTCAAAGTAAAAGAAGGAGCGCAGCAGCCTTACTTCTGCTTTCCAGTATTTCTTTTCGTCTTTAGCGATCATCGGCACACGGTCGATGCTCGACATAAAGATGTTGCATTTTCGTATAGCCGTATATGCATTGCCCCAGAAGTCGTCCGGCAGGTTGAAGGCGGTTATGCGGCCATTGGTAAAGTTTTCGATGGTGGACGTGATCTGCGATGACACCGCATCATCCGTAGCGGCATCCAGCAGATTGCTGGCTATCCTGTTATAGCCATTAGGCAGGCGTGCATAGATGTCCAGCGAATAGTTGCGGGCATATAAGCCCAGTGAATCCGTTACGTCAAATATCTGGTCTTCCTGCCACTGGTTCAGCGGCTCATCCTCGATACTGTTCTTCCTGCAGGATAACAGCAACAGGCATCCTGCCAGCAAACCGAGGTATACAGTGCGTTTCATGTTCATTGTTATTTTTGTTTGACAGGAATATTATAGTTTGATATTGATGCCCGCGTTGTACACTTTCTGCAACGGAAATACGCCGCCCACCGTTTCAGGATCGGTGCGCTCCGCACGTTTGGAGGTCAGCAGGTTCATACCGTTTACGAATACGCGCACGCCGTTGATGTGCGCTCTCTTTACCAGCGAGGAAGGCAGAGAATATCCCAGTTCCACATTCTTCAGCCTGAAATAATCGCCGTTCTGTATCCAGAAGGAAGAGATGACATGATTATTGGGATTAGTGCCAATGCTGAGGCGCGGATAGGTGGCTGTAGCGGCAGTTGCCGGTGTCCAGCGGTCCAGGTGATGCTCAAACGCCTGCCCTTTTCCATTGTTCTGGAACTCCCATTCGATTGGCCCCGTGAGATAGAAGCGCCTGTTCTGCACGCCCTGCAATAGTGCACTGAAATCAAAGCCACGCCAGTTGAAGCCGAAGTTGAGACCATAGAACAACAGCGGCTTGTTAGGTGCCAATGCCTGTTGATCAAACTGGTTGATCACGCCATCGCCGTTGAGGTCTTTGTATTTGATATCGCCTGGTACCGGCGTATAGCCGTCGATGGTAGCATGTCCTGCTATTTCTTCCTTGCTCTGGAAAAGCCCCTCAGCTACATAACCGAATACCTGGTCAGTATTCTGACCCGTGCGCTGCATCCATGGATACTTCCGGTACACCTCATCCTGGTAAATAACAGTGCCTTTGTTGAAAGACACATTGGCGGAAGCAAACCAGTTGAACTGGCGCACACGCCCGTTGTATCTCAGTTGCAGGTCAACGCCCGTATATCGGTTGATACCAATATTTTCATCGGGGTACGTATTACCGATGATAGTGGAGTTGCGGCCGCGTTGTTGTATCAGATCTGAATAACGGTTGTTGTAATATTCAATGCTGAATCCCAGCTTGTCGGCCAGCATGGCGGCATCCAGCCCGATATTGAACTTCCTGGATTTCTCCCACGTGATACCCGGATTAGCCAATACTCTTTCTGTAGTTGTATAAAAGAAAGTGGCGGCGGACCCCAGATAATAACCGTCGCTGTCGCCATAATACTGGTTATACACGAAGTATCCTGCCCGTGCATTGCCACCTGCACCATAAGTGGCACGTAGTTTCAGCAGCGTAATCCAGGGAAGGGCGCTGCGTACAAACGGTTCATCGGTCATGTTCCAGCCAATACCTATGGAAGGAAAGAAGCCATTTCGTTTACCTGGCACATATCTGTTAAGACCGCTGTAAGAAGCTGCCGCTTCAAGCAGGTACTTGCCTTTGTAATCATAAGATACATGCGCAGAGAGATTGGTGAAATTCATCGGCAGCTCAGAACCATACACCATGTTCTGACGATTGGCCATAACCAGCGCACTGATATTGTTGTTGCCTGTTTTGCGGTCGAAGCCGAGCGATACTTCTGTGTAGAAATTTTTAGCCTGCTCCGTCACCCCAACGCTGTTGGCCTGATCGCCGTCGGTGCCGAACTGCTGGTAGGTGGTGTCGCCCGCAGGGCCTATGTTCATTTTATATACAGCAAAGGATTTAGAGCGGTTGGTACTTTCCGTATAAGAGGTGTTGAAGGATACCAGCCCTTTTATATATAACCCTTTCACGACATCATCCAATTGACGCTTGATAGCCACATCGGCCATTACATCCCTGCTATAACCGGGGCGGTAGCCCGATTTCACGCTTTGCCCGTATAGGTTGCTCTGGAAGTCCTGGTTACCTCCCAGCGAGCCGTTAGGATTTAATTTCGGATAGGCGTTGGAAGGAGTCATAAGCATACCCGTATACAAGTTCATCGTATATCCACCCGGATCATTGGTGTTCTGTATGCGGCCAGACAGGTTAAGGGATACATTCAACCTGGGCGATACATTCACGTCAATGTTAGAGCGGATGATATAACGCTTGTAATCTGAGTTAGTATTATAAGTGTTGAAGGATGCCGTATTGAAAGGCCCCTGCTGGTTAAGGTAATCCAGCGAAACAAAGTAACGTGCCAGTTCACCGCCGCCGGATGCGTTGAGGTTGTAGCGACTGAAAGTAGATTGCTTGCGCAATATTTCATCGTACCAGCGAACGTCAGGATGACCATAAGGGTCTTTGCCGCTTTTATAAAGATCAAGGTCTGTTGGTGTATAAACGGGTGCTTTACCGTCGTTGGCAAGCGCTTCATTGTACAACCTCGCATAATCATATGCTCCCAGTGGTTTTGGCAAGGACGCCAGTTTTTGGATGCCTGTCTGCGCCGTAAAAGAAATGCGGTGTGTACCACGGTCACCCTTGCGTGTGGTGATGAGGACTGCGCCGTTAGAGGCGCGTTGTCCGAGCATTGCAGTAGCCAGCGCATCTTTCAGTACGGTTACAGAAGCTACTTCCTCCGGCGCGATGGAGAGTACCGGCCGTACTACACCATCTACAATAATCACCGGAGCAACGCCCCGCAGGTACATATTAACGCCGTCTTGTCCGGGTAAGCCATTGCCCTGTATAGAATACAACCCCGGCAGTCTGCCGGTGAGCGCGTTGGAAATAGTGGCCACCGGCGATTTTACGAGGTCGCTGGTACCTATCTGCGCCACGGATTGCAAAGTTTTCGCTACGGGTTGCTGGCCATACAACAGGTTATAGTTTTTACGGTACAGAATTTCCTCTCCGTATGGCCGTTCCTGTTGCCTGGTACTGTCTTTCGCCGGTTTGGAAGGTGTGGAGCTGCCCTGTGCAAGACCCGTATAAGGTAATAGCAAGGGCATCATCACGGAGCATAGCATCCCCGCGACACGATTGACGTGATTTGCCATAATCTGATTTTGATTGAGCCAGACAAAAAAGATTGAATTGCTGCAAACGTTTGCAGCAATCGACTAAAAAAATGCTACTGTTTAGTAGTGGTGAATTAAAAAGTGTTGAATTTCATAACTATGCGCTGTGTTCACTGGTTGATATTATAGGTATACTGATCCCATCCTATTTGCATCCCAAAAATTACACGGAAATATGTAATCGTTTGCATAAAAATAAGAATAAATTATTCCGATCCAAAAAATGACAACGATTTATTTGATAGAAGCTATGATAATAATTGCTGATGATAGAAATGTATATTATTTGGAAAGACGTAAATGCCCCCCTATATAGTCCGATCTTCCCCCATCTTTTTAACGCCACAGAAAATAGCTTTGTGTCAACAAACAACAAAAACAAAACACGATGAAAAAAACAGCAATTCTTATCCTGATGTTCGCTGCACTGTTATTGCAGACCACTTATGCACAACAACCTGCGCCCAAAGGGTACGCACCGGTAAACGGGTTAAAGATCTATTATGAAGTACAAGGAGAGGGTGCACCCATATTACTGCTACACGGCGCCTATATGGTTATTGAGGGTCCCATGCGTGATATGATGAACCAGCTCTCACGCAACAGGAAAGTAATTGTAATGGAATCACAAGGGCATGGCCGCACCGGCGATGTCAACCGGCCCATCACCTATGAAAACATGGCCGATGATGCTGCCGCCCTCCTGAAGTACCTGAAAATAGACAGCGCCGATGTATTCGGTTACAGCATGGGAGGCGGCACTGCGCTGCAACTGGCCATACGTCATCCCGAATTGGTGAAGAAACTCATGGTGGCTTCCGCCTCCTACAAAAGCGCAGGCATCCAGCCAGCATTGCTGAAGCTGGTGCCAACTATCAAACCGGAGATGTTTGACGGTTCTCCTTTCAAAACAATGTACGACAGCCTCGCACCACAGCCCGGGAATTTCCCGGTATTGGTAGACAAACTGAAAGCACTCGATGAAGCGCCGCAGAACTGGCCCGCATCAGCTGTTAAAGGTATCCGCTCACAAACCATGCTGATCTTCGGTGATGCAGACGCCATTACACTGGAACATGCAGTGGAAATGCTACGCCTCCTCGGCGGTGGAGAAATGGGCGACCTGGGACCATTACCTAACAAACGACTGGCTGTATTGCCCGGCACCACACACATGGGGGTAATGTTCAAATTGAATGCACTGCTACCCATCCTGGAAGACTTCCTCACCCACAACGACATCAATACCCTGTATTGATCCGTCATCAGACAAACAGACAATCTAACAGGCTATCCGCATTATCACCAAAGTAAAAATGCATGTATCCTGCAAGTATGTTGTTTGTTCTGAACACAGGACTATCCAGCGTTTCTCCACGCGCATTCAACACCCGTATATCCGCTGACGCTATAACCGGGGCCTTTTCATAACGCGAATAATGAAATTCATGGCCCTTCAGTAAAATATTATCGATATACACCTGCCGGTAACCAAGTGAAAGCTTTTTGTGTTGCATGCTGGTACGCACCGGCAATAAGCCTGCCATCGTAAATGTTTGTCCGCTTTCATCTGTGATCGCTTCGCCGAGGTACATCATACCGCCACATTCGGCAAGTATCTTACCGCTGTACTGTTGTAGTTGCTGTAGCATAGCCGTATTAGCCGATAGGGCAGGCAGATGGAGTTCCGGATAACCTCCGGGAAAATAAAGAAGATCCACATCCGGCAGCACCGTATCTTTCAGCGGACTAAAATACTTTACTTCTGATGCAATCGCACGGACATTCTCCGGATAAATAAAATTGAAAGCAGCATCATAAGCCACGCCTACACGAAGTTTTCCACGATGTGTTTGGGGTAACGATGTCGATACTTCACGAACAGGCCGCAACGTTAGTTGCAATAACAGATCAAGGTCAATATGCTTCTCCAGGTGATCGGCTGCACGGTCGATAACAGCTTCATACCCGCTGTCTTCCGGCATATGAAGGCCAAGGTGACGGGAGGGAATATGTATATCATCCTGCACCGGCAGGTATCCGAGTGCTGTAATACCTATATCCGCAGCGGCTTCCCGGAGAATGCGGTAATGAGATGGGGTGTTCACAAAATTGAATATAACACCGGCAATCGTTATCTCCTTAAAAAAATGCTTATATCCATACAACAGGGCGGCGGCAGAATAAGCCATCGCCTTCGCGTTTACCACCAGTATCACAGGTACGTCAAGAAAGGCTGCCAGCGCAGCGCTGCTGCCCTCCATCTTTACCGACCCATCAAATAATCCCATGACGCCTTCAATAATACCGGCGCCTGCATCCGCTATATTCCGCTTGTACAATTCCTGTACATGTGCATCACTCATCATGAAGCGGTCCAGGTTGATACCGGGCCTACCCGCCGCTATAGTGTGATGCATAGGATCGATATAATCCGGCCCGCATTTAAAAGGCTGTACCTTCAAACCCTTGCGCTGCAAGGATCTCAGCAACCCCAGCGTAACCGTTGTCTTGCCTGCGCCACTGTGTGGCGCCGCTATGAGGAATTGTGGCTTCATACTACGACAAAGATAAGGGTGCGGGCTTTTCTTTTAAGAAAGTTAATATCTTCGCCTCACCTAAAGCTGAAATATATGAAACAACTCCGGCCGGTTATGTTTGTAGGCACCGCTTCCGATGTGGGCAAGAGTGTCATCACCGCCGGGTTTTGCAGAATCTTCAAACAGGATGGTTATTCGCCTGCGCCATTCAAAGCGCAGAATATGTCGCTCAACAGCTATGCAACGCCGGACGGACTTGAGATCGGCCGCGCGCAGGCGGTACAGGCAGAGGCCGCGGGAGTGGCCTGCAGTACAGATATGAACCCGGTACTACTGAAACCTACCAACGACAAAACCTCCCAGCTCGTATTACATGGAAAGCCCGCCGGTAATCAATCAGCCTGGGAATACTTTATGCAGAACGACAAGCATGCACTCTTTGAAGAAGTAAAGCAGGCGTTCGACAGACTTTCTGCAAAGCACAACCCGGTAGTCATGGAAGGGGCCGGCAGTATTTCCGAAATCAACCTGCGCCATCGGGATATCACCAATATGCGCATCGCATTGCATGCCGGCGCCGCCGTCTATCTCGTGGGCGACATCGATCGTGGTGGTATTTTCGGCAGCGTGTATGGTACAGTGGCATTGCTGCCACCGGAAGAACGGGCATTATTGAAAGGTGTTATCATTAATAAGTTCAGAGGAGACATACGATTGTTTGAAGATGGGAAGAAACAGCTGGAATCCCTTACCGGTGTGCCCGTAACCGGCGTGCTGCCTTATTATCACGATATTTATATCGAAGAGGAAGACTCAGTGGCATTATCACTCAAACATAAAAAACATACAACAGGAAGAATCAATATGGCCGTAGTGCTGCTGCGGCACATGTCTAACTTCACCGACTTCAATGCGCTGGAGAAAGACGAACGGGTGAATATTTTCTATACCGATAATCCCGCAGATATTGTTACGGCAGACATTGTGATCCTCCCCGGTAGTAAAAATACTATGGCTGATCTCATTGCAATCCGTAACAACGGTACGGCCCGCGCAGTAACAGAGGCGCATAAGCGCAATAAAACGGTAATAGGTATCTGTGGCGGCTTTCAGATGATGGGCGCCGTGATCACTGACCCGCATGGGGTAGAAGGGGAGCTGGCCAGCATGCCAGGCCTGGGCATATTACCGGTGGCCACCGAACTGACCAAAGAGAAAGTAACCGAGCAGCGGAGCTTTCGCTATCGTAATAGCAGCAAGCCCTGTGAAGGATATGAAATTCATATGGGCGTTACCGCTAGTGAGCAGCCCTCGCCGCTTAATCAGCTGGATAACGGCCTGCCGGACGGTTACTTCCTGAATGAAAAATGCTGGGGCACCTATCTGCACGGCATACTCGACAACGATACTGTTATCAACGATCTGCTGGCAAACTGTGGAAAGGATGCCATCGTGAAAGACTTTGACTACCGCGGTTTCCGGGAACAGCAATACGATAAACTGGCAGAGCACATCCGCCGGCACCTGGATATGACGGCAATATACAATGCACTCAACAGCTAACCGAAAAACCCTGTTCATATGCTTATAGGTCATGGAGATGATGCATACCTCTACAACCGGCCGGTTACGGCCAACTTCAGCTCAAATGTATGGTACGGTGGTTTACAGGAAGGATTGAAACAACACCTTGTTGCCGCTATCAGCAGTATCGATCATTACCCCGATGCTGCCGCCGCTAAGTTGCAAGCTACGCTGGAAGCACATCACGGGCTGCAACCCGGAACGGTGGTGGTTACTAATGGCGGCACAGAAGCAATATATATGGTGGCGCAGGCATTTGCAGCAGCTACTACAACAGTGATAGCACCCACATTCGCGGAATACGCCGATGCCAGTAAACTGTATCGTCATCAGGTACAATACCTGCTTTGGGAGAAACTTACACCAGAAACAAGTTTCAGCTCAGATCTGGTTTTTCTATGTAATCCCAACAATCCAACCGGTCAGGCACTGGAAGAACAGGCATTGTTACAACTGGTACAGCACAATAAGCATACGCTG
Organism: Chitinophaga sp.; assembly: GCF_035538455.1. Classification (GTDB taxonomy): domain Bacteria; phylum Bacteroidota; class Bacteroidia; order Chitinophagales; family Chitinophagaceae; genus Chitinophaga. Next base: position 85,121 of record NZ_DATLKJ010000088.1, read on the forward strand.
TTTGTAATCGATGAAGCCTATATACAATTCACCCGCGCCACTACCAGCCTGCTGCCGCATTTACACCGGTTGCCGAATGTATTGGTGCTGCGCTCACTGACTAAAACCTGCTGTATCCCTGGCTTGCGACTGGGATACCTCGCCGCCCGGAAACCGTTGCTGGATAGAGTCCGGTCGTACCGGATGCCCTGGTCCGTAAATTCACTGGCGCTGGAAGCCGGGTATTATATATTGTCGCATCCGAAAGAATTTACCATCCCGCTCGATAACCTGCTGGCAGACACTTTCCAGCTGTACGACCAGATCAGGCAACTGCCGGAGTTCAAAGTATATCCTACCCATACGCATTACTTGCTGTTAGAAACCCTCACCAGCACGGCTGCTGCGCTCAAATCCCGGCTGGTGGAGGAATACGGTATACTGATCCGCGACGCCTCCAACTTCTATGGCCTTGGCTCCGGGCATTGCCGGGTAGCCTGCCGTAATCAAACAGACAATCAATTGCTCATCACTGCGCTGGAAAAATGGAGGTTACTGTAAAATTCGTACTCCCGTTACTGTTGGGATACCTGGCAGACCTCCTGCTGGGAGATCCCCGCTCATGGCCACACCCGGTTAAGCTTTTCGGCCGCCTTATACAATATGGTACGCAGTGGATGAACCGCGGGAAAGCCCGTTTCATGAGAGGAACGGCGCTCACAATAACACTATGCGCTGCTGCATTTGCTTTTTTCTTCTGCATACAGCAATGGCTCTGGCAATGGCCTGTGGCCTGGGTACTCTTTACGGCTGTCTTCGTGTTTTTCGGCCTGGCCAATAGAAGCCTGCTCCAGGAAGGAAAAGAAGTGTTCGATGCATTGGAGCACGGCGGACTGGAAGCAGGACGCAGCCGCCTGTCGTGGATCGTGGGGCGTGATACCTCGCAGTTGTCGCCCTCCCGGATCCGTATCGCAGTGATGGAGTCAATGTCTGAAAACCTCAGTGATGGTGTTATTGCACCGCTCTTCTTTTACGCAGTACTGGGATTGCCAGGTATGATGCTTTACAAAATGATCAATACACTGGATTCCATGATAGGCTATAAGAATGAACAGTATCTGTACTTCGGTAGATTTGCAGCACGCCTCGATGATGTCGCCAACTTTATTCCCGCACGCCTCACGGCTCTGCTGATGGTATTGGTAACAGGTAGCGGCAGGGCATGGCAGTACATACTGAAATACGGCCGCGCACATGCCAGCCCCAATTCAGGATACCCCGAAGCCGCTATGGCTGGTATCCTTAACTGCCGGTTCGGCGGACCCAATACCTACCACGGTAAAGTGGTGGAAAAGCCCTACATCGGTGAGCATGACCGCGATATTCAACATCAGGAATTCAACAAGGCAAAGTACGTAAACCACGCCGTCACCGCGGTGATGATAGGTTTAGTTTCTTTGACTTTATTATTACTGTCTGAACTGTGATTAATGATGATTTTTTTGATTTTCCTGATGAGCGAAGTTTATCATCTGTTAAACTTAATAATCTTCTACATAATCTTCGCTCATCAGGAAAATCAAATAAATCATCATTAATCACAGTTCAGACATTCTTCGCTCATCAGGAAAATCATAACAATCATATTAATCATTGTTGTATCTTCGCCCGCGTTAACTGGTGTTTTTGTTTCAAACAAAGACTTAATAGGGAATCCGGTGCAAATCCGGAGCAGTACCCGCTGCTGTAAGTTCATAAAAGCGCTGCTGATATATAGTCACTGTTTCGCATGAAATGGGAAGACGTCAGCTGACGGAACGAGCCAGAAGACCTGCCAGACAACACGATACACGGACAGCTTCCGGGATAGAAGCATGGTCGGTTGTACCACGCCCGCCGTGGTATCCCTTCCTCATATCTTCCCCCTTACCGCTTTCCGCATTTTTTAAAACCGTTAACGGGCTTATTAACTGGATTACTTCATGGGTAAAGATCTGCAAAAAGTTAAACGCATCGCGTTTATCTGCAATGGAAACTCCTGCCTGAACAAGGGAGCGGAAGACACCACCGTACAACTAAGAGCGGCCATCGCGGCCAACGAACTGCATGATGAAGTGCATACCATCCGCACACGTTGCACCGGCCAGTGCGAACATGGCCCTGTCGTTTTTATTCACCCCGATGGTACCTGGTACAAAGGCATGCTGCCGGAATTAACAGCCGGCCTCGTTAAGAACCATCTGTTGGAAAACAATCCAGTAGAGGATAACATCTTCTTTCATCCTTAATAAAATTATAGGCATTGGACTTTTAGCATACCGCTAAAAGCTGATAACTATTGCCCGCCAGAACCCATGCGAACGTTTTACATATCACTCATTTGTTGCTATACGATGACTGCCGCAGCACAGCAGAAAAATAACGACTCGCTGCGACTGAAAACCTTAAACCTGAAAGCAGTAGATGTTGCAGGAAGTACCGACAAAAGCGCCCATATGCTATCAAGGATAGACATACAATTACAACCGTTGAAATCGGCGCAGGACCTGCTTCGCACAGTGCCGGGGCTTTTCATTGCGCAGCATGCCGGCGGCGGTAAAGCCGAACAGATCCTCGTGCGTGGCATCGATAATGATCACGGTACCGACTTCGGTATATTCGTTGACGGTATCCCGGTAAACTTGCCTAATCATGCACACGGACAAGGATATGCCGATATGCATTTTCTCATCCCCGAAGTGATTGGCGATGCTGCTTATTACAAAGGCCCTTATGAAGCTTCACAGGGCGACTTCACCAATGCCGGCGCTGCTGTATACAGCTCGCTCTTCCGCCCGCAGGACCAGTTTGTGAAACTGGAATATGGTCAGTTCAACACCGCCAGGGCCGCAGGACTCGTGAAACTGTTCGATCGTCAGCCCGTGAATGGGAATGGCCGTGATCAGAACGCTTATGTAGCCGCTGATTATACTTATACCGATAGCTATTTCGACAATCTGCAACACTTCAATCGTTTTAATCTTTTCGGTAGATATAATGTCACCCTTAACAGCAGGAACACCCTGTCATTTATTGCATCGGGCTTTACCAGCAGCTGGAATGCTTCAGGGCAGGTGCCGCTGCGTGCCATAGATGACGGTTCTCTACGCCGTTTCGGTTCTGTCGATCCAACAGAAGGAGGTAAGACCACCCGCATCAATACCAATCTGCAATGGAATACTACGATCAGCGAACGCTCTTCCATGCAGCAGCAGTTCTACTACGTGCGCAATATTTTCGACCTCTGGTCCAACTTTACCTTTTATAAAGATGATCACGACAATGGCGATGAAATACGGCAGTGGGAGCGCCGCCATCTCTTCGGATATCGCAATACTTTCCGCAACAGAAGCCACCTCGGAACAGCTACCCTCGAATCAGAAATCGGATTGGGCGCCCGCGTGGATGTGGTAAACCTGGGCCGTGATCATGTAAAGGAACGGGAACTCTTATCCAACGAAGATTCCAGCAAGGCCACCGTAGCCAATTATTCGCTCTACCTCAGCGAAACATTACGGCTGAATAACGGGTGGAGCTTTAACCTGGGCCTGCGCAACGATCTCTTCACCTTCGGTCTGCGCGACAGAATGCAGCCAGGTAACAATGGTCATGCTACTGCTTACCGCCTCAGCCCGAAACTCAATGTATACTACGACGTATCGCCCGCCCTGGCCCTCTTTGCAAAGGCCGGTATGGGTTTCCATTCCAACTATGCCAACATTGCAGTACGCAACGGACAGGATAATGCAGTGCCACGTTCTTATGGTTCAGATATTGGTGTTAACTTTAAGCTCACAGGCAGAATGTTGATTACCGCAACCTGGTGGTGGCTGCAGAGTGATGCGGAATACCGCTTTATCGCTGATGATGGGAGCTATGAAAACATAGGCCGCGCTACACGCACCGGCGTAGATGTTGCCCTGCGTTATCATGTATTCACTCCGCTTTGGGCAGACGTTAACCTCAACTACGCCCGTCCACGGCTGATGGACGCGGCTCCGAAGGAAAACTACGTGCCCTTTGCCCCCGTATTCACCAGCACCGGCGGACTCACTTACCAGACCAGAAATGGCTGGAATGCGAATATCCGTTACCGTTATATGGGTAAAAGACCAGCGTTGGAAGATAACTCAGTACAATCAGCATCCTATTTCCTGACAGACGCCGTAGTAAAATACCGGCTGAAACGCTATGAGTTTGGGCTGTCTGCGGAAAACATCTCTAATGTGAAATGGGCGGAAGCGCAGTTCTATGATGAAACACAACTGAAAGAAGAAAAAGCGCCCGTCATGGATTTTCATATTACGCCAGGTACTCCTTTCTGCCTGAGAGGAAGTATAACGGTTAAATTTTAATATGGATCAAAACGTCACAACTATCAGTATCCTGGCTTGTGGCTGGTTAGGTAGGCCGCTGGCACACCACCTGGCCAATGCAGGCTATCAGGTCAAAGGCGCCAGGACAACAGAAAACGGCGCAAAGGAATTGTGCGCCGCCGGTATCGATGGCTACGCCGTAACACTGACACCGGAAACACTGGAAGCGCCAGACGCTTTCTGGGACGCGGATATACTGATCATCAATATCCCGCCCCGCAGCAAAGACCGGGAACCGGATGCACACGTGAAAGAAGTCACGCTGCTCCGTGATAAGCTAAAAACATCCCGCATCGGGAAAGTGATATTCGTCAGCTCCACTTCAGTGTATGCCGATATCAACGACCTGGTGACGGAAGCCAATATGGAGAAGCCGGAAACATCTAACGGACAAGCATTACGGGAGGCCGAACAACTGCTGTTGCAATCGCCGGAGTTTAAGACCACCGTCCTGCGCTTCGGCGGGTTGATTGGCTATGACCGGGTACCCACTGCTGAAACACTGGCTACCGGCAGACGCGTGAATGATGTGCCAATGAACTCCATCCACCGGGATGATTGTATCGGCGTCATCGCCCGTGTAATTGAGAAAGATGTGTGGAATGAAATATTCAACGCCTGTGCCAGCGCGCATCCCATTCGGTACCACTACTATAAAGCCGCCGCCGCAGCGCTTAATCTCGTGATGCCGAAAAAACTGCAGCCAAGGGAACTGCCTTACAAAATAGTAAGCTCTTCCAGACTGAAGAAGATGCTGGAATACGAATTTATTTACGACGATCCGTTATTGATATTCAAAGATCATGCAGGAGAAAAATAATCAAATGCTGCACCCTGTCTGTATTACAGGAGCCGGACCAGGCGCAGCGGATTTGCTGACGGTAAGGGCCCTGCGCAGCATTGAGCACGCGGACGTGGTGTTATACGACAACCTAGTATCAGCTGAAATACTGGCGCTTTGCCGCCCCGGAACAGAGATGATCTATGCCGGTAAGAAGTACGGCGACCAGGGCGATCCTGTCGCCCGCCAGGTGCATATCAACCGCCAGATGGAACTATATGCCCGCGAAGGAAAAAAAGTAGTGCGCCTGAAATCAGGCGACCCTTTTATATACGGTCGCGCCGCTGAGGAAGTACGCTACCTCCGGGAACAAAACATTCCCTTCGAAGTAATACCAGGACTGACTGCCGGCATTGCAGCTGCCAGTCTTTGCCATATACCGCTCACAGAACGTAACCGCAGCAATGCGGTGCTGTTCTGTACGGGACATACCGCCAACTATGATCACGAACAGCTGGATGCGCTGGCGAATATGCTGCGCACAGGCACATCCCTTGTGATGTACATGGGACTCAGTAACCTGCCCGGCGTGTTGGAAAAACTGAAGCTGGCAGCAGGAGAGGAAACGGTATATGTGACAGCCGTCTCACAGGTATCAGGCGCCACCCAGCAAACGGTAACGGCTACACTGAATGAAATTGAAAACAGACTGGCGGCAACACCGCTACCCATGCCGGTAGTATTTATCATCGGCCGGCATGCGGATGTTTTATAACGGCTGACAGCTATTAGCTGTTAGAGGAAACCATACTGGAAAATGAAACAAGGTATTCTGATATGCGGCCACGGCAGCCGTGACAAAGAGGGAGTGGCACATTTCAGGGTGCTGGTGGAAAAGCTGCAACAGCGCTACCCGGATTATATCGTGGATTACGGTTTCCTGGAATTCGCACATCCGGTATATGCCGCGGCAGTAGAAAGAATGTACCAGGCCGGCGTGCGGCACATCATCGCTTTGCCCGCCATCCTGTTTGCCGGCGGACATGCCAAGAACGATATTCCCTATGAGATGAACTCACTGCAGCAGCAATATCCCGATCTCACCATCACCATGGCGAGGCACCTGGGCATTACAGCATCGCTGCTGCAACTATCGAAGCTGCTCATAGAAGAAGCGGAAAGCCAGGCCACTCCGCTGCCACGCGAAGAAGCCTGCCTACTGCTCATCGGGAGAGGTACCAATGATCCTGATGCCAACTCCGACGTAGCCAAGCTCACACGCATGCTCTGGGAAGGCATGGGCTTCGCCTTTGCCACCACCGCTTATATCGGTGTTGCCAGGCCTTTGCTGACAGACGCTTTACCGGTACTGGAACACCTTCCCTATAAAAGGATTGTAGTCCTGCCCGTATTCCTCTTCACAGGCGTATTGCTGAAACGGATATACGAAAATGTGGCTGCACATCAGCAACTATCATCAAAACAATATCGCTGCACCCAGTCGTATGGAAGCCATGAATGGCTGTTACAGGCCTTCGATGAACGCATACAGGAAGCGCTGGAAGGCAGCGGCAATATGAATTGCCAGCTATGCAAATACCGTAAGCAGATCGTGGGCTTTGAGGCAGACCAGGGGCAGGACCAGATCGGGCATCATTTACAGGTAAAAGGAATTTTATTTGAAGAAGAAGAGAAGCCGGGGCGAAAGAAAAATATATTATCAACAGTTAAGAAAGTACTGGGCATTTGAGTAAGAAAGGAAAAATTTATGCGGTATCACTTGGGCCGGGAGACCCGGAGCTGATAACACTGAAAGGCTGGAAAGCATTGCAATGTGCGGATAAGATATATTATCCCGCATCCCGAAAGGATGGCGGTGTGCGGAGCTTTGCACAAACCATTATGAAGCAGTACAACCTCTCCGGAAAGATATGGCAGCCGCTGATATTGGAGATGTCCCATAACAGGACGCATAATCTCAGCGCTTATGCGGAAATCTCCCGCCGGATGAAAGCTGATGTAGAGAACGGCTTGCAGGTGGCCTTTGTAAGTGAAGGCGATATTTCCTTCTACAGCACTTTCATCTATCTCCTGAAACATATACGGGAATATGATCTGCCGCTGGAAATCATTGCCGGCGTACCTTCTTTCCTGCTGGCAACAGCCATGCATCAGGAGCCGCTGGCACTGCTGCGGGATAAGATAGCAATTATACCATTCCTGGAAAGCGCCGGTGCGCTACGCCATTATCTGACTCATTTTGAAACAGTGGTATTGATAAAAGTACATGGCGCCTGGGAGTTCATTACACCTGCTCTGGATGCGGGCGATGCGGCAATGCTGTACAGCGAAAAATTGGGAACAACAGATCAGTATATCAGTGCCGATCCGGTTGCTGTGGGCGCGCGCACGCTGCCCTATTTTTCATTGATCATCCTTAAAAGTAATATATGCAACTGAGTGTGATAGGTATTGGTCCCGGTGATGCAGCCTGGCTGCTGCCCGCGGCGCAACAGGCGCTGGCCGGTGCAGATGTGGTAATAGGTTATCATTACTATTTTCAGTTCGTATCTCACCTGCTGAAGCCCGGTTGCGAGTGTCTGGGTAGGGAACTGTCAGAAGAAGAGGCGAGGGCACAGCTGGCAGTGGAGAGCTGTGCGCCGGGGATACACGTAGCGGTCATCAGTTCCGGCGATGCAGGCGTATATGCAATGGCTTCGCTGGTATATGAATATGCTGCAAAACATCAACGCGACGATATTCACCTGCAAACCATTCCCGGCATCAGTGCATTTCAGGCTGCGGCCGCGCGGCTGGGAGCGCCTATCGGACACGACTTCTGCTGCATTTCCCTGTCAGATCTGATGACACCCTGGAGTACCATCGAACAGCGTATCACCGGCGCCGCTATGGGAGACTTTGTAACCTCCCTCTATAACCCGCGCAGCAAACAACGCAGCTGGCAGTTGTCAAGATTGAAAGATATCTACCTGCAATATCGCAGTGGTGATACGCCGGTAGCCATTGTACGGCAAGTAACACGTGAGGAAGAATCCATTCATCTTACTACGCTGAAGGAACTGGACGTTTCACTGGTAGACATGTTCAGCCTGGTGATGATCGGCAATTCCCAGACCTTCCGCTTCCGCAATTTCCTGATCACCCCCCGCGGTTACCTCGCCCGCAAACCCGTCACCGGTGAGGAAATCCAGGAAGAGAGCTTCCGCCAGATCAGGACGCTGCTGAAGCGTGATGAACTGTCGCCGGCTGATCAATGGGCTGTTATACGCTGTATCCACAGTACGGCAGACGTTGAATACGAACAGCTGTATTATAGTACAGACAATGCTTTGGAGCAATGGCATCATTATCTCATAAATGGCGGTACGGTAATCACAGACGTAACGATGGTGCAATCCGGTATCACCAGGGCCTTTACGCAGCGCTATGGTGTAGATGTGAAATGTTATCTGAATGATGAACGCGTGCCTGCCCTGGCCGCCGCTGAAAATATTACCCGCAGTCAGGCCGGTATACGGCTGGCTGTGGAAGAACACCCTGATGCGCTCTTCGTGGTGGGCAATGCGCCCACCGCTTTACTGGAGCTATGCGATCAATGCAGACAGGGCGCCTGTACACCCGCCGGTATCATAGCCGCGCCGGTGGGTTTTGTGAATGTATTGGAATCCAAACTGAAGCTGCGTTATGGGGCTACTTCGCCTGTGGTCATCATAGAAGGACGTAAGGGAGGTAGCAATGTCGCGGCAGCTATCGTCAATGCGGCCTTCACGCTGGACACTATAACAGCGGTGGGTATACGATGAAGGCAAAGGAATACATAGTAATAGGCGTGGCTAACACCACCGCCGATTGCTGCGCAGCAGAAGCGCTGCCGTTGCTGTACACGTGCGCAGCTTTCTCCGGCGGCGACCGGCATTACCAGCTGGTAAAACACCTGCTGCCGGAAGCACATACCTGGATACCAATCAAAGGAGGTATGAGTGCCTTATTTGAAAAATACGCTGCCACGGAAGGCGCCATCGCTGTATTCGCCAGTGGTGACCCGCTCTTTTACGGAATGGTACAAACAATTCTTAAGTACGATCCGGCGGCTGACATAAAAGTATATCCGCAGTTCAACAGCATACAACGTCTCTGTACCAGGGTAGGCCAGCCTTATGAAAGTGTGAAGCACACATCCGTACACGGCCGCGGCTGGCAGGAGCTGGATGCTGCCCTGATCCAAGGTGAACCGCTGATTGCTGTGCTGACAGATGCTACCCGTTCTCCGCGCGCCATCGCACAACGAATGCTCGATTATGGCTTCACACACTATGAAATGCTGGTGGGAGAAGACCTGGATGGTATACAGGAACACATTTCCCGCGGAGAGCTAACGGAGATGTCTATACGTTATTTTCATCCGCTCAACTGTGCACTGCTCAGGCAGGTGGTAGCTCCGGAACAACCGGGAATAGGAATAGCCGATCACCTGTTTGAAGGATTGCCGGGCCGGCCCAATATGATTACCAAAAAGGCCGTGCGGCTCTATAGCTTGTCGCAGCTGGATTTACATCGTGCGCAGGTATGCTGGGACATCGGTTTCTGTACCGGCGCAGTGGCCATTGAAGCAAGACGGTTGTATCCGCATTTGCAGGTTGTTGGCTTTGAGAAGCGACCGGAATGTGCCGGTATCATCGAAAGGAATATGCGGCACTTGTCGGCGCCCGGCATTGAATACCTGTCGGGTGATTTCTTTGAACAGAACCTCGCCGCTTTGCCCGCTCCCGACGCCGTTTTCATCGGTGGCCACGGCAACAGGTTGCCGGAGCTGATGCAGCTGACAGATACATATATGCGTCCCCGTGGCCGCATAGTGATGAACGCTGTGCTGGAAAGCAGCATCACGCAGTTCTGCGACACCGCCGCAAGCCTTGGCTGGGAACTGCTGACACCCGAAGTATTGCAGGTGGGCCAGCATAACCCCATCACCGTTTTAACCGCTATCAAAACATCATGAAACAACAACATCATATCGCCATCATTGCAAGTACAGATCGCGCGCTGGCGCTGGCTGCCACTATCAGCAGGAACCTGGCGGAAACAAAGATATTTACTACGCGCACAGAAGATAACGGCAATACAGAACAGATCATATCTATCGCTGATTTCCTCTCAACGCATTTTCATCACTATAACGCATTTGTGTTCATTGGCGCATTGGGTATTTGCGTACGCAGCATCGCCACTCATATCGGTGATAAGACTACCGACCCTGCTGTGATCAACCTGGATGATCATGGACATTTTGTGCAGCCCGTGCTTTCCGGTCACCAGGGTGGCGCTAATGAGCTGGCCCGCAACATCGCACGGATATTAGGGGCACAGGCAGTTATCACCACTTCCAGTGATCTGCAGGACATATGGGCGCTGGATACACTTGCCCGCAGGTATAGCTGGAAAACCGCTTCCACCGCATCCATGAACACTATCATTGCTTTATTTGTCAACAACCGGCCAACAGCATTGTTACTCGATGTGAAGGATGAAGGAACGGAAAGACTGCTGCAAACAAAACCTGATTTCGTGGACGTATACTATCGCTTCGATGATATACCACAGGAACAATACGAGCTATTGATTGCAGTCACCTACCGGAAATATCATACAGCCGTTCCCGTTATCTACTACCATCCCGCCGCACTGCACCTGGGTATGGGCTGTAGCCGTGATATTGAGCCAGAACTGTTGGAAGCCTCCGTAACCGAGCATTTCAATGAAAATGGATTGGCAACGGAGTCACTGAAGTGTATCGTTTCTATCGATATAAAACAGGATGAGCAGGCATTTATCGCCCTGTCGGAAAAATGGAAGATCCCGTTTCATACCTATACAGCCGATGAACTGAATGCCTGTAAAGTACCCAACCCTTCTGATGTGGTGAAGAGCAAGCTGGATGTATACAGTGTTTCGGAGGCGGGCGCGTTGCTGTCATCCCGCAATAACAGCCTGCTCATCGAAAAAATAAAGATCAGTGTAAGCTCCGGCAAGAAACATACGATAGCTGTATCCCTGGATGCCGCATTGGAAAGACGTGCACAGATAGCCATTGTTGGCGCCGGTCCCGGAGATGGGTCCCTGGTGGCGGTGAAAGGGAAGGAGCTGCTGGAAACAGCAGACCTGATACTATATGCAGGCAGCCTCGTGCCGGAAGAGCTGACGCATTATGCTAAAGAAGGTGCAGTGGTGCAGAATTCCGCCGGCATGACGTTGGAGGAACAAATCACACTGATGGAACAACATTATGCGAAAGGTCATTTGATCGTGCGTCTGCAGTCCGGCGATCCATCCATCTACGGCGCTATCCAGGAGCAGATGACCATCTTCGATGAGAAAGGGATGGATTACTTCATCGTACCGGGCATCTCTTCGTTTCAGGCTGCAGCTGCGGTGCTCAGATCTGAATTTACCATTCCGGAAGTAGTACAGTCCATCATTCTCACCAGGGGCGAAGGAAATACACCCTTGCCGGAACGGGAGAAGCTCAACGAGATGGCTAAACACCGTGCCACCATGTGTATTTTCCTCAGCGCCACCATCGCCAGAAATGTGCAGGCGCAGCTGCTGGAACATTATCCGGAAGATACCCCTGTAGCGGTACTGTACCGCGTTACCTGGAAAGATGAAAAAATCTTCACCGGCCAGTTACACGAGCTGGCAGCCATCATACGCAGTAACAAACTTACCCGCACAGTGCTCATCATCGTAGGCACTGCCATCGGTGCAAGGAAAAACAGATCACATCTGTATAATCCCGAATGGAAGCACATCTTCAGAAATCAAAAAACATCGCACAAATAAAAATAACAACATAAAAAAATAGCAACATAAAAAAATAACATGGTTCTCGTATTTGGCGGCACAACAGAAGGCAAACTGGTTTTATCGGCATTGGCAGAAAAGATGCTGCCCTGCTGGTATTCCTCCAAAATAAAGATTGAGGTGGAGTTGCCTGCCAATGCACGTTACCGCTACGGCGCCTTTACGCCGCAGTCGCTGGAAGCATTCTGCCGCCAGGAAGAAATCAGGGCGATCGTTCATGCAAGCCACCCCTTCGCAGTGGTATTACATGAAACCGTAAGGGAAGTAAGTGAGCGTTTGGGTATTCCGGTTATCCGGTATGAAAGACAGTATCCTGCATTACCGGAACACCCGTTGATACGTTATGCCGATAGCTATGAGACACTGTTACCGGAGCTGATAGCGCAAGGCTTTGAACCCGTGCTTTCTCTCACCGGTGTGCAGACCATCGAAAAGTGGAAACCATTCTGGCAACACCGGAAAATGTACTGCCGCATCCTGCCGCGTGACACATCACTGGTAGTAGCCGCTGCTGCCGGATTCCCCGAACAAAACCTGCTGTTGTCCTTCCCCGGAAAAACAGTGGAAGAAGAAATAGATGTCATCCGGCAAACAGGTGCTCAGGCCATCGTGACGAAGGAAAGCGGTGAAAGTGGTTTCCTCTCTGTAAAAGCAGATGCTGCTATAACAAGTGGTGTACCGCTGTATATTATCCGGCGGCCTGCTCTGCCACCGCATTTCATCCGGACGGATAATAAGAACGGATTATTAGCTCACCTGGATAAACTGCTGTCATGAGCCTGCAACCGGTACCCACAGGAGATCTCCGCTGGGGATACAGTACAGGCGCATGTGCCACTGCCTGCACCAAAGCTGCCCTGCTGGCGCTGCTGGAGCAGGAGGAAGTGGCAACCGTTACAATCACACTGCCCGGCGGCGAAGAGGTGCTCTTTAAAATACATCATTGCCACTTCTCGGCAGACAGCGCCACCTGCGCTACTTACAAAGACAGCGGCGATGACCCGGACGTTACCAATGGCGCAGAAATAACCAGCACCATCACCTTCGGCGGAGAACAGGCTATCACATTTCTCCCCGGTGAAGGCGTAGGAATGGTGACGCTACCCGGATTGCCTGTACCGGTAGGAGAGCCCGCCATCAATCCTGTTCCCAGACAGATGATGACGGATGTAGTGCGGGAAATGCTGTCAGCGCATAATATAGACAGGCGTGTATGCGTCAGCGTCAGCGTGGCCAATGGCGCCACACTGGCAGCGAAAACGCTCAATGCCAGGCTGGGAATCGTCAATGGCATTTCCATACTGGGCACCACAGGCAAAGTGAAACCCTTTTCTGCAGCGGCCTACATCGCCAGCATCGAACAAGGCATTGATGTAGCATTGGCAAATGGACAATCACACATCGTCGTCAACTCCGGCGGCCGCAGCGAAAAGCTGTTACGCAACCTGTACCCGCTACTGCCGGCCCTTGCCTTTGTGCAGTATGGCAACTGGATCGGGGAAACACTGGCAAAAATCAACAGTTCCCCGTTACAGTCATTCACTATCGGCATGATGCTGGGCAAAGCGGTGAAGCTCGCCGGCGGCGCACTGAACACGCACAGTAACCAGTCGTCGTGGGATAAGGAATTTGTAGCCTCGCTGGCGGCAAAGGCAGGATATCCGCCGGAACAATGCGATAGCATCCGCGTACTTAACATGGCACGTGGCCTCACAGAACTGTTCCCTTTCAGAGAAACGGAACCTTTCTACATCGCACTGGCAGCTCGGTGCAGACAAGTGATACAGGCCGCGCTCAAACCCGTAACATTCGAAATCGTATTGATAGACGCAACAGATCATCGCCTGTTGTTTGTGAACTAAAAGAAATATTCATGTATCCGTTACTGTTAGATTCATTACTGCTTGGTGTACAACACTCGTTTGAACCGGACCATATGGCCGCTGTATCCGTGCTGGCTTCTGAAAGAAAGAAGAATAATACCGGCATAGGAAAACTGGTATGGCGCTCCTCGCAATGGGCATTGGGACACTCAGTTACACTGATATTATTCAGCGCGCTCGCATTGCTGCTTAAATCAGCCGTACCATTCAACCTCTCTGCCTGGGCGGAGATAGCAGTGGGCCCCATCATGATCTGGCTGGGATGGTCCGCCATCCGCAGAAACCATCAGCTGAAAGAAATGATGGACGAACATAAACAGTTTGCAGAACATGAACACCTCACCAATGCATTACATCTGCATGGAAAACAAGGCGAAGAGATTGCCATGAATCCGTTGTCCCGCTCCTTCTGGGTAGGCATGCTGCATGGCCTCGCGGGTACAGGCGGCGCCTGTGCGGCCGCACTGATACTGGCTTCCACAGATACGCGCACTGCTGTGTGGATCATCGTGGTGCAGAGCCTGGGTATTATCCTGGCAATGACCACCTACAGCTGCGTGCTCGCTTTTTCTGTATCACGTTTCATCGAGCATAACCAGGTCGCCTTTAAAGTGATCAACGCCACTGTAGGTGTGTTCTCTATTATCATCGGCATCGTCTGGATTTATAACGCAGTGATGGATACAATAGCTGGCTGACATTAAACATTCACTTGTAATCCCCTTATTATGATCGTTCCTTTATTTTTGGATTCTTTCTTGCTGGGTATCCAGCACTCATTTGAGCCGGATCATGTAGCCGCAGTGTCCGTACTGGCTACGGAAGAAAACAAAAAATACCGCCTGCGCAGGCTCGTATGGCGCTCTTCCCAATGGGCACTGGGGCATTCGCTGACATTGATCTTGTTCGGAATCCTGATATTGATCGTTAAGTCTGCGCTTTCGGAGAATGTGGCCGGCTACGTAGAGTTCCTGATAGGTCCGATTATGATATGGCTGGGCGTCACTGCCATCATGCGCAATTTCCCGCGGGACGGAGCTTCCCATACTCATGTACATACCCCCTCCGGTAATATGCTCTCCCGTTCTTTCTGGATCGGAATGATCCATGGCCTTGCCGGTACAGGCGGCGCCTGCGCTGCTGCACTGATGCTGGCTTCACGGGATGCCTATACTGCCGTGGGCATCCTGGTGCTGCAAAGCGTGGGTATCATCATCGCCATGACAGGCTACAGCTGCCTGTTCGCATTATCGGTACGCCGCT
>NZ_DATLKJ010000089.1:0-1536 GCF_035538455.1 Chitinophaga sp.
TTCGCAGGCGGAGATTGTGGGATACAGCGACACCTTTCTGGATCTGAAGATAGACAAAAACGAATATCCGTACGAGATAAAGAACGATACACTTTACTTTACAGGAGAGGAATGGAGAAGTAAGATTGGCACCAATTACAACAATATCTTCAATGCAGGTAATAAAGACCTCGTATACGAGACCACCGATAATCCTCTGGGGGAAATTTGGAACGCCACGGCTGAATTGCGTGAGAATGGGTTGGTACGGCTGCATTTCCCGCTTGAAAGGAAGCCGGAGCGCGGAACGCTGATTGCCCTTTACCACGACTATTACATCACCGATGGTATACAGCTGATGCAGAGCAGCCGGCTGTGGCTGGAGAAAATCAACATTTACCATGCCCTGAGTGCTGGGGTCAGCGCTTCCGAATGTGAAGACATCACCCTGAAGCAGGTGAATATCATAGCCAATGAAAAGAAAAATCGTGTATTCAGTACCGTAGCCGACGCCACGCATTTTAGTGGTTGTAAAGGCCGCATTGTGATCGACGGATGCACGGTAACCGGCGCGGGCGATGATTTTGTCAATATACATAGTATGTATGCCCCGGTAGTCGAAGTATTGAGCGATCATGAAGTGCTGCTGGCGCAGCATGATAGGTACATAGGCTTTGAGCAGGGCGAAAAAGCCTGGCGTGTGGATACAGCTACCATGCAGCGCAGGCAGATTTTATCCGTGGTAGGGCAGGAGGATGAATTGGAAAACGACGATGTTACAGGACACCGGATTAAGTTCAACGAGAATATCACCGGTATACTCAAAATTGGAGATCTGCTGGAAAATATAGACAAGAACCCGGATGTGGAGATCACCAATTGCCGCGTGATGAAGCGCCACCGCGCAAGGGGGATACTGGTAACCAGTCCAGGCAAAGTACGTATATCCAATAACTACTTCAATACTGCGGGCTCAGCCATCCTCATTGAAGGCGACCGGACCGTGTATTATGAATCAGGTGCAGTGAGGGATGTAGCTATTGAAAACAATGACTTTGAGAACAGTTTTACCTCCCGCTGGGGAGAAGGAGTTATTTCCATTACACCTTCTATTATTCCGAAAGATTCAGCCTCTCCGGCATATCATCACAACATCCGTATCACCGGGAACACCTTCAGGCATTTCGACCATGCGTTGCTGTACGCCCGTTCCGTAGATACACTGGTGTTTTCATCTAACAGAATGATATATACGAATACGTATCCGCCATTTTCCCGTAAGGTGAATGTGTACCTCGATGGATGCCGGCATGTAACTATTGGCAATAATATTTTTGACACAGCATTTCCGGGAAGGAATGTGTGGATTAAACGTATGAAGGAGACGGATTTGGGGCAGTTCGGAAGTAGCCCGTTGAAAGTATCTCCGGCGGAGGATTAGTCCGGCATACTAAACTTATCAGGATAAATTATTCTTCCTGCTAATTCCCCGGATAGTTTCGAACTTAATGAGGCTGTCTCAAAAGTAATTTTTACCCAATTTTATCCGGGTACCTG
>NZ_DATLKJ010000090.1:0-31645 GCF_035538455.1 Chitinophaga sp.
TCTCCGCTGCATTTTAAATAACTACATAGCTATATAACTACATAAATAAATCACCTTACTTTCTATAGCCTGCGCTTGCCAGTTTTGAAGTGGAAACGGGCTGGTACATATTATTTGCGTCTACGCCGGCATCCGCTACTGTAGCGAATTTGGCGTTAGCGTTGATACTGGTACCTTCGATAGCCGATCCGGTGTTTTCTGTATAGATATATGAATTGAGTGTAACAGTACCGCCGAAAGTACGAGGCTCGATGAAGGCGTTGCCATTTACATTCACGGCGGTGGTCATGCCGAAGTATCCGTTGATGCGGAGAGATACGCCACCGGCTCTGGCGACGGTATTGTTGCTAACGGTTACCAGCGCTTTGTCGGTGCCTCTGAGGCTTATACCGTCATGTGCGGATTTACTATTGGCAAACAGGTTGTTGTGGATAATGTGCTGGGCGCCGTTTTCGCCGGAACCGTAGAATTGCAGCATTTCTCCCCATCCGTCATGTACGTAGTTGTCGTGTGTGTTGGTGTTGGTTGTGCGGCCGCCTACCAGGATACCGCCGTTGTGGGCAGAATTTTGCTGAAGGCCCCAGTTGACAACGGTATTGCCGTAGATTTCGAGTTTATCTGAAGCGGCGGTCTGGATACCGTCTGCGCCGATGTTCTGTACAATGTTGTTGTAGATTTTAACGTTGCGCCATTTGATTGGCTGTACGTATTCCTGTCCGGGGACGAATCCAGCGGTTGCGCCATAGTAAGGGGTATTGGCGGTGAGGTTCCAGTACAGGGCGGTGTGGCCTATGTACATGGCTTCATTGTTGGTACCCTGAACGGTAACATCATGAATAGAAAGGTTTTCCATCCAGGAGTTAGGATACTGAGTAGATGCATCACCTTTAACGGGATCTGTTTTAGCCCAGATACCGGTACCGCCATTGCTGATGGTAATGTTTCTGATTTCGAAGTTGTCTGTGTGAGAACTGAGGGCAAGATCGAAGTAGGCTTCTTTACCTGTTTGTGTGGAGCCGTTGATCAGAAATTCGGCTTTGGAAGTTTCGCTACCTGCCTTGATATAGTGACAGTTTACGAAGCTGAGGGCTGTGGCCCATGAGCCGCCACTCCAGGAGGGGTTACCGATAGTGGTAACGGCACCTTTCGGATTGCGGACGATAATGGGAGCTGATGCTGAACCACTGAGGTTCTTAATTACTACTGCGGAGAAGTTGCCTTTCAGGTTAATCACATCTCCCGGTTTGTAGATGTTGTTGGTTCCATCGAGTAGGAGTCTTCCCTGTGCATCAGGCACCAGTGTATACTCTCTTCCTACTGTACCACCCGGTTTAGGTTTTGCTTCTGAAGTTGGACCGTCGTCGACTGGACGCACATTTTCGGCTTTCTTGCAGCTTTCTGTTGCGGACAGGACAACTAAGGCTGCGCATAACAGAGCGGTCAGATGATGTCTGCTCATGGTTTTTCTGGTTATATGGTTTAGTGTGACAGCGACTACGCCGGTTAGTATTGCTGCAGGATACGGTTTTAGCGAATCGATCATCATTAGACTGCCGGCCAGTAATATGATGGTTGTGATCTGATCCAACGCGGACAAAGATCTGTTTTTTTGTGAAAAAACCTGCATCAGAACGGGCTGACACACTGTTTTATTATAGGCCAGAAGTGCGATCATCTGCTGTTATGAATTTCAATAGGTAAATAGTAAAGTAAAAAAATGATGCACCTCAGTGACCATAAATATTCTCTCTTTGTTACTGCTGCTGAAATGGAGCGGTGCTTAAAAATATTACTTATTTATCTATTGTATGATTAATTTTTATGCGTAAAAAATTTTAAGATTTTTTGAATTTTTTTTGCTGAAGCGTAGGAGCGACGAGAGAGATAGGTGAATTTAATAAATTAATCTGATTTATAATTCTATTAAAGCTTTCATATGAAACAAATAAAAAAGGCCGTCCATTACGACGACCTTTTCATTTGATGTACAGGCTTTTGCATTACCAGCCTGGCGTTTGTTTGTAAGCGCCATTGCTCCTGGATATTTCATCGGGGCTGATGGGCCATGCCATGTGTCTGTTGGGATCAAAGTTGCGCTGAGGCCAGATCTCCTTGATGGTATAGGAAGAATTAGGGTCCAGTTTATCTGTGTGACTGCGTCCGTGTAGCGGAGAGCGGATCTTGTCATAATCCCCCCATCTTTTCAGGTCCTGTAATCTGTCTGTCCATTCGCAGGCGAGTTCCACGCGGCGCTCGTGTTTCAGGTCATTGATTGTAGGATTAGGAACGGGAGTGAGGCCAACGCGTGCGCGCAGTTCATTGAGCGGAGCGGCGGCTTCACCGTTTCTGCCCAGTTTGATCAATGCTTCTGCTTTGAACAGCAGCACTTCTGCGTAACGCATCAGCGGCAGGTTGAGGGCAGTGGTAGGATAATCGCCGTTGGGGTTGATGAAGCTGTTGGTACCAGCTTTTTCATCAGCGCCATATTTATAAGGCTCCATGTATTTGTTGATCTGGAATCCGGAGAGGCTGTTGCTGGAGTAGTAAGCCCTGTCTTTCCCGAAGTAAGTGAACTTATCGCCGAATTTCAGGATGGTTACTTCACGTCTTGGGTCACTGGATTCATATTCTTCGTAGAGTTCTTCAGTGGGTTGAAAATATCCCCAGCCGTTGTAAACGCCCCAGCCTTTGTTTTCGAGGATTACGCCCGGAAACTCAGAACCACCAAGTACGCCGGATGTAACAGACCAGATATATTCGGAGCTCCAGTTGTTGGCGATGGTGAACACGGCCTGGTAGCTTCCTCTTGCATCGAGGCTACCGTCTTGTTTTTTAACTGTAACGAGTGCGCGATGTCCTTCGTCCCTGATCTTGTCGCAGAGCGCAGGGATAGGTTGCCATTTGCTGTTGTCGTACTGTGCCCAGTAAGCATAGGCTTTCACCATATATGCCCATGCAGCGGCTTTGTGTGCACGGCCACGGTTTTCAGCGCTATAGGTTTCAAACAGCGGCAGCATATCAGCAGCTTTCTGCAGATCGCTGATGATCTGTGCGTAATTGTCTGTAACTGATTTCAGTTGTGGGGCAATACGTTTGCCGTATTCAGCATTTTCAGGACCGTCGAAAGGAACGCCCTGGTCTTTATGTCCCCAGATGTATGCAATCCAGAAGTGGGCGAAGGCTCTTACAAAGTAAGCTTCACCCATTGCCTGCTTGCGGACATCATCTGTTACATTCTGTGCAGTAGACAGGCCGGCCAGTACCTGGTTGGCTTTGTTCAACATGAAATAGAGATCATTCCATCCGCCGGTGAGATAACCTTCTCTTCCACTGGGAATGAAGTTCTTGATATTTTCTCCGTCTGCCTTCACCCTTCCTACTACCAGGTCATCACTGGCATCCTGTATCCAGTAGAGATCGCGGCCCCAGGTAGATTCATTTCTCATGGTAACATACATGGCTGTTGTAGCTTTTTGTACGTCCTGGTTACTCTGCCAGAAGTGCGCAGTAGTGGGCGCGCCGTAGGGATTTGTATCCACCCATTTGTCTGTACATGCGCTGGCGCCTATTGTGAGCGACGCTGCTGTAAGTATATAAGTAAGTTGCTTTTTCATGATTGTGCTGATTAGAATTTAACATTGAGTCCTACCGCGTACACACGTGATACGGGGAATTGTCCGCCGTCCATACCGAAACCACCTACTTCAGGGTCCATGCCGGTGTATTTGGTGAAGGTGAGGAGGTTATCACCGCTGAAGTACACACGGAGACCTTTGTTCCAGCTCATTTTCTGGAAGGTGTAGCCGATGAGCAGGTTTTTCAGCCTGAGGTAGTTGCCGTTTTCCAGGTACCAGTCGGAGTTGGTCTGGAAGTTTTTGTTAGGATCGTTGGCACGGATAATAGGAATATTGGAGCCTTTGTTATCAGGAGACCATGCATCGAGGATCTTATCCCAACGGTTGTAACCCTGTTCGCCGCCATTCAGTGTTGTCATTTTGAAGGCATTGAAAAGCTTTACGCCGCCTACGCCCTGGAGGAAGAAGCTCAGGTCGAAGTTTTTGTAGGTGAAGTTAGCGCTGAAGCCGTAGGTAACTTTAGGCAGTGCGTTGCCCATGTACACGCGGTCTGCATCATCGATCTTTCCGTCTCCGTTCTGATCTACGAATTTAAGATCGCCGGCTTTGGCTGATGGCTGGATCTTCTGGCCATCCTTCTGATAAGCATTTGCTTCCGCATCGGACTGGAAGATACCATCTGTTTTTACCAGCCAGTAAGAGTAAAGCGGCTCATCTACTCTGGAGCGGAAAGGTAACAGCACGTTTCTGTAAGCATCGGTGTGTGCCCATGCAGAGCTTGGGTTTCCATCGATCTCCGTAACTCTGTTCTTCAGCGTAGCAAGGTTAGCGCCGATGTTATATCCAACAGCACCTATATGATCGTTCCAGCTAACTGCAAACTCAAGGCCCTGGTTGGCAATTTTACCCTGATTGATCAGCGGAGCGCCGAAACCGAAAGTGTTAGGCCAGTTAGTATCCTGGCGTCTGATAAGGTTATAGGTAAGTTTATCGAAGTAATCTACGGTAACGTTCAGGTGTTGTTTCAGGAAGCTGAGATCGAGACCGATGTCTGTCTGCCTGGATGTTTCCCAGCTCAGGTTAGGATTGAACTGGCTACCGATATACAGTGCATTTGACTGTGGTGCGCCATTACCGATCTGGTAAGTGTAATCTGCGAGCATTTTCACGTAACCATAGTTGGGAGCGATACTTCCGAGGTTACCGATACGGCCCCAGCTGGCCCTGATTTTCACGAGGTCAACTGCATTTACGTTGAAGAATGGCTCAGAGCTGAGTTTCCACGCAGCAGTAACGCCAGGGAAGCCTTGTGCACGTTTACCTTCAGGCAGACGGCCTGCGATGTCCACGCGGTAGCTACCTGTTAAGAAGTAACGGTCTGCCCAGCTGTAGGAGAGTCTGCCTACATAGGAAGCATTTCTGTCTACCCATTGATTGTCGGCAGGGCGGTCTTTATCAAAGATATTTGCATTGGTAAAGAACTGTACAAGGTCCTGTTCATAATCGAAGTTTCTCGCAGTAGCGCTGAAGGAGCGAAGACCTTCTTCCTGCGCAGTCATAGACACCATCGCGCCTATATTATGTCTGTTGAAGATCTTGTTATAGTTCAGCGTATTTTCCCATATCCACCTGTATGTTTTGTTGGTAGAGTAGTTCAGGAAGTTTTCGGTATTAGGCTTACCGGGTTCTGTTCTTCTGGGTGTGAAGTTCTTCCACAGCCAGTTGCTCTGACGATAAGAGAAGCGTGAGAGGAAGCTCAGGCCTGGAGCGATATCTGTTACGTTTACTTCAGATACTGACTGGAGGTCATTGGTTTTGTTGTAAGCAGTATTTCTCAGCAGGGTAGCTACCGGGTTAACGGCATCACCGTGAATACCGAGATATTTGGAATCTCTGGGGCCTACACCGCCGAATGTTCCGTCTGCATAATAAGGGGTGGCAGCGCGGGGCATGTAGATGGCCGAAAGGATAACACCGGTGTAACCGCTGGCCGTTTCAGCATCTCTGTTGTCGTTGTTGTTCCAGAATACGTCCTGTCGGAATTTCACATGTTTGTTGAACTGGTACCAGGTGTTGAAACGCAGTGAAATATTTTTGTTATAGGTATTCAGCAGGGTTCCTTCTTCGTTTTCGTAGCGGGCCTGGAAGAGGGTGGAGAACTTTTCGCCGCCGGCATTTACGCTGATGTTATGTCTTTGTGTAAGTCCGGTGCGGAAGATTTCTTTCATCCAGTCGGTGCGGGTTACCTGTGCGTAAGGATTCTTGGATGCATCCCAGCCTTCAAGCGGGCTTAAGCCGGCGTTCTTATAAGCGAGGTTAGATACTTTAGCTTCGTCTTCAGCGCGGAGCGACTGCAATGTGCGCCATGCCTGTTTGGCACCAGCAAAGCCGGTGTACTGCACAGTGGGTTGTCCGTTGGAAGCCTGTTTGGTGGTGATGAGGATAACACCCGCAGAACCGGAGAATGCACCGTATATCGCAGCGGAAGCCGCATCTTTCAATACAGTGATGGATTCCACATCAGCAGGGTTATAAGGAGCGTTAGGTACACCATCTACTACATACAGTACGCTTTCATTTGTCTGTGAGCCGACACCACGGATCATTACTTTCGGTGCGCTGGCGGTATGACCACCTTCGCTGACAACTGTAACGCCGGGAACGCGGCCCTGGATCATGGATTGCACGTTCATGGCCGGGCGTTCCCTGATCTGTTTCATGTCGGGAACAACAGATACTGCGGCGGAGAGATCTCCTTTCTTGGCGGTACCATAACCAATTACAACTACCTCATTGAGGCCGCTGTTGCTGGTCTTGAGCGTAACGTTGAGTGAGGAGCCATTGCCGGCGGGCAGTTCTGTTTTTTCAAAACCGATGGAGGTGAAACTGAGTATAGCATTGCTGTCGTCAACACTGATTTCATATCTTCCTTCTACGTCGGTGATCGCTCTTGTTTTTGTGCCTTTTACCCAAACGGTAACGCCGGGTACTGGTTCGTTTTTTTCATTCACGATCCGGCCGGTTATTTTATGGGCGGGCGTTTGTTTTTCCTGTGTTGAGGATTGTTCTGCTTTTCTGAGCAGGATGGCTTTATCGCTGACATTATATTCAATGCCGGATTTGTTTTTGAGGATAGCCAGCGCTTCTGCGAGCGTGATATTATCCGCTTTGAAATCTCTGACAGTGATGTTGTCGAAGTCTTGTTTTACATAGTTGAAAGTGAAGCTGCTCTGGCTGCCCAATGCATTTAGCACTTGGGAAAGTGAACTGCTGGAGACGTTGAGTTTCACTTTTTCATTCAGCCCGTTCTGGCGGCCATAGCCCAAGGCAGCCGGCAGGAGGCAGCATCCCAATAAAAGGAATCGTTTCATCCGGGAGCCAGCAGGTCCGTGCGGACGGATGTACTGATCCGGAATTGCAGATTTCGTTTTCATGATTGTTTTTTTACAGAAATTGTTAGCGCGTTTTAGTAAATGGATACTTGTCTGTCGGCGATTGTATATTGTTTGCGACTGATATAGCAGATATTACTGAGCATTTTTTCGAAGCTCTCATGACGGAACATGACCGTGATGTTTTTGTGGATGCCTTGTGTACCGGTCCAGTTGACGGTGTAGTTGTATCTGCTGCAAAGGCGTTCCACTGCGTCTTTGAGCGGTATGTCGGCAGCTGTGAAGGCGCCTTCTTTCCAGGCGGCTACCTGTGCGGGATCTGTTTCATGTATGTTCATGGCGGCGGCGCCTTCCTGCCAGGTAGCGGCAAAGCCGGGAGAGAGTACGGCTGCTGCGTGGTTGTTGGTGCGGGCCTGTACCTGTACTTTACCTTTTACCAGTGATACCCTTGTGATCTTTTCTTTGGTGTAAGCTTCCACATTAAATTGTGTGCCTAATACACCGATAGTGATGTCTCTGGTGCGGATGATGAATGGATTTTTTTCACTGGCCCGGATATCAAAGTAACCTTCACCAGACAATTCCACATTCCGCTCTTTTATATTGAAATTCTCTTTCCAGCTAAGGGAAGCATGGGCGTTCAGCCACACCTGTGAGCTGTCGGGGAGGATCACATATTTTATATGATTGCTTTCATTGGTAACGCGGACCACCTTGTTGAGTGCCAGTTGTGCTGGTTGTTGTATACGGTTTTGTCTCCACAGAAAACCGGCGCCTGCTACCAACAGGATACTGGCGGCGGCCCATCTTGTAACAGGGCGGTTCCACCAGTGTATTTTCACAGTGGCGGCGCTGTTGCGGAACCGGGACATAAACTGTTGCCGGCGCTGATCAGAAAGCGCTGAGGGAATATTGTCCGAAGTGCCTTCGCCGAGGCCGTCGTACCATTTTTCCAGCAGCTCCCTTTCTTCAGGTGTGCATTTTCCTTCCAGGTATTTTTCCAGTAGTGCGCGTGCGCGCTCATAGTTTTGTGGTGCCATCTACAGAAGAATACCCGCAACCCGGAAAATGTTAACCGGGTCCAAGGTTAAGAAATTGTAAACAACACTAACGAGGATATAAGGCTGGTGGTGAGGGCGGGGTTGGTGCTGATATGTGTTTTTACCTGTTTCAGGGCGCGGCAGTATAATACGCGTGCAGAGGCGGGATCAATATTCAGCTGGTGCGCGATCTTCTGATAGGAATAATGATGTTGTACGCGCAGCCTAAATAGTTGTTGTTGACTGGGAGTGAGGGTATCCAGGGCTTCCCGGAGCAATGCTTCTTTCAGGCCGTGCAGCTCTTCGCGGTCGAGTGCATCTGGTGTTTCGAGGGTATCGTTGAGCAGGGTTTCCAGCTGTTTCAGGTGTGCCTGATAACGGTAGGTGGTGCGGTAATACTTAAAAATTCTGAACTTCAGGGCGTTGAGGAGGTAGTATTCAAGCGATTCATCTTTCGGCACTTCCTCCCATTTCTCCCATAAAGAAAGTAAAACATCCTGTACTATGTCAAAAGCGTCATGGGCGTTGGTTTTAGCAACGGCAATGCCCAGCAGTTTATCCCAGTAAATAGACACGGTATCCTCGAAAGCCTCCTGACGTGCAGCATTTTTTTTCTTGAGCATAGTATAACAGTCGCCGCAAAAGTAGCGGATCAATATTACGTGTATATTAATTCTGTCGGTTCTTTCCGGCTACTCCTCCCTGTTGATCTGCATTTACATGACGTTGGCTGATATCCAGTATAACAATATAGAAATAGTTTGCGGAAAAGAAAAGGGCTAATAAATAAGGAAGCCCCTTCGTTTCTGCGAAGGGGCTTCCTTATTTATTAGCGGTTCCTTAATTCTTAATAAACGTCACGGCTGTATTCCTATAGCTTTTGCCGTCGCTGCTTACCTGCAGTAACCAGGTGCCTGCGGGGAGGCGGCTCACATCCAGTTGTATGGTGTGGGTGCCGTCGTGATCTGCTACATAATAACGTTGCTGGACACGTTGCATGGTAGTGCTGTGGAGCAGTGACAGATAGTACTTCCCGCCGGCGGGTGCGGTGAATTTCACATTCAGTGTGTTGCCGGAAACAGGGTTGGGATAAATGACCAGATCATCAGTGCTCCTGGCGGTGGATGCCTGAGCTCCGCAATCACGTATATAGGCCCAGGGTTTACCGGCGCCGCTGTTAAGATCGGGCGGATTGTTCTGTGTCCACCAGTTGGCTTTGTAGATCTTGTTTTTATACACAGCCTGGTCGCCGGCGGAATAGGCTTTGGATGAAAGCCATGCGGCGATGCCGCTGCAGCCGGTATCTGTGCGCGGACCGTTGGTGCATGCTCCGAGCAGTTCCCAGGTGTCGCTGGTACCGGGAACACTGGCGCTGCCGGCCCACCATTTATTGCGGTATATGCTATTGTTGTACAGTACAATATTGCCCGCAGCAGTATAGTTCTGTGATGCCTGCCATTGCGGGAGATTGCTGCAGCCTTCGAAGGTATTGCTGTTCCATACGGCAAAATCCACGGTGGCGGTAACGGTATCGAGGCCGGTTCGTATGCCTTTGGCCGTTGCTGTGTACTTCCTGTAGCCGGGAGGTGTCCATTTTATAATGGAGTCGTTGAAGAGCTGACCGTTTACGATGATCTGTACTTTGGTGATCTCCTTACGGGGGTCATTTTTGGTAACAGAGATTGTAACGGGGCTTAATGAGGTGGTGGAAAGGATACCGTTGGCGGGTTGCAGGAAACTGATGGATGTAAGGCTGGCGCATTCGGCATTGTCTACGGTAAAGCGGGCCATGTTGGCGCATCCGCAGTTGGCGGGGTTGTTGCCGCCGTTGAGTTCAATGCTTACCTGTTTGATGGTGGCGTAGCGCTGATAATGTCCGATGCGGCTCAATACTTTGGTGTTTTCCGTTGCACCGCCGCATTCGATGCCTCCGTTGATAATGTTAACGGTGGCGCCAAATCCGGGTTTCAGCCCGCCGGCCTGTTGTGCGGCTGTGGGTGTCCATTTGCCGGGGACGATTACATCATGACAGGAGGGTTTGGGATATTGTGGCGCCATCCAGAACCAGATACCTGTTTCGAAGGCGATTGCGCCATCCTGAATCACTTTTTCGGGATTGGCCAGTAGTACGTTTTTGTCGCCGAATATCAGCTCACTGGCCTGTCCGTAGTTATAGTTGTAGCTGAGTTGTATAGGGCCCCTGCCATGATATGATTTGCCTGGTGCGGGGGGATAGGTGGTATTGGTTTCATCGCGGTAGCCGATGTTGGTGGTGCCTTCATAGCCTTGTTCCTCGCGGAAGTAGAGGCCCCAGGCATATTGTCCGCCGGGGGCGGTGGGCCAGCCACCGGTTGTTTCCTGGGAGATGTTGGCCAGGAATGCCACCAGTTCCCGTTTACGGGCGTTGATATCGCCTTCACTGACGAAGGTGGCATAGTCGAGCACCTGTGGAATGATAGCCCGGGTATTCCAGGTGGGATCGTTGAAGCCGGCGTCGGTTCTGATGACTGTAGTGGCTCCGGTTGTTTTATCGGTGCGGGCGATACGGTAATAGTCCGTGCCACAGCGTCTTTCCAGCAGTACCTTTATATTAGACATTCGTCTGATGGCCTCCAGGAAATTGGCGTAGGAATAGAAGTCCTTGGCGGGAGTGGTTGGTAAGGTGCCGGTACCGGTGCGGTCGTCCGGATTGAAGCGATGAGGAAATATGACATCCCATTCTGCGCTGCTGATCAATGAGGCAGCGGAGGTATCTGCAATAGCAGTAGCCCGGGACAGATCTGCTGATGTTTTGCCCGCCGAAACACGCGGCGGCGAGCAGAGAAGACATAGTAGTACAGAGGTGATCAAAGGGTGGATTTTCATAACTCAAAACTGTTTGAAGTGTGGGGAAATGACCGGCAAGCTACAATCCGCCATTGCTATAATATCTCAGTAACGGTTGAAAACGTGTAGCCGTAAGGGATACTTTCGACAGGATCCGGACCACTGCTGCTGTACCGTCACCGGAGGTTGCCGGTTGCAAAATGCAACCGATAATCATTCGTCATTAACAAAAAGCTGTTCAAAAAAATTCCTGTTGAAAACGGTACATGAAAGTATTCTTCCTGTCAATTTCCGCAATTCGTCCTTACAAAATGCAATTACGTGTATCGTTTTTTCAAAACAGCGATATAAGCAACAACTTTACATCAGCTCGAAGGAATTACTGTTAACCTGCATAAAGCAGAATTTTTCCGGAAGGGACCGCCATCCTTTAACCTGAGAAGTTCCCTGTACCGAGGCCAGAAAGGAGCTGCCCCGCTGGTGGCTCCTCTGGCTGTGGTCAGGGTATATCATCTTTCTGCTGAAGTCTCACTGCTATTATATTACAGCCCAGAGAGAATTAAAAGGGAGTGCATAAATTATCAGGATAATTTCCTTATATTAGATTGTATTTCACGTTTTGATCTTTATGAAAACCTGCTGAAGCCAACTTGCTGTTTTGCATATAGTGTCATTCCCGGTAACATAGTGGTTATAGTCAGCACCAGTAAAACCGAATACTGCTTTCCTTCATTTAAACTATAACAAGATGAAAAAAATGCTCATCATTTCCGGCATTGCTGTCACTGCTTTCATTTGCTTTGTGTCCGGCAATACCTCTGCCAGATCCGGTTGCCCGGACGACCATCACGGCCTGCGCGGCAAATGCAGGGTTACCATCGTGAACGGTACATACATCTTTGCATGCGTTGAACCTGCAGATCCATTCCAAACAAACTGCACCTACTACGTAGAGTAGCGGCAGCCATGTTCAGCAGATAAATAAACAACGCCTGTGCGCGCTGTTTATTTGTTTAATTATTTACTACCGGCTACCAGACTGAATTTATGTTACAACGAACCTGCTTCACGGCATTATGCCTGTGGATAACTGTCGCATTCCATGCCTGCAACAACGGAAATGCCGCCACGTACTCAAACTGTAATATACATACGGATAGTATTGTACCGCTTCGTATATCCCTGAACGATACCCTGCAGTTGTATCTCGACAGCCTTATGGTGATGGAAATAGCCACACCGATTGATTATTATAGCGATGAAAAGCTGTTGCACGTATACGATAATCATAACAAACGTCTGCTCACTTATCCGGTTTCTGCTAATGGTACTGTCTATCCGCAACCGGCACATATGATGCATGTGAAGTCTAAAGTATCATGGTTCAGGTATGTATCACCAGACAGTCTGCTGTTGTATTCCTATGCGGGATCAAGGCTGTTTCGATATAATACCGTTGCAGACAGTATAACAGGAAAGTTATCTTTCTCTGAGAAGGACGTTTCGCATACGCCTGGTATTATGGCTGCGCATCCCTTTGCCTGTGCCGCTTCCCCGCTTTACTTTGTTCATCATGCGATTATCGGCACGGGATTCCTGCTGGGGGAAAAGGAGAATGAAAATATCGTCGGTCGTACTATCTGTGCTTCACTTGATCCGCTTACCGGAAAAACGAGCCATCATATTCCCTATTCAAAGGTATACGGGGAATACAACTGGGGAGGATCGCATATGCGTAATCCTTTTGCTACATTTAATACGCACACCGGCCAGCTGGCAGTAAGCCTGCCGGCTGATCATAATGTCCAGCTGATCGATAGTAGCTGGCGGGTGCATGAAGTATATGCGGGCAGTCGCCGTAACTTCTGTATTACTTCCATGCCGGTATCTAAAAGTAACAGGAAAGTACGGGACGCCATGGAAACGTTGCAATACTATATGAGTACACCTTCCTACCGGAATATTATCTATGATCCCTACCAGGACCGATACTACAGGCTGTTGGAGCTGCCACAGACAGGCAGTGGAGCGCCGGCGGGGAAACAGCCCTGTCTGATTGCTTTTAATAAAGATTTTAAGTATCTCGGTGAGGCTTTTATTCCGCCGGCCTTTGCGCTGGACAATTTTTTCGTGACTCCCACCGGGATCTATTTCCTCGATGTAAGTAATAAAGACCAAAATATAGCGCGATATGTACAATGTAAGCCGGAACTGTAAATGTATTCCACTTCTTTTTTCCGTACTGATACTATGTGCCTGTGGGACATCGCATCGCCGTCTCCACGGTAATCTGCGGTTGCTGGATAAACATATGCTGGTGGAAGGGAGTTATGTAGTTATTCCCAATGAAGGCTGTGAAGGCTGTATCAGTACTGCGGAGTCGTTCGTAAAAAAGAATATACACGCAGCTGCCAACATCCGGTATATCTTTACCAGGATACAATCTTCCAAGCTGCTGAAGATAAAGTTGGGTAATGATGTGATGTCCAGCAACCGTGTATTGCTGGATACTGCCAACATTATTGAATATCCTGATAAAGCGAATAATATTTACCCGATGGTCATTATCCTGCATGATGGCAAAATAGCAAGGGTGACCTATCAAAGCCCGGCGTCAAACGGACTTTCCGGGCTTTTGAACGGTGAAGAGTGACAGAAGGGTATGCCTTTGAATGACAAGGTCGGCTTCTTACCTTCTACCGAAATCTGACGTTAAGCGGTCGGACTGAATTCTGCGCCAAAGGCATGGTCTATCAATATTTTCCAGGTGCCATCCGGTTGTTGTTTCATTACTTCAATACCTTTGGCGCTTATCTTTACTTCGTCTCCGTCGGTGATATTCCATTCTGAGCGGCCCACTGCAAGGTTACCTGTCTGCAGGCAGTAGACGGTTTTGATTTCCATTTTTCCTTTAATAGCAAGGATAGACCTGATAGCCTCTTCAAATTGTTCTTTGCCTGAAACCGGTTTTCCTGGCTCGGGTACAATGATGCCGCTGGTATCATACATGTTCATGACGATGGCAGGATCTCCTGTGTTAAATGCAGCTGCAAGTGTAGCATGCGCGTCTTCTGCTCTTTTAGGTAAGTTCATGTGACAAATTTTTATGGTGAAGAATAGATCAGAGAATGGCAGAGAAATTTTTGTTTGCGATGATAGCTTCTGATGCTTTCCCAACATGGCCGTATATGCTGCTGAACATGAACGGGCCCATGCTGGCTCTTTTTACACCCAGGTTATATAGGGTGGGGAAATCAGGCAGACCAGGAATGCACATGACATTCAGCGACAGCTTTGTGCTGCGTGCAGCGGCAAGAATATCTTCTTCCAGCCGGATGCAGGGCAGGAAAAGCCCGTCAGCGCCGGTATTGTTGTAGATCTCAATGCGGCGTTGCGTTTCGGCCTGTTTGTCTGCTATGTTGAGCAAATAGGTGTCGCAGCGGATGTTGATAAACAGTTCCAGTTTATCGGCTTCCAGTCTGCCGCGGATATACCGGAGCCGTTCTGCAAAAATGCCGGCGTCCTGCAGTTGCCTTGATGCACCGTTGATGACGGAATCTTCTATGTTGATACCCGATACACCCAGTGATACCAACTGTTGTATGTTGTTATATATTTCATCATTGGAAGTGCCGTAGCCAGTTTCAATATCTACTGTCAGTGGAACCTGTATGACGGAATGTATGCGGTTGATGACAAAAAGATAATCGTTGAACGACATCTTTTCTCCGTCATCAAATCCCAGGCTGCCGGCAACGGCGGCGCTCGACGTGCCTATTGCCTGGAATCCTTTTTCCTGGAATGTTCTGGCGCTCGCGGCATCCCATGCATTGGGCAAGGCAAACAGTTCCTGCTCTTCATGTAGTGTTTTGAATTGTTGGAATTTAGAAGACATGATGGCTGTATTTATCAGTTAAAGAGATATACAGCGTATATGCATTTACGTCATATCGAAATGATTATGCTGCTGTATCTGTTAGCAAATGTAGGCCAGCAGGCAATCATCGAATTGTATAAAACGGAACAATGGTTTAGTTGGTACTGATGGTTTGTCCTACGGGGTAGGATTCAGGCGAGTAATCGGACGGAGTTAGGCCGGCAAAGGATTTGAAGTCGCGAATAAA
This sequence comes from Chitinophaga sp., assembly GCF_035538455.1. GTDB lineage: Bacteria > Bacteroidota > Bacteroidia > Chitinophagales > Chitinophagaceae > Chitinophaga. Next base: position 14,958 of record NZ_DATLKJ010000090.1, read on the forward strand.
ATGTGATTGATCAAAGTAACCACAGTCGTAAGCAATGGAGGTGAGCGATGATTGATTTTCAGTGATCAGCTGAAGGCTCAGTTTGAAGCGGGTGATTTTGTTGTAGAGTTTTGGTGAGACGCCGGTGTATTGAAGGAAGAGTTTGCGCATATACCGGGAAGAGATATTGTAGCGTGATGCAATAGCTTCGAGTTTGTCTGCGTTGGTGTCGGGCTGCATCTCTCTGATGATTTGTTCTACCATGGCCAGCTGTCTGGCTTTGCCTTCGCGTTGTGCCAGCAGGTCGAGCAGGAATGTTTCTATCAATGCAATACGTTTACTGAGCTGGGATACTTCACGCAAGCGTGCGTGCAGCGTTCTTACGGGTTCACCGAGGAGGTCGCGGAGATCGGATACCTGGTCGTTGAACTGTGACAGTTCATCCTGCAGGAAATAAGCGGCAGAGTGAGCATAGAACCTGACGCCCAGCATCACATTCTTTCCGGAAGCTCTTACAGGCAAGGGCTGTGTGAGTTTGCCCCATAGTTCCACCTGTGGCGTGGTATAAAATACTTTATTGACGGATGATTGCCATATGCCTTCGCCGAGGTTGAATATGATTTCCATATGACTACCGGGAAATACAGTGTCATCAAGCTCTATATTGGCTTCAGACTCGAAAATATAGTAGCATTTGACGTATGGTCTTAACTGTTCGCCGGGAGCGATTTCCTGGTATTTCATAAAAATACCCTTTAGGGTATACTAAGTTAGTGAAAAGTGTGGATATGAGACGTGGGCTTGAAAAGTTTATTGACGGCTTACCATAAAAATTCAGTAACTTAACGTAAGTAGTTACAGGCAGGATTCCGAAAATGCCTTTAAAAAGAGTAGGACTAATCCCCAAAACGTTTTCTTATGAAAAAGCTAATGTGGCTAACATTATGCATCCCCATCATGCTGCTATTATCTTTCACTATTCAACAAACACAAAACCGAGGCGTTAAAAGAGTTACGAAGCACCTCTATTCCGTAAACAGGACAGCTGTCAAGAACATTAGCCGTGAAGACCAGGAGGAAATCAAAAAACTGATCGTTGAGCATTATGGCATCAAAGATCTGGGTCAGAGAGAGATCATCGTTTCCGCCACCAACCCCAAGAACAGGGCTTCCGGCGGTATCTTTGACAACTCTATTTACAAGGACTGGGTATCCACCCGTTTTATTTTCTGGAAGAATATTAAGGAACTTCCACAGGAAGTAACAAGAGCAAATGAAATCATGACCAAGTATGCTGCAGTGGCACAATAATCTGTTTAAACGATGGCTGGATGTAAAGCGTTCAGCCATCGCTTTGTTTAAGCACCGTATCATTTACACCTGGATTGTTCTTCACCTGCTGTTCATTTTCCTGGTGAACACTGTCTCTGTATATAGTTCGTACAAAGAGTTTCACCAGCAGCCGGTTACATCCCGTGTGGCAATTGCTATGGAGAAGCTGCTTAACGCACGGCCATTCATGTATTACGGGCGCTATACCGGCGCTGAAACCGGCTATGGGTTCTTTGGTATTAATGTGCGCTCTAATGGCGTGTGGATGGGAGAATGTGCGGGGGAAGGTATCACGGCGGATTTCAGGTCATATGAAACTACGCTCCGTTTTTTTTCTATGGGTAATGCCCTTACTGATGATTTCATCAAACCGGGTGCACAGGATTCCGTGACAAAGCATCTCAAAGGAGATATTATGAATCAGTATAACCAGCTTGTGTTCCGGAACATCGCTGCCACACTTTTCAGTAAGCACCATTGCCTGGATACTGCTATGCAGCTAAGTTACAACATGCTGGACTTCCCCACACTGGCAGCTGTACGGTCGGGCGCGCCGTTGCGTTATTCACTAATAAAAGCCATTTCGGTCAATTATAGTCTGAATGTCTATGACCACCCTTCTGCAAAACGACCATAGCCTGCGGCAACAGATCTATCCCGGATGGTTGTTTTTCTTTCGCATTAATGTAGCCGGATTTGCACTGCTTCATTTCCTGGCTATACAGCCTGATTTCGCTGATCTGTATTCCTATAAGGGGTATATCTATCCCGACATCATGGATACCACTACAGATAATATCAGTCCTACACTGGTAAGTCTGCAGGCATTCCTGCAGCGTATACATATTCCCGTTGCCTATGAGCCATTATTGCTCTTTTGCCGTATTGCTTATCCGTTATGCCTGTTAATGCTTATATCGGGACTGTTTACAAGGCTGAGCGCTATTGCTTCCCTATTCTTTCAGCTGCTGCTGATAAAGTCCATTCATCTTTACGAATATGGTATAGACGGTTTTACCACCTTTGCGCTTTTTTACTGTTGTGTGTTTCCTGTAGGGGCAGTGTACTCAGTGGACCGTTGGCGGACCCACGGCAAGCATCATACACCGGATCATCTGCCGTGGCTGTTCCTGTTGAGAGGGCATTTATGTATCGCTTATTTCTTCTCCGGCTTTGATAAGGTTATCGGTGTTACCTGGCGCAACGGGGAAGCCCTATGGAAAGCGTTGCACAGTCATAATTATTACAGTGTCTTTGCTCTCGATTTCCTGGTAAATACACCTTTTTTCCTGCTGGCAGGGTGGGGCACTATTATCCTGGAAATGACGTATTTCGTGTTTATGAATATGCGTAGTGTACGAAAATACTGGCTCAACGGTATTATTTTATTACATCTCTTCATTGCTTTCTTCATGGGGTTGTTCTTCTTTTCTGCCCTGCTGATATTGCTGAACCTGTCGGCTTACTATGCCCCTTATGTGAAATTCGCTGGTGTACGGCGGTTGCAGCCAGCCACATGATGACGGCCTGCAATTTTTAAAAAAGTTTGTCCCCGTCTTTTATACCTGGTCGTCATTAATACGAACAACAAATTACATTTTATGAAAGAGTTCGTATTAATCTTCAGACACAGCGACAAGTCTGGTTCCAGACCATCACCGGAACAATTACAGGAAAGAATGAACTGGCTGGGCGGCATTGCTGCAGCCAACAAGGTGGCTTACAGAGGTCATACGCTGTCTCTCAGCGAAGCAACAACCGTGGGGACCGATAAATCCGTCACAGATGGGCCTTATACAGAGGCAAAGGATTTTATTGCCGGATTTATGATTGTGAAGGCAGATACTATTGAGGAAGCGATTGAAATGGCAGGGACTAATCCTGTTCTTAAAATGGGTGGTAGTGTGGAAGTAAGAGGTGTAATAGCGCCCGTTCAGCAATAATGGTATCATCTTCCTAAAAATAATCATCATGGCAATATTATCCGCCCCGTTTACTTACGCCGGTTTTGAAATGAAAAATCGTATGGTGATGGCCCCGCTGACCAGAGGTCGGGCCAGCGATGATGGCATACAGCCGGCCATTGCAGCTACCTATTATGCGCAGCGCGCATCAGCAGGACTGATTATTACAGAGTCTGTGAATATCTCGTCTATGTCGAAGGCGAATGACAATATCCCGGGTATTTATACCTCAGCGCAGATTGATAGCTGGAAAACGGTAACCGACAGGGTACACAAAAATGGTGGCAAGATATTCATGCAACTGCTTCATGTAGGCCGGCTGTCACTTCCCGATTTACTGCCAGGGAATGTACAACCTATAGCGCCCAGTGCTGTAGCAGCCCGGTGGCAGAACTATACGCGCAATGGCCCGAAAAGCACGGTAATGCCGCGTGAGCTGACAATTGATGAAATTAAGGTAGTGAGAGACGAATTTGTTACAGCGGCAAAAAATGCTATCCTTGCGGGTTTTGACGGAGTAGAACTGCACGCGGCCTACGGCTATCTGATACATCAGTTCCTGGGTACCAATACCAATCTGCGTACAGATAGCTATGGTGGTGATCATACCGGCCGTGCAAGGTTTTTGCTTGAAACGACTGATGCTGTTACCGCCGCTGTGGGCGCTGAAAAGACAGGGATCAGGATATCGCCTTGCGTAGCGCAACATGATATGGAGGACGCCGATGCCGTGGTGTTTTATCCTTACCTCATCCATGAACTGGATAAGCGGCATACTGCCTATCTGCATGTTACGGGAGGTCTTTCACCAATGCCGGATACAACATGGCATGAGCGGCTGCGCCCTCTTTACAAAGGGTGTTACATTGCCAACGGTGGTTTTACAAAAGAGAGTGGTGAAGCGCTGCTGGCTGCGAATAGGGCGGATGCTATTGCCTATGGACAAGCCTTTCTTGCTAACCCAGATCTTCCGGAACGATTTAAGAAAAACGCGCCGCTGAACGCGCCTGATCCAGCAACATTTTATACACCAGGAGGTGAAGGATATATTGATTATCCTTTCCTGGAGCCGGAGGGAGTGATATGAGCCGGAGATAAAGACATGTGCAAAGCGCATTGAGTATGCACGCATATTCAATGCGCTTTGTGTTAATAAATTTATGTGTTACTACCCATGCTACTTTTTTTGTTAACCAGAAATATAAGAGTATATGACTAAAGTTTCAATCAATGCATTGCGTGGTAACACGAGTCTCCCCCAGCCAAATGAAGTAATGGACGTACTTGGATACTATAATCCGGGTGATGGAGGAGGCGGTAAATTTTATTGGGTCCCGGCCATCCAGGATGCTGATAACAGCGCTACCATTATAAAGCAGGATAATGTTGCAGATGGCAGATGGAAGAGAGTTATTGAAGACGTGATAAACGTAAAATGGTTTGGTGCAAAGGGGGACGCTTCCACCAGCGACAGAGACGCCCTGCAACGGGCAATTGATTTCTGCGCGAACAGAAAACTGTACATCCCTACCGGTATTTACCTGACGGATGCTGCACTAGTGATTAGTGGTGATTATAGCATCAACATCGAGGGTGAAGGGAGCAACAATTCAATGATCAGGATAACTGCTCCGGATTACGTTATCAAGGCTTCGGGAACGGTACAGAAGAATGGAATTTTTCTTTCCGGTATCAGGCTGGAAGGAAGCGGAGCCGCCGGACAGGGAGGGATTTACCTGCGCCAATTTACAAACGGGTCAAAGTTATCGGACATGGTGATAACAAAAGTGGATACGGGTATCAGGCTGGAAGATACGTATTATGGCAGCTTTGAGAATATCAAGATGCATGAGATAAATTCATATGGCATACACGGTGTTAAAATTGGTAATGAGCAGATAAATGCCATCAGTTTCTCACAGTGTTATATCAACGGGGCAGGCATTCATAATGTATATATACAAGGAGGTACATCTGTAGGACAGGGAATGAATTTTATCGGCTGTACGTTTGAAAACTCCCGCAAAACGGGCGTGGTAATCGAACAGCAATCAAATGTATTGTTTAGTGGGTGCTATTTTGAGGGCAACTACGTGGCGGCTCAAACAGAAGCGCTTACTTTCAATAATCCTATGCATATCAAGATTATCGGATATGCCTTTGAGGTGTGCAATGTGAAGATTGACAGTTGCTTTTTCTCCTGTGCGATGAATCCTAATGTGCCTTATGTCCCCAGCACACAGAAATGTGCTATTTACACATCAGATTCTCAGCTGTTTCCAGGGGACAGGCCGGTGAAAGTGACCGTTTCAAACTGTACATTTTTCCCAAGACTCTCTCCCAACGATGTAGTGGAGTATAATTTGTATTCCAAGGGCTGGATCTGGTACACGGGGAATACCAACTACCCCGTTCCTCCCCAAAACCAGGTGTTAGCTGGTCGTAATGAAGTGGTGAAGTATTCGAATTTCCTGGATCTGCAATACTATCAGTCTTTTGCATTACCTGTGATTTCTCCATCTTCTTTAAAGGGCTACAGTGATGTCAGACTCAGGGTTACTGCTTTAAGAAATTCTCCGGCCGGATATGGAGGCGGCGCCTTCAGAATAATGGAGTGGGATCACTCAAATCCTGCAGCAGAGCAATATCTGCCGGCAGGTAATTTCGCGACAGGACAGCTCATTACAGACCTCTCTATTAATGAGATCAGGTCAAGGAAGGCCGGCAGTATGAAGTTCACCTATGTAGACCTACCACCGGCTACAGAGTTTTATGTTTTGCTGGAGGTAATCGCAGTTGATAAGGATAATTATACCTGAACAGCAGATTACTTACCGGTTTTAAACGTGATGGTATAGGGCTTTAACGGATAACCATCCGCTGACTGAAATCCATCTGTTACCACAATGCTGTAGATATGATCCGGTAGCAGATGGATTTTATAGGCGATGCTTTTCCGGTTATCGATAAAACCGATCCGGCTTGCAATCGGATTTTGTTCTTTGCCCCCAGGGCCGAGGTCCATAGCAGCTTTAGCGGGATTCATCTCTGCAGAGAACAGTATGCGCAACTCCTGAGTGGCAGGATCAACAAGGCTGTCGTTGTTATTGAATGGCGCTATTCCCGTAACATATGGACGCAAGCTATCGTAATGTTGTATAATGGCTGTTTTATTGATGGGCGGATTGAAATATCCTGAACCAGTGAGGAATTCTTCTACTGCAGTACTGTCTGTATAATCCAGCTCAATGATCTCTCTGACCGCTTTCTTTTTGTTTGTTGCCCTTTGGTAATAGCTGTTGCAGATAGCATAGCCCATATAGTACCCGAGGTCTCCAACCCTGGTGGCGGAGGCGCTGTTGTACAACCACTTGTTCCAGGAGGGAGCAAACATTTCATTCCTAAATTCTTTTTTCAATTCTTCTTCATGTAATGGGCCATACGTTACATAGGGAAGTGCGGGAAGTTTCCCCATGGCCAGCCATGTTACAAAATCACAGGCGCCTTCGTAGATACACTGTGACAGTAGGTTATAGCCAGGTCCTTTTTCCTGTGTGTGCACATATTCGTGTATGTTGAGCAGTGTCATGTTTTTTGCCGGCTCACTGTTGAAATAGGAGGCGAGTCCTTTCTGATAACCGGCGGGCAGTTCAGAAAGATCGACGGTTTGGTCGCCGGTTGCCAGCTCAGCGCCTATGAGTACCATGTTATCTTTAGTTGTACCCGAAGAATTGAGCGCCCCAATAGTAAAGTAAATATCAGCAGGCTTCAAAGCAGGATAACATTTCATCAGTTGACGAATGCCGGGTTGCAGTTCCTTTGCAATACCTGCAATGATGGAGGTGCGTGGTCTTACACTGCTCCAGAATTTCGGATATGACCTGATAGTCCGTAGATACTTGTCGGGAGTATAACCTTTCACTTCCATGAATGCTTTCAGTCCGGGGGTGCCTTTGTTGATATAAAGTGTATTGAGAAAGTTCAGTTGTTTCAGGCTGTCGGTGGTGGTACCTATGCTGTCGTATGCTATCCAGAAGTTATCCACGTCCGTAGTAAATATTTTCTGGGCGGAAGCATATATAGTTGTTGACAGAATACAGATTAACAGTAATACTTTTCTCATATTGGTTAAATGAACTGATAAGGACCAAATTTAATAATTGATACAATAATGGGGAGAAAGGGTTGGGGAAAATTAATCTTGTTGGGATAAAACAGCAAGTTTCGGGTTTCAGGGGGGCGTGACGATCAGGATCTTTACATCTCATTATCAACATAAAACGATGCAAAAGTTTAAAAACAAGGTGGCCGTCATCACGGGTGGCACTAATGGGATGGGGTTTGCCACGGCACAGGAGTTTATCAGAGAAGGGGCCAGGGTGATTATCACGGGGAGGAATGAGGAGAGAGTCAACAGTGCGGTAGCACAATTGGGCGATAATGCGGCAGGTATTGTATCTGATGCCGGAAAGATGGCTGACATTTCTTTATTGCAGGAGCAGGTAAAGCGATATACTGATAAGGTAGACGTACTGTTTGTGAATGCTGGGTATGGCAAATTTGCGTCCGTTGAGATGGTAGATGAGGCGCATTTTGATGAACTGTTCAATATGCTTGTAAAGGGTACATTCTTCACGGTACAACAGATGCTGCCGCTAATGGGCAATGGCAGTTCAGTTATCCTGAACACCTCTTTTGTAACTGCATTTGGTATACAATATTTCTCTGTGTACACGGCCGCGAAATCGGCGGTACAATCTTTTATTAAAACGTTTTCTGCTGAATGTACTGCAAAGGGTATCCGTGTGAATGGAATCAGTCCGGGGCATATCAAAACCAATATTTTCAATAATACGGGTCTGACGGCTGAGCAGATCGACGAAGCGGTGGCAAGTGTGATCCCGACTTTACCTTTTGGCCGTTTCGGCGACCCGTTGGAGATTGCAAAGACGGTGCTTTTCTTGGCTTCCAATGATGCCTCTTATATTCATGGTGCAGAGTTGCTGGTAGATGGAGGGTTGTCTAATGTGAAGTAGCGTCAGTGCGTAGAAAACTGTATGCAGATCATAAAGCCTTTAGCTTTCAATATAAAAGCTAAAGGCTTTATCATTTATTGCTAAAACCATCCCCATTTCGGTTTCCACTCTTTCAGCTTTTGTGCTGCCTGTTCGTGGGAGGGCATTTTTTCGAGCAAGTGTTTCAGTTTACGTACTGCTTCTTTTTGTTCGCCGGTATTTTTAAGCGCGGCGGCTTCTGTGAAGGCGATATTGGCGGTTATCTCATCCCATTTCCAGTTGTTCTCATCACTGATGGCAATGGATTTCCTGGAGTAGGTAAGAGCGGTCTGGTTGTCGTTCAATGCCAGTGCTGCTTCTGCGATGTAGCCATATACATTGAAGTAGTCCACATCTGAGGTGTCGGGGTCCTGACTTATGTAGTTTAATACTTCGGTCATGTCTTGTATGGCTCGTTCATAGTTGTGCAGCAGCAGGTATGCTTTGCCCCTGAAGTAGTATATCTTGGCCCTTGATGCGATGGGGATTCTGTCGAGTTCTCCGAGGGAAAGACGGCTGGTGGCGCTGCCTATGCATTGCTCATACTGGTTGTTCTCGAAGTACATCTGCATCAGGTTGAAGTAGGCGTCGCTGTCGTCGGGGAATTGTTCGAGATGCTTTTCCAGCGTAGCTATACGATTCGGCAGGTCGCCTGGTTCGCCTTGTATCAGGGCACGGGTGGTGATGATCTGGTTTACCTGGTGCTGTGCGGCGGCCTGGTCGTCATCCTCCAGTTCCGCTATTTCCTGTGCGAGGCTGCTCTCATAGGTCTCGATGAATTTATCGTACCAATAGATAGCTCTTTCACGATCATTGAGGTTGCTCATGAGTACATCTATCAGGAGATTGTAGGTGGAGGCATGATGGACGGGGTCCATCATGTGGCTGTAGTTAAGCACTTCGGTCCAATCTACGGCAGCCAGATCATACTGTTCTGTATCGCGGTAGGCATAAGCCCTCGAGTTAAGCTGTTCCCAGAACGGCGACATTCTATACCCGATGTTGTGTATCTCGATGGCTTCTTCATGGCGGCCCAACTTGGATAAGCTGATGCCATAATTATTGCAGCACATCGCGAAATGATGCTCATGATGCGCTTTGGCGTTGCCGCTGTTTTCAAGCCAGTAAGCCTTGTACCGTTTGATGGCATTATAATAGAGCTGGTTCAGAATGCGCTCGTGTTGCATGTCAGCTTCATCATCTACTTCCCACTCACCGAACGACACACCCGCATCATACCATTCGTAAGGAATATCATATTTGCTTTCCGGTAAGTTGTCCGGAAACGCGCCTTTCACTTTGTATACGGCGTACGCCCAGCGGGCCAGACTCATCGGGAAAGGGTTGATAGCAATTCCTTTTTCAAAATAAGGAATCGCATCAGCATATTGCCCGGCAAGGAAAAGCGTGCGACCAAGGTAGATATAAAAATATTCTTCCTCCGGAAACTGCTGCATCAGCTTTTTACCCAGCGACAATTGCTGAAGTGTAAGGTCTGTTTCATCATCCGATGGCATGGTGATTTCCGGGAAGGTGGCTGTACTGGTACAGTACATCACTGCCAGTTTCAGTTCAGACGGATGTTCGTGGTACAATTGTTTTACCTTTTCCATCAGCGCTACAAATTCATCTGTGACTTCTGTAAGCGTAGTTGGCAATATGGCGAGCAGTTGTGCGGCAAAGTCGTATTGACCATGATCCAGTGCAAGCCTTGCTATCGGAAGCCAGGAGAACAGGTATGTACCCTTTTCAAAGGCGAGGCGGTATTGTTCCAGGGCGGCGGGAATATCCTGCAGGTGTTGTTCCTGTATCTCGCCCATGCTGAAATGGGCTCTGGATTGGGCTACGTTCCGCTGGGGCTGATCGTTGGAGAAGGCGACAGTGGCGGAGGCGATGATGGCCTGCATATCTTCCAGCGCCGCTGTGGGTTTATGCTGACGAAGATATGCCTGGCTGCGCCACTCCAGAAAGCGGGCTTTTGATGCATCGTCGGATTGTTCAACGAGACGGGTACAATCACTCAGTACCTGTTCATCTTTGCCGAAGACGAAATTATTGTAGACGCCGATATAAGCCCGGTAAGACAATGCTCCTACGTGTGATGGATCGAGAGAGAGCAGCTCACTGCAGGTGTCATATGAGTCTCTCGCCTGCTGGATGCTTTGTTTCTCAGAGTCGGTGCGCATGGATAATTCAAACAGGCAGCGTACTTTGGTAAAGAGCAGATCCTTGTTTGCTGGTTCCTGGATTAATGAAGCATTGGCAGCTTCCAGTGCGGCTTCAAATTCCTGATTCTCGTACAATCTTTCAATTTCCTGACTGTTCATAATAGGTGCTTTGCAAACTTTGCTGTATCCGGGAATTGTCATCCAGTATCCTGGCTGCCAGGTTTCCTTTTATGGCCGCTGACAGCTCAGTTCAAAATGAACCTGCATCTGCACATGGAGCATGGGTAACAAATACGGAACTGTATGACTATTATCAGACCAATACAGCATCAATAAAAAATCGGTGGCTAATATACGATATTGCAGTAGATAAGAAACATTTTTTGCGACAGTTGTGACGGATGGCCACAGATTGTGCATGCCAGAGACCACACAGGTGATTTGTTCACGCAGATAACCTGTGTTATTTTCTGGATTTATCGTCCCAAGAGTAGCCAGCGACGGCTGTTTTAAATTTCTCATTATCTTTATTACCTTGCCGTTATTGTACCAGATTATATAAGGGTAGCGTTCCACCAACCAGGGAGCAGGGGCTTGCATGAATATCAGTAGAGAAAATACATATCATCTTAGTGAAGAGCAGATAACAGTGAACTGGCAGCACTTTCTCGAAGGTGGCAGCGATGCTTTTGGCCGTATCATAGCCTGCTACTATAATGGACTTTTTCAGTATGGCATGAAGATCCATGCCGACAGCGCCTTTGTTGAAGACTGTCTTCAGGATATGGCTACCACGCTCTGGAGCAAAAGACAGCAGCTTAGCCGCGATGTACATGTGAAGGGTTACCTGTTTAAAAGCCTGCGTCATAAGATGCTCCGGCAGCTGCAGACCCGTAAAACACAACAGCAGCATCTGCACCTCTGGCTGCAAGGATACCAGCCGCCTTTTAATGCTGAATTTTCTATTGAATCATCTATCATTGACAGCGATGCTGACAGCCAGCGCAAACAGCAATTGCATGCGTGTCTGCAACAACTCAGCCACCGGCAGCAGGAGATCATCTATCTCCGTTATTTCCAGGACCTGGATCATGAACAGGTAGCCGCTATTATGAAGCTCAGCAGGGAAGCCACTTATAACCTCTTATCTGCTACATTGAAGCGGCTCCGGTCTCAATGGCAGCTGCTGCCGTCGGCTTTTTCCGGATGGATATTATTCGTGCTCGAAAAAAAAATCTGAAAATTTTTCCTTTTTGTTGGTGAGATTTTATGAGTTGATGTATTTAGGATATAGAATGTCATGACTGTTATTTCCGTTTTGTGAACAATGAATGATCAATTCCACTCTATCGAAGATTTCTGGACTGATGATTCTTTCCTCGACTGGGTGCTGGGCAAAGACCCGGCAGCGGCTTTACGCTGGGAAGAATGGATGTCCGGAAACCCACAACAGGTTCCGCTTATGAAGGAGGCCCGTCAACTTTTACTGTCTGTCAAAGTAAAAGAAGAGGTGTTACATCCTCTTGAAATACAAGCAAGTGTGAACAATATATTGAGCCAGCTGCCGGTTGCAGTGCCAAAACCATTCTGGCGTAACTGGCGTATGGCCGCCGCGGCTGCCGGTCTGCTGTTGCTCGGTGGCGGAGGCTGGTGGCTTACGCACCAACCATCTACAGCGTATCAGGCAGTGTCTTACGCCGGCTTTGCAGAAAAAGTGAACACCACCTCTGCACAGCTTCGTGTAGCGATGAAAGACGGCAGTACCATATTACTGGATCCCGGCGCTGGTATACGTTACAGTACGGTATGGGAGCATGCGCGTACCGTATATCTTACCGGCAAGGCGCTCTTTGACGTGAAACCTTCGGCGGCGCCATTTATAGTGAATACTGGTGATATTGCCACCACGGTGCTCGGAACAGTTTTTTCTGTGACGGCAACAGCCGCGCAACAGGAGGTAATCGTTTCTGTGCAGCATGGAAAAGTGGCCGTAAAGAATAATCACGCCACGGAAGTGATATTACTGTCTAATCAGGAAGTCAGTTATGAAGCAGGCAGCAACAGCCTGGCGAAGAAACTGGTACCGGCACCGCTCACACAGGTAAACGTCAGGCATCAGGAGGATTTTATATTTACAGAAACACCTGTCACCACGGTATTTGAAAAACTGGCGGGCGTTTATGCCGTTCAGATCAATTATAATCCAGATGCTTTAAAATCTTGTACCATTACCGCCAATCTCAACCAGGAAGCATTTTATGATAAGCTGAATCTTATCTGCCGGGCACTAGGTCTAAGCTACCGGGAAACGGATGGTCAGTTGTTTATCAGTGGTGAAGGATGCAACGAGAAATAAGAACAGCATGCATAGCAACATGCAATGGTCGTATCAACGAGACCGTATCAACTGAAACTAAATCGTTCATTCTTTAATCCCACTTATGTCTATGTTTTAACTGATTCAACAAAAATGAAAAGGGACTGATAATGCCGTCACATTATCAATCCCAGAGTCGTTCCGGCTCCTTATACCTGCACTGAAGCAAGCTGCAGTGAAGGCTTCTTATTGCTATTACAGAACCGTAAACAACCAAAATTATGTGGAATTATTGTATTAATCACCATCAGCTGCGAAAAAAGCTTATGCGTATTTCGGTTATTCAATTGCTATTGTTCTTCACGCTTACAGGCATGTGTTATGCCACAGAGGGGAAATCACAATCCCTGCTGGACAACCGGGTGAGTTATAACGCCCAGGCCCAGTCGCTGAAGAACGTGCTTTCATCCCTGGAGAAACTGGTGGATGCTAAATTCGTCTACAGTGGTGAGCTGATAGATGTAAAGAGGGAAGTGAGCATTAACGCTGCCAACAAGCCTTTGAAAGAGATACTGAACATCCTGCTGGCCGGAACCAGTGTTCATTATGAAGTGATCAACAAACAGATTGTATTATGGCCGGATGGTGCAGGAAAATCTCCTTTGATGGAGTATCTCCCCGGAAATGTTGATCAGCAGGAGAAAACTATTGCTGGCGTAATAACGGGGGAGGATGGTATGCCACTTCCGGGTGTTACAGTGCAGGTGAAGGGTACTGCCAACGGTGCGATCACCAATGCGTCGGGGCAGTTCAGACTGCCTGTCAGCGGTGATGTTACGCTGGTGCTCACGCTGGTGGGATATGAAAAGAAAGAAGTGGCTGTTACCGCAGGTAACCAGCATGTGTCCATCACATTGAGTGTATCCTCGCAAGGACTGGAAGAGGTGGTGGTAATAGGCTATGGTAGTGTAAAGAGAAAAGACGTTACCGGTGCTATTTCATCCGTAAAAGCGACAGATATTCCCAAATCGGCCAATACATCCATTGATCAGGCGTTGAGTGGCAGGGCTGCGGGTCTGCTTACCACGCAGGCTACCGGCCAGCCCGGCGCCGGTGTGAGTGTACAGATCAGGGGCAATGCCTCATTTGCTTCTGCAGGCGTGTTGTACGTAGTAGACGGAGTACCTGTAAACGGCGCCGCAGACGAGCCCGGGTCGGGCAACCGCTACGGCGGTATCAACCGTTCTCCGCTTAACTTCCTCAGCCCCGATGATATTGAATCGATAGAAGTGCTGAAAGACGCCAGCTCCGCTGCTATCTATGGTGCGCGTGCAGGCGCGGGTGTTATACTCATCACTACCAAAAGAGGTAAGGAAGGCGTTGCGCGCGTGAACTACACTTACAGCCATGCATTCCAGGAGCCGGCTAAGTTCTACGATATTCTCAATAAGAAGGACTACATGACAGAGCGTAACCACATCCTGCACGAACGCTGGCTGCGCAATAATAAAATTGCGCCTTATGGCAGCATAGATCCGTCTACCATATCTCCTTTTGTTCCCCGCTATACACAAACAGAGATAGATACAGCAGGTCCGGCCCAGAGCGCCATCGACGCCGTTACTCAGTCCGGCTCTATGGATCAGCATAACTTGTCTGTATCAGGGGGCAACGATAAGACCAAATACTACGTCTCCGGTAACTACCTGAACCAGGATGGCGTGATCAGAAAGTCAGGCTACAAGCGCTACACAGGCAGGCTCAATCTTGATCAGCTGATCGGAAAGAAGATCAAGTTGTCTGTAAATATTAACGGTAGCCGCTCGATCAGCAACAACCCTGCTATTGGCGCCGGTTTGTATGAAAACTCCGGTATCATTGTAGCAGCGTTCTATCATCCGCCTACGGTGCCTTTGCGCAATGCTGACGGTACCTATCCGCTGAATCCTGATTATTCCAATTCGCCTAATCCGCTTTCCTTCCTGGAAGTGACTGACCAAACAGTGGGCACCCGCTTGCTGGGAGCTGCATCAGCTACCTGGGACATCGGTGCGGGATTTAGTGCCAGGGCTAACTTCAGCTATGATCAATCCAACAATAAACGTAGTAACTATCTTCCCAAATCATTCCTGTATGGTGCGCGTACCGGCGGTCAGGCCAATATCCTGGAGAATACTGCCAATATAGGTTTGCTGGAATACCTGCTTAACTACAGCCATAAGCTCGGCGATGGAAATATCAGCGCTGTAGCCGGATATTCCTACCAGGTGCTGCAACAGGAAGGTTTTAACGCAGGCAACCAGAAGTTCATCACCGATAACTTCACATTTAATAACCTGGGAATGGGAGAGTTTGAAAGACCTACTGTTGGCTCTTTCAAGTCGAGAGAAAGATGGGCGTCTTACTTTGCACGCGCTACTTACGATTACAGAGACAAATACCTGCTCACTGCATCACTGCGCCGTGACGGCTCTTCCAAGTTTGCAGAAAATAAAAAATATGGCTGGTTCCCATCTGTGTCCGGCGCCTGGAAAATATCCAATGAAGAATTTCTCCGGCACAGTCACGTTATCTCATTCCTGAAGCTGCGTGCCAGCTATGGTTCTACGGGTAACAGTAACATCGGGGGCAGCGCATTTTCATATTATTCCACCGGCAGAAACTACGTGTTCGGGAATACGCAGAATACCGGCGTGTATTTAAACCAGGTGGCCAATCCTGACCTTAGCTGGGAAACTGCCAGGGAAGTGAACCTTGGTCTCGACTTCAGCCTGTTTAACGATCGTATCAGTGGTACGTTTGAGTACTTCAACAAAGTGATCAGCAATCTGCTCAGTTCAAGACCGCTACCCAGTTATTTTGTGGTGAGCGCTATGGCTGCCAATATCGGGAAAACGCAGAGCCGTGGTTTTGAATTCACGCTGCGCACCGCTAACATCCGGACCAGGGATTTTGTCTGGAATACTGATTTCAATATCGCACGATACAGAGATACCTGGAAAGAACGCGATCCGCTGGTGGTGAAGACCCTGGCTAAATACATCGGCCTGCACGATCCTATCCGCGCTATATATGGTTATCAGACCGATGGTATATTGAAAACAGGCGGGAAAGTACCTGACTATCTCATCGGGCTACAGCCAGGTATGGTAAAAGTGAATGACGTGAACGGTTATGACGACAACGGCAACCTCACCGGAAAACCCGATGGGAAGCTGAATACCGCCGACCAGATATATCTCGGTACCTCTGACCCCGGATACTCTATCGGTTTCAATAACACGTTCGGATATAAACAATTTGATCTGAACATCTTCTTCTATGGACAGTTACAGCGTACCAAATACAATTCAGATCTCGCTACTGCCTACGACCTGGAATCTACACTGGCGCAGTTTGGATGGAACGCGCTGAGCCTCGTGAAAGACCGCTGGTCGTCAGATAACCAACAGAGTAACCGTCCCAGCGGATTGAACAATCCATACGGTTCCTACACGGGCAATTACTTCCGGGAGAATGCATGGTTCATCCGCTGCCGCAACATCACATTGGGGTATACCATGCCACAGCGTATCCTGAAAAAACAGAAAGTCATTTCTTCTGTAAGACTTTATATCGATGCGCAGAACCTGTTTGTGATCACGCCATACAGTGGTATTGATCCGGAACTGGAGAGCTTCGCAGCTTATCCGATGCAACGTTCCTGGATATTGGGTGTGAATGTTTCTTTCTAAATTTAAAAACAGCAAGCGATGAATTTTAAACGATCAATCATATACGGAAGCCTCGCACTGATGGGGTTTACCACTTTTACCGCCTGTGAGAAAGACCTCGCGCCGGATGTATACGACCAGTTTACACCTTCTACTTTTTA
>NZ_DATLKJ010000091.1:0-9238 GCF_035538455.1 Chitinophaga sp.
AGCCGGATTGGGCTACCACTTCCCGCTGCTGTTTGGCGCCGATACCAAGAAAATCTGGACCCTCCGCAAAGCCGGACTGGGGCTCCTCTCCAACCTCCCCGGCGATGAGAAGGCCGTGCCGGTAATCGAAGATACCGCCGTGGCTGTGGAAGACCTGCCTGACTTTATCCGTGACTTCAACGACATCCTCCAACGGTATGGGCTATACGCAGTTCACTACGCACATGCCGGTAGCGGGGAGATTCACCTCCGCCCCATCATCAACCTGAAAACAGCTGAAGGTAACCAGCTTTTCAGAACCATCGCCGAGGAGATAGCCACCCTCGTAAAGAAATACAACGGCTCTCTCAGTGGCGAACATGGCGACGGCAGGCTGCGTGGGGAATTCATTAAACAGATGGTGGGCGAAAAGAACTACGAACTGCTGCGACAGATCAAATACACCTGGGACCCGGAGAATATCTTCAACCCCAACAAGATTGTGGATACTCCATCCATGAACAGCATGCTGCGTTACGAACCCGGTCAGAAAACACCGGCATTCAATACGATCTTCCATTTCCCGGAACAAACGATCCTGCAGCATGCGGAGCAATGCAACGGTTCCGGCGACTGCCGCAAAACGCAGCTGAGCGGCGGCACCATGTGTCCCAGCTACATGGCTACCCGCAATGAGAAAGATACCACCCGCGCCAGGGCTAACATCCTGCGCGAGTTTCTTACCCATTCCTCCAAAGAAAACCGCTTCGACCACAAAGAAATATACGAGGTGCTCGACCTTTGCCTCGCCTGCAAGGGATGTAAGTCCGAATGCCCGTCCAACGTGGATATGGCCAAGCTGAAAATGGAATTCCTTCAGCACTATTACGATGCCAACGGCGTACCGATGCGTGCAAAAATGATCGGTAACTACTCCAAACTGTCTGCGCTCGCAGCTATCGCCCCCGGCATTTACAATGGTCTGATTAATAACTCTTTTACCGGCGGTATTATCCGGAAGATGTCGGGATTTGCAGCAGCGCGTTCCCTGCCTGATCTACATTCCACTACACTCCGCAAATGGTTCAGCAACAAATGGCCCGGGGAAAAACAGGGACCTGCCGGCAATAAAACGGTATACCTTTTCTGCGATGAGTTCACCAACTTCAATGATACGGCTATCGGTATCAAAGCGGTAAAACTCCTGCATAAACTTGGTTATGAGGTGAAGATGACGGAGCATCCCGAGAGCGCCCGCGCGTATATGTCGAAAGGACTGCTGCGCAAAGCACGTACCATCGCCGATGAAAATGTGCGTATATTCAGTAACGTTATAAATGAGCACACCCCGCTAATCGGCGTAGAACCATCTGCCATACTCAGTTTCCGTGATGAATATCCGGATCTTGTGAGTGAGGGTTTGCGCAGCACCGCCAAAGAACTGGCGAAGCATGTCTTCCTGATTGATGAATTTATTGCAGCAGAAGCGGAGAAAGGACATATCACAGCCGCACAGTTCACCACCGGAAAACAACATATTAAACTGCACGGGCATTGCCAGCAGAAAGCATTGTCATCTGCCCTGCACAGCCAAAAGATACTCTCATTACCTAAGAACTATACCGTAGAAGTAATCCCTTCCGGATGCTGCGGAATGGCCGGTTCCTTCGGTTATGAAAAAGAGCATTATGATCTCAGCATGCAGATCGGTGAAATGGTATTGTTCCCTGCTGTGCGCAATGCTGCACCGGGAACTATTATCGCAGCGCCGGGAACCAGCTGCCGCCACCAGGTGAAAGACGGCACCGGCGTGAAAGCGTTGCATCCTTTGGAGGTACTGTACAACAGCCTGGCGTAATAGTTCTCGCAGAGGCGCAAAGGAAGCAAAAAACGCAAAGGATATTTTTAAGTTAGCAAAGATCTACTTAATAGTGCCCGACAATAGTTACCGACTGTTAAATAGTTCTTTGCTAACTTAAAAATATCCTTTGCTTCCTTTGCGCCTCTGCGAGAAATTAATCACTTCCCGGCCTTATGTTGCAATACCCGGCTGATCACCAGCTGATCGAATTTCTCAGGCTCCTCGAAGGGAACAGTATGACCTGATTTTTCGAACCAGAATAATTCTTTATGAGGCGCCTTCAACAGTTTGAAATATTTTTCTGCAATAAAAAATGGCGTATTGTAATCGTGTCGTCCAAGAAAAAAGTAAACCGGTACTTTCAACTCCGGCGCGCTTTTGATAAGGTTCACCTTCAGGAACTGATTCCACAGTGTACGTAAAGAAAATTCTTCTCCTTCGTCATTCTGGTCAAAGTTGTACAAATCTTTTTCCGGTACTGTAAGGTTCTTGAAGAACTTGCCGAAACCCTGCTCTCCGTATACGACACCCCCATAGTGCATCAGCCAGCCGCGCTGCATTCTCAGCCCGTCAACAGAATGAGGATGGCCGGGTTGATACTGGTCTTCAATAGCTTTAAGCTCCGTGATCGCTTTTGTATTCTTATCCTCCTCCGCTTTCCTGAGCGCATACCGGTAAGATTCCAGCTCTCCGGTTTCCATGTCTACCCCCTGTCCAACGCCAGCATAGGCATAAAAATCTTCCGGATACTTTTGTACTACCAACACCCCAAGCACCGAGCCCCAGGAATGCCCCAGTAAATAAATCTTGTCTTTGTGGAAACGCTTCTTCAGCGTAGTCACCAGTTCATGTGCGTCGGAAATAAACCGGGGAATGGTCATGGTTGAATCAGGAATACCAGGTTTGTACGAAAGCCCGGCTCCGCGCTGGTCCCAGTATACGACTACGAAATGTTTCTCCAGTTCACTGTTGTAATTCCTGAACAGATATGATTCAGGGAAGCCTGGCCCGCCATGTAATATGAGCAGAACCGGATCATTGATGTTACTCCCTTTGATGATCACATGCTGAGGAAGATCACCCAGTGTAATTTTTTCGATGGAATAAATACTATCGCCCACAGGCTGGATACCATAGGACCGGAGACAGAAAACAAGCAATAGGCATACGCAAATGCGGATTGCTCTGAGCATGGCAGTGTGCATAGATTTGAGGTGTTTAAAAAAGATAACTATCACTCACAGTTGGCCAGTATATAATTTAGTTTCATAGTGAAATTTAACCACACCATCCTGCTGATATTGTTCATAGAGTTCCTCCAGGCCTTTTATCATCGGATCATAGGATGGATGCCCTTTTTCAGGTGTATAAGAAGCGGAAAGCAGGCGGCCTTTCAGGGCAGGATAATCCATGAATTGTGCATTCTGGAAAGAATGTTCAGTGCAGGCATAAGGTGCAAAAAAGGAAGCTAACGTAGACGCATCTACTTTTCTGTGCTCCATATCCTTGTAGTCGGTACCGTATTGGTGCAGTAAATTTTCATATCCATGTTCAAAAGGTAAGGCCGACTGCCTTACATTCCACATCAGGGTAACGAAGCCTCCCGGCTTTAATATGCGGCGGAATTCTGCGCGGGCCGCGGCCTGATTGAACCAGTGAAAAGCGGTTCCTGCAATAATAAAATCTACAGACACATCCGGCAGCGTGGTATGTTCTGCCGTTCCGGCTATACTGATGAAGCCCGGAAAATGATGCAGCAGTTGTTCCGCCTTTTCACGCATTTCTGTATTAGGTTCTACTGCAAACACCTTGTTGCCGTTTTCCAGGAAGAGCTGTGTGGAAATCCCGGTACCCGAACCAATATCCGCGATAAGTGCATCAGAAGTAAGCCCTGTTTCCGTTTTAAGATATGGCACAATCGCCGCAGGATAATGCGGCCTGTATTTCACATAGTTCTCTACCCGGCTGCTGAAGCGCTCTGTGTTTTTCATAGACACTGAAGATAACGCTATTCTCCCAAACCTTTGGGCTTCTTTTCTTCGTTACCATGCGCTTCCAGATCTGCCAGTTTTTTCTTACCGTAAGAAAGCCTGGTGATCAGCACATACAATACGGGTACGCTGAAAATGGCCAGTACTGTGGCTGCCAGCATACCGCCCACTACGGTGAAACCTATATTAACACGGGAAGCCGCACCGGCGCCTTTGGCAAGGCACAGCGGGATTACACCCAGGATGAAGGCAAAAGAAGTCATGAGAATTGGTCTGAAACGGAGTCGCACTGCTTCCAGCGTAGCGTCCAGCAAAGGCATCCCCCTGTCCACGCGTTCTTTACAGAACTCCACAATTAGGATGGCATTCTTCGCAGCCAGACCAATCAGGGTAATCAAACCGATCTGAGAATATACACTATTAGCCTGCTTGGTCAGGAATAACGCCACAATGGAGCCAAACAACGCAATAGGTACTGCCAGCAACACAGAGAACGGCACCGACCAGCTTTCATACAACGCAGTAAGCAACAGGAACACAAACAAAATAGAAAGCGAAAATATCAATACGCTGGTATTTCCAGCTTCAATTTCCTGCAAAGAAACGTTGGCCCAGTCATAGCCGAAGTTATCCGGTAAAGTCTTGGCGGCTACTTCTTTGAGCGCATTGATAGCGTCACCGCTACTGTAACCCATTTTACTGTCACCATCAATTTCCACGGAACGGTACAGGTTGAAGTGATTGATAACCGGTGCGCCGGCGCCTTTTGAGGAAGTAATGAGCGCGCTGAGCGGCACCATGCCACCCTGGTTGTTCCTCACGTAATAGGTAGCCAGATTGTCTATCGTATAACGATAAGACGAATCAGCCTGCATCACAACCCTGAAGCTCCTGCTGAATTTGGTGAAATCATTGACGTACAGGCCGCCGAGGAAAGTCTGCAAGGCATTGAATACATCGCTTACTGCAACACCTAACTGCTTACACTTGTCCCTGTCCACTTCCACATTGAACTGCGGCGTATTGGCGCTGAAGAAGGCGTAGGCGCGGGCTATCTCCGGGCGCTGGTTAGCGGCCATCAGGAACTGTCCCATCACCTGCATAAACTGTTTTATATCAGGATTACTTTTCTGTTCAAGGATAAAGGAGAAACCGCCGGAAGTACCCATACCACGCAGCGTTGGCGCCGGGATACAGATAACGTTAGCGCCCACTATCCGGCCGGCAGCGCCCTGGATACGGCCCAGCACCGCATTCATATTGTCGCCGTGAGCGTAGCGCACATCCCAGGGTTTAAGACTCACGAAGAAAGTACCGGAGTTGGGTTTCACCGCATTGGCTACGAAGTTCATACCGGCTACGCCGAAGAAGTGATTCACGGCACTGTCTTTTACCAGTATGTCGCTGATCTCACGGATCACTTCCTTGGTCCGGCCGGAGGAAGCGGCTTCTGGTAGTTCCAGTGCAATGAAAATTGCCCCCATGTCTTCCTGCGGCACAAAGGTAGTAGGCGTTTTACGGAAGAGATAGAAAGCGACCAGGAAGATACCTGCCAGGATCACCAATACGATGGGTGTTTTGCGGATCGAATACTTCACACCGTTGCTGTAACGGTTAGTCACCCTGGCAAACCATTCATTGAACTTGAAGAATAGCTTATTGATGCCATGTGATTTCTGGGAGAGGTGAGCGGGCCGCAACAATATGGCAGTTAGTGCCGGCGTCAGTGTCAGTGCCAGGAAAGCCGACAGCAATACGGAGAATGCGATGGTCAATGCAAACTGCTGGTACAACCTTCCACTCACACCCGGTATAAACGCTACCGGTACAAATACCGCAGCGAGGATCAGCGCAATCGCGATAACCGGCGCCTGCACTTCAGACATCGCTTTGTAAGTGGCTTCCAGCGGCGACATCAGGTCAGCGTCAATATGGTGCTGCACTGCTTCTACCACCACAATCGCATCATCCACCACAATACCGATAGCCAGCACAAAGCCGAACAACGTGAGAGTATTGATGGAGAAGCCTAGCAGCTGGAAGAAGATAAATGTACCGATCAGGGAGATCGGAATAACAAGTATAGGAATGATAGTAGCACGCCAGTTCTGCAGAAACACAAATACCACGATCACCACCAGCGCCAGCGCTTCCATGAAGGTCTGTATTACTTCGTCGATAGATATTTTTACGAAAGACGTTGTTTCAAAAGGTACGAGCCATTGCACATCTTCCGGGAAGGATTTTCCCAGTTCCTCCATTCTCTTCATCACACGGTCATTTACATCAAGCGCATTAGCACCGGGAGCAAGATAGATCGCCATACCGCTGCCTGTTTTACCATCGGCTTTAGCTTCGATCGCATAGGTAAATGACCCCAGCGTAATACGGGCCACGTCCCGGAGACGCACGAGCGCGCCGGTTTTGCTGGTTCCTATTACTACGTTACCGAATTCTTCGGAGGTAGCAAGACGGCCTTTTACGCTTACGGTATATTCAAAAGCCTGGTGACTGGAAATAGGCGGTGCGCCTACACTACCGGCAGGTACCTGCTGGTTCTGTTCCTGGATAGCGCGTGCAATGTCGCCTGCCGTGAGGTTCAGTGCAGCCATCTTTTCAGGGTTCAGCCATATACGCATGGAATAGTCCTGGGAGAATGCGTTCACATCACCCACCCCGCTGATACGCGCCAGTTCAGGCTTCAGGTAGATATTGAGATAGTTATCGAGGAACTCGCGGCTATGTGTTTCTTTGGGAGAGTTAAGCGCAATTACCATGAGCATGTCATTGGAGCGCTTCTTCACGGTAACGCCTACACGCCTTACCTCATCAGGCGTACTGGGCAAAGCGAGGCTAACGCGGTTCTGTACGTCCAGCGTGGAAATGTCGGGGTTAGTACCGAGCTTAAAGGTAACGGTGATACTCATAGAGCCATCATTGGCGCTCACCGACTGGATATACATGGCGCCGGGCGTACCGTTTACCTGGTTCTCAATGGGAGTGGTAACGGTTTCTTCCACCGTAGTGGAGTTGGCGCCCACGTAGTTGGCCCTTACATCCGTAACAGGCGGCGCTATATCAGGCAGCTGCGCAATGGGCAGGTTAAACATACAGATCAACCCTACAATCACAATGATGATAGCTATTACGATCGTAGTATTCTTGCGCTCAATAAATGTTTTCGAGATCATACTGTGATGGCAATTTAGGATTAGTGTTTACCTGCCGGCTGTGCCGGTGCAGTGCCCGGACCAGCTACATTTACGGTATCTCCGGGCCTGATGCGTTGCAGACCTTCCACCACTACCCTGTCGCCCGCATTGAGTCCGCTTCTCACGAGCATCATGGTATCCGTAACCGGCCCCGGTACAATGGAAGCTGGTTTCACTACGTTATCTTTTGTCAGCGTAAATACGCTGGTTTCTGAGAGATTCTGTATCATGGCCTTGGTCGGTATAGCCAGCTGATTGGCAGGCGTGGTATACTTCATCACCACCACGCAGCTCATACCGGATTTCAGCTGCCCTTCCTTGTTGTCAAACACCAGTCTGACACGGATGGTACCTGTCTGCTGATCCACGATATTGTTGATGGCCTGGATCTTTCCCTGCTCAGGATACAACTCACCACTGGTGAAACGGAGAAAGAACTTTTCTTCCGATTCTCCTTTCTGTATACGCAGGAACTGCGGCAGACTTCCCTGTGGTACATCAAAGTCGGCGAACATGGGATGTTCGTTGACAACAGTGTTAATCAACGTCTGTCCTGCATTCACGATATCGCCTACTTTGATCTGCACGATACCGATCTTGCCGGTCACCGGCGCGCGGATCACGGCATGGTTAACGTCCGTACCGGCACGGGCCACAGAGGCTTTGGCCGCTGCAACATTCGCCTTTGCTGTAAGCACGGCAGTATATGCCTGGTCAACCGTTTGTTTGGAGATGGCGTCATGATCCAGCAGGGTCTTATACCTTTCGTAGTCCCGCTGGCGCTGGGCCAGATCAGCTTCAGCCTGTTGCTGTGTGGCACTCACCTGACTGTAGGCAGCCGCATACCGGCTCTTATCTATTTCATACAGCGGCTGGCCTTTGGTCACTGAACTCCCATCTTTCACCCTGATATCCTCCAGGTAGCCGGTTACATCCGAACGTATCTCAACGATGTCGTGTGCTACCAATGTAGCCGGAAACTGTTCTGTTACCGTATAGGAGGTGGGTGTTACCTCCGCCGCCACTACCGTCGCTTTCATTCCGCCCATCATTGCCGCCTGCTGTTGCTGCTTCTTGCCGCCACAGGCGCTGCCGAGAATGGCCAATACAATTAAGATCCTGTTTGCTTTAAGGGGCATATGTGAAAAGGTTTTAGCTTTCAGGTTTTACTTTACTTGATTTTTCCCATTGCTTTGTCCAATTCCGTTTTGCTGACCAGCGTATTCAACATGGCCGTAACATAATCGGTACGCGCCTTCGTGAGGTCGCTTTCAGCAGAGATCACATCCAGGCTGGTGGCAACGCCCTGTTCAAACTTCAGCACAATGCGGTCATAAATCCCTTGCGTCAGACCCATGTTGGTCTTCTGTGTAACGAGCAGCGCCTTGTTGTTCTGATAGCTGGTACTGGCATCCTGCACTTCCTGCCGGATCTGTTGCGACAAATAAGCAAGGTCGTTGACAGATTTCTGCAGCGTGATCCTGTTCTCTCTGATCTGATGCAGCCGCTCTGTTCCGGTGAAGATGGGCCACGCGAGCGTGAGCCCCAACACAGAAGCATCATATCCTTTTTTATAGAGGTCGCCGAAATCCGTCGAAAAATAGTTGAATCCATAGTTCACAAAAGCAGATAAAGATGGCAGGTAAGCCATCTTTTTACTTTTGAGGTTTAATTCGTTCAATGCGATCTGCGTCTGTTGAATATTGTATTCAATCCGGTCTTCCACCCGGTAGTTGACCGTATCTGAAACAAAAACAGCCGGATCCAGGTCATTGACAGTCTCCGTGAGCTCAAGGTTGCTCTCCTGCGGCATACCCATCTGGAACTTCAATAACTGTATCGAATATACGAGAAGACGCACCTGATTCTCCAGCTGCGTTATAATATTGTTGTAGGAAACGGTGATCCTGTCTACATCCACTCTTTCTGCCACCCCCGCATCATAACGCGCTTTCGTGTCAGACAGGGTTTTCTTCAGCTGCTCCTGGTTGGATTTGCCGAGGCGGATGTTTTCCTGGTTGGTCAGCACCGCGTAATACGCTTTGGTGATAGCCACGCGCGTATCGATCTCCGTGCGGGTGTACGTCTTGGTGGCCAGTCCTTCATATACACGGGCAGCCTTCAGCCCGAGGAAGTAATCACTCTTAAATACCGTCTGGTTCACTTGTCCGCTTATATTGGAAGAGAAGCGGGTA
>NZ_DATLKJ010000092.1:0-1656 GCF_035538455.1 Chitinophaga sp.
AATAATCCGGCATAGTCGGTCTACTACTAATCATCTGCCGGATACTTTCATCAATTTTATTTAACTTGTCAATAATTGACTGCAATAACAGCTCATTCATAAAACAATCATTTATTAGTTCTTAAATAGATTTGAGGTCACAAGCGTACCCCTCGATGGGTAGACAGCTTCTGATCAGGCATTATCCGCTGCTGCATTGCTTTCTGCAATCCTGCTATAGAAAACTTTCTGTCAATGCTGCTACCTTTAAAAGCATAATTATCTTTCCTGAAACTGATCCCTTGTAGTTGCTGCGTAGTTCCGTTGTACTTATACTGTACTTCTATCCCTTTTTTTAACAACACATTCTCTAATTCCTGCAAAGTTTTGCAGCGTGGCAACACTGATTCTATAGCCTGAAAGATTTCATATCGTATGGCCTCTTCACGGCTAAGCGCGGCAAGGTTTGTCTGAGATATTTTCTTTTCAACAGCAGGAATCAGCTTATATTTGGAAGTAAGCAGCTGTGCTATTTTCTTGCTGCGCAAGCCTATCCAGTTATCTTTGATAGCCCTCCCCTTGTTATTTACCATGTTAGCAATTATGTGCAAGTGCTGATGCTCAGTATCTGTGTGCCTGGTTATCACGAATTGGGTATCTGTAATCCCAAGCCTTTCAAGATATTCATGCGCAATTTTTAACACCTCCTGATCCGTTAACTGTTCTCCAGGATAAAAACTAAGAATACCATGAAATACTGCCTTCTGCTTTCCAGGTAATTGATCTCTGTTCATTTCAAAATCATGAGCCATATGTCGGTAGTTGTAATCCCTCACTCCTTCAGCTTCCAGTATAACCGCTCTCTTTTCATTAGCACAGATATAACGACAGCAACCGTAAAAAGACTTACCCACAATTACTTTACTGATCATCGCTTTAACCGGTTTAAAATGTCATCAATCTGGCTTCGATAATTTTCAAACAATAGCATAGCGCTCAATATTCCCTCTTTATGAGCCGTCTTTGCTATCTGATTAAGGTTTGTTCCAATACTGATCAGCTGTCGAATGTATGCCCGCTCTTCATCGTTTAAACGGGCATTAACTTGCCCATATAAAGCCATCTGACGGATATACACCGTATAGCGCATCTGCGCCTTACGGGCTTTTTCCTTTACAATGAAATATTCAGCCTTGGTAAAACGTACGCCAGTACGAATTTCTTTCCTCACGGCTTGAGCAGGCCTACCGCCCCTGCCTTTTTTCATTTCCTTTGTCTGTTCCATACCTACTACATTTCAATCTACACGGGCTGGCAGCTTTGCTGCCCTGCCCAATCTTTGCGTACAGGCGGCAACGCCGCCTGTACTTTCTCCGCGACAGGTAGCGCAGCTACCCTGTCTGTCTCCGCTTAGATCTCCGCTCTCTACCCCCTTGCGACCATCGGGAGCGAGGGGGCGAGCGGTTTTTGCGCAGCAAAAACACAGCTCGCTAACGGAGCGAAGATCCGTTCGAATCCGCGAACGGGATGCCGAAGGCGGCCCGTTCAATCTTCGCGGGTAAGGGGCCTGCGCAGAGCAGCCCCACCCCATCTCCGCGTACAGGTGGCAACGCCGCCTGTACCATCTTCGTGAACGGGATGCCAAAGGCGACCCGTTCGATCTTCGCGGGCTGGGGC
>NZ_DATLKJ010000093.1:0-106906 GCF_035538455.1 Chitinophaga sp.
ACACGATAGATTGGTGAAGTCTTTTGCCGTAGCCGCCAAAGAGAAGCTCACTACAGATACAGCTGATCTGCAACTGGCTGTAACGAGGAGAATACTGGAGATTGCAGCGCAACTTCTGAAGTTGTCTATCACAGATATAGAACCGGATACCGCATTAGGGGATTATGGCTTTGATTCTATGCTGATGATCAGGTTTTCCAATGATCTCAATAATCATTACGACCTGGATTTAAAACCTACTGTATTTTATAATTATCCAACAGTAGAAGGGTTGGCCATATTCCTGACAGAAGAGTATATGGATAACCTGGTGAAAAAGCATCCGGCTGTTATCCGGCCGGAACAAACCGGAAAGGCGGTCGGTGGCAATATTCTGCAATCCCAGGGCCCCCTTCCGCAAATGGCTGCCCGTCAGGATAAAGTAGCGCATAATACTGCGGGGCCGGTAGCAATTATCGGTATGAGTGGGCGTTTCCCCGGATCACCTGATCTGACTACTTTTTGGAATAATCTCCGGGACAATAAAGATCTTATTGTTGAAATACCGGCAGAAAGATGGGATTGGAAAGAGTATGATGGCGATCCGAAAACAGACAAGAATAAGACCCGCGCTAAGTGGGGTGGGTTCATCAATGATGCCGATAAGTTTGATCCCCTGTTTTTTGGCATATCTCCGAAGGAAGCTGAATTGATGGACCCGCAACAGCGGATAACACTGGAAGCAGTGTATCATGCGTTGGAAGATGCCTGTATCAATGTAAAGGATCTGTCGGGATCCAATACAGGTGTTTTTATAGGTGCTTACTTCAATGATTATGCTTCTCTTATTCAGCATAGTTATGTAGTTCATGATGCGCAGCTGGCAACCGGTATTTCCCATTCTATACTAACGAACAGGATATCTTACCTATTTAATCTGCATGGTCCGAGTGAGCCGGTAGATACAGCATGTTCCAGTTCCCTAGTAGCGATGCACCGGGCTGTTGAACATATCCGCAATGGGGACTGCGATATAGTAATAACAGGAGGAGTTAGTCTTGATCTTATACCTGAAACACTGTTGCCGCTTAGTCAGGCAGGAATGTTAAGTGAAGATGGGAGGTGTAAGACCTTTGATCAGACGGCGAATGGTTATGTAAGAGGTGAAGGGGTGGGTATTGTAATATTAAAATCATTAAGTAAGGCAGAAGCGGATGGTGATCATATTTATGGTGTAATCCGTGGTACGGCAGAGAATCATGGAGGTAAAGCCAATACCTTAACTTCACCCAACCCATCGGCACAGAAGAATTTGTTGCTGAAAGCGTACCGTTCAGCCAATATTAATCCCAGCAGCGTCAGTTATATAGAAGCGCATGGTACAGGCACGCCGCTGGGAGATCCGATAGAGACGGAAGGCTTAAAGCTGGCATTTAGGGAGTTATATAAGGAGTGGAATATACCGCAGCCGGAAGCGCCTCACTGCGGTATAGGAAGCGTAAAAACAAATATAGGCCACCTGGAAGCGGCAGCCGGTATGGCTAGTGTAATTAAAGTATTGCTATCATTGCGACACCGCATACTGCCTGGTAATCCACATCTCAAAACCCCTAACGCATACCTTAAACTGGAGGACAGCCCCTTCCGCCTGCAAAAAGAGACAGAAGAATGGACTTCCGTCAATAACCAGCCGAGAATAGCCGGTATCAGTAGTTTTGGATTTGGTGGTGCAAATGCACATATTATCATAGAAGAATATCAACCGGCTATAAATGCAGCCTGCAAAAGTAAGGAGCCGGCTATTATTGTGTTGTCGGCACGGAATGAGCACCGGATTAAAGAACAGGTGGTTAATCTGAAGCGCTATATCGAGGCTAATCCTGCCGCCTGCTTACATGACATTGCCTACTCTCTGCAAATGGGCCGGGAGCCGATGGAAGAACGGATAGCACTGATAGCAGAGGACAAGGAGGTATTGGATGGATTGCTCACAGATTATCTTGCTGGTATAACTGCTACTTCGCCAGCGTATGTATTTTCCGGCAGTATAAAGAAAGATAAATCAGACCTTTTACTTAAAGGAGGTGCAGGCCATGCATATATTAATTATGCAATCACTAATAGAGAACTCGCTTCTATTGCCCAGTTATGGGTAAAAGGAGGGGATATTGACTGGACTTTATTGTACGGGCATCAAAAACCGGCTAAGATCAGTTTGCCTGTTTATCCGTTTGCCAGAGACAGGTACTGGTTTGATAGCTACGAGGCAGCAGTAAAGCCGGTAGTAAACAATACGCCGCAAAACAAACCGCTTGATAAAGCACTGGTAAAGACATTTACTTATGAGGATCTGTTTAGTAAGCACACTACGGGTGATGAAATAAAGGTCAGGTTTTTAAAAGAGGGGATTGCCATTGTTTCAATGGAAGCAATAGCCACCAGCAATATGCTGAATGTTCAGCTCATGATCAGCCTGAAAAAAACGCTGGATGAATTAAGAACAAACAGCGCGCTTAAAGTACTTGTTTTGACGGGTAGTCAGAAAGTGTTTTCAATGGGCGGGGACCAGCAGGGATTGGAAAGTATAGCTCAAAGCGAAAGCAGTGTTACTTATTTCCCTTTCCTGTATAAAGGATTGCTGGAGTTTAATGTTCCGGTAATCAGCGCTATTCAGGGACATGCCTTTGGGGGAGGACTGATTCTGGGTATGTATGGCGATATTGTTTTATTGTCAGAAAGCAGCACTTACTCCGCCAACTTCATGAAATATGGTTTTACACCAGGGATGGGAGCCACTTACATATTAGGGGAGAAGCTTGGTAAACAGCTGGCTACCGAAATGATGTATACCGCCAGGCTGGTAAGCGGGGAAGAAATTAAAAGGAGAGGAGCCTCCGTTATTGTAACCGGGGATGTGATGAAGGAAGCACTCCAGATTGCCCGAGAATTAAGTGAAAAACCCAAAAATGCGCTGGAGGCATTGAAGAAAAAATTATCGTCAGATATCCTGAATGTATTAGACTATCATGTTGGGGAGGAGCAAAAAATGCATGACCTCACCTTTCATACAAAGGAAGTAGAAGCACTTATTTCCAGTCACTTTAATAAAACATCTGTACAGACTTCTGCGGTAGCAGACCGGGCAGTGCAGGAAATACCAGGGCCATCAGCTGCTAAAATATCATTGCTTGCCCTGGATGCAATTGAGGTGCATACAAAAGAAGAACAGTTATCCCCGGTGGGCATCCCAACAGGGCATCCTGCAAATACGGCTATCATCAAATCACTGAAAGAAATATTTGAAGATGTACTACACGTACCTGTAACTGAATTGGTGGAAGATGCCACCTTTATAGATCTTGGATTGGATTCAATCAGCGGTGTTGAAATCTTGCAGAAGATCAATAATACTTTTGGTGTTACTTTGCAAGGCCCAATGTTGTACGATAATCCAACGCTGCAACAGCTGGCTGCAAAAATATCAGAGGAGTCAGGCTGGTTTTCAGACCAGGTGCTGATAACAACGCCCATGCATACGGCAGTCAGCGTATCTCTGACTGCATTTGAGAAGGTCGTATTACAGCCCGTAATAGAAGATGTGTCAGATGCTGCGGCAACCGTAACAACGTACAAGGAAACGCCACTAAATGCACCAGCAAAAAAGGAGAATACAGTTGTTGTGCCAGCACGGCAGGGTCCGGACATGAGTACCATTATCAAAACGCTGAAAAAAATATTTGAAGATGTATTGCATGTGCCGGCGGCAGAACTGGTGGATGACGCTACCTTTATAGATCTTGGCCTGGATTCCATCAGCGGCGTTGAGATATTACAAAAGATCAATAACACCTTCAGTATTGCGCTGCAGGGACCTACATTATACGATAATCCAACACTGCAACAACTGGCCGGAAAAATATCGGCGGAAACAGATTGGTTATCAGGCCAGGCCGAGACTACGGCAGTCACACCCTTTGCCACTGCATTTTCCGCAGAACAACGGGTATTGTCAGCTATTTCCTTGTCGCCGCCTGTCATGCATACCGTTACCGAAACAACCGGAGTAGAACATTTCCCTGAAAATGGATCAGAAGAGAGGGAGGATATTGCTGTTGTAGGAATGGATGGTTTATTCCCAGGTTCAGACACCCCCGAAAAACTATGGGCGCAGGTTTTATTGAATAAAAGGATCTCTTTATCTGCCGGAGAAAATGCCGCAGACTGGCATAGTATAGATGCTGCTGCGGTGGAGACATATGCTGCAACATATGCGCAAAAGACCAAAAGCTCCCAGGTAATGAGCCGCCAGTATCAGCTGGTGTTTGGTGTATTGGGTAGATTAATGGATACTGCGGGGATAACCAGGAAAGCGCTATCAGGCAGCAGGACAGGTGTATTTATTGCCATTTCACAGGTAAACGATACAAGTAACTCCAACGTGGAATATTCTTCAGAAAATGTAGCAGCTATGCTGCCTGCAAAAATCTCCTACGAATATAATTTAACAGGTCCCTGTGAAGTGATTAACGCCGCCTGTACCAGTTCGTATTTGACCCTCCACAAAGCGGTACAGAGCATCAGGATGGGAGAATGCGATCAGGCAATCGTAGGTGGTATAAATGTGATATCTAGTGAAACTGCCAACTATGAAGGTTTGACCGACTTAGGAAAACTGTTGAGCAGAGAAGGGGAGATGAGAAGCTTTGAAGACGACGCAGACGGAATTGTCCGTAGTGAAGGAGTGGGCATTATCATCATAAAACGACTGGCAGCAGCAAAAGCGGATAAGAATACTATTTATGCGCTGATAAAGGGGACCTATTTTGCACATGGAGGAAAAAACCTGTCATGGGAAGCGCCTAACCCTAAAGGTATAAAAGAGGTGGTTAGAAGGAGCCTGGAACAGGCAGGCGTAAATCCTGCAACCATTGATTACGTGGAAGCACATGGTATTGCAAACCGCATGGCTGATGCGGTAGAGCTGGGGGCCATCAATGATATATACCGGGAGTTGAGTACGGATGCGACGAAGAAATGGTATGTCAGCAGTATTAAACCGATTGTCGGTCATGCGGAACTGGCTTCAGGAATGGCATCACTGATAAAGGTCATTAAAGCACTGCAGCACAAAACCATTCCTGGTATCCCGGGATTTACAAACATCAATTCAGAACTGGCGCCGGGACATTCAATGCTGCTTCAATCCGGTGCGGTACCCTGGAAAAATGGTCGTTATCCCAGAAGGGCGGCGCTGAATAGTTATGCTGTAGGTGGTGTAAATGCACATGTTATTCTCGAAGAATACAAAGGGGCCATAACACCGGGGAAAAGCGCTATTACCACTGATATAGTGACTGCAGACGCGGGTAAGGATACATCGCCGGCGGATAATGATATAGAATATAACACACAACTGTCTGCTATTACCCGTGAGATATTTGGAATAGATATGGCTGAAATAGACAGAGCATTATCTCTGGTTGATTATGATTTCGATTCCGTTAAGGTGATCCGGTTTATCAGGGAGATCAATGATGTGTTTGGCCTGGATATTAAGATGGGACAAGTATTGGGCGTTGATAATTTTGGTGTATTATTCGATCTGCTGATATATGAATGGAAAAAAAAGGTAACGGAAATAAGCCATAGCGGCAGTACTTCAGCTACATCAGCATGGATGACAAAAAAATATCCCTTATCCGAAGGGCAAAAGGGATTGTGGTTCATTCAGCACTTAGAACCTGGTGATACAACGTATAATTTGCCCATCGCCTTAATACTGGAGGGAGAAGTGGATACGGTGCAATTGCGGGAGGCACTGATGTCTGTGATGGAAGACCATCCTGTTTTGCGATCCAATTTTATCAGAGATATTGTTACCGGAGAGATCTGTCATAAAATAAATACGCCGTCCGCCGCACTTTTTTTTGACTACAGTCTTCTTGAAAAGAATGAGGATGTAAAAAATACCTTCTGGCAGCTTTTAAGAAAGCCATTTAATCTCGAATCGGATTGTTTGTTAAGGTTGTACCTGAAACGTGACCCGGATACTGACAGAACCTATCTCTTATTTGTTACCCATCATATCGTGTTTGACGGAACATCCAGTGCGCTCTTTATGGCTGCTGTATTTGAGAAAAGCAAACAACGCTTGAAAAGAGAAAATAAAACGGAGAAACAACCAAATCTGGCATATTTCAATTTTGTAACATGGGAGCAGGAATATATAGCAAGCAGCCGTGGAGCGGCATCCTTGTCTTACTGGCGCGAAAAATTATCCGGTAACTTACCGTTGTTGTCATTGCCATACGATACAACATTGAAGGAAATAAATACAGCTGGTGTTGGCTGTGGGGTAGTTCACCTGAAAAAACAGGAACTGGATGAGTTAAAGTTAGTGGCCCGTAAGTTAAATGTCAATTTATCTGTATTATTTCTAAGCGCTTTTACCTTGTTGCTGAACCGGTTAACCGGGGAAGAGGATATCCTGGTCTTAACGCCAATTGCAGGCAGACCTGGGAAGGAATATGAGCAGAGTATCGGCTACTATGTAAATATGATGATTACCAGAAGTAATGTTTCATCTGGAAAACAATTTCAACAACTGGCCGGGGAAACAAAGCAAGAATTTGTAAATGGAATAGATTATGCGGCTTATCCTTTCCCGCAGCTTGTATCAACATTAAACCTGTATAAGGGGAACGGAAGGGAGGCTGCTTTTAAGGTAGCGTATTCCTACCATAATATCTTCGATAAGGTACTTGAGGGCAGCGATTTCGGAGTAACGTTGCTGGATGGGTTATACCAGGAAACGGCATTCGACTACTCCCTGGAAATTAATGATCTGAGAGAAGAATTAATTGTTAACCTGAAATACAACAGGGGAATATTTTATGCGGCAACTATTGAGCGGCATCTTGGATACTTTAGAGAGTTGCTGAAGGGTATAGCTGAAAATCCTGTAAAAGCACTGAAAGATTATAAGATCCTGCCGGAAGAGGAATATCACGAACTGGTGGTAACCCGAAATAGTACGGCGGTAGATTATCCTCGTCATAAAACCCTGATAGATCTCTTCGAGGAGCAGGTAGCAAGAACGCCTGACCAGATTGCAGTCGTATTTAAGGAAGAACGGATTACCTATAAGGCGCTTCATGATAAGGCCAGCCGGTTAGCGAACTATCTGAAGAAAGCTCATTTACCGCTGAATGCACCGGTGTCAATTGTATCACATAAAAGCCTGGAGCAGATATGGGGCGTTTTGGGAATATTAAAAGCAGGTGGACATTATGTTCCGGTAAAAGGTAATTTGCCGGCAGGAAGGGTGAATGAGCTGATTTTGGAAACGGTATCTCCTATCGTCCTGGTGCAACAGGAATACCTGGGGAAAGTCAATCTTCCCGCGGGAGTAAATGTTGTTTTATTGGAGGAGCATGTTTTTGCGGCAGAAAGTTCCGTGAATGAAACCATCATATCATCAGATACGGATCTGGCATATATCATATTCACGTCAGGATCCACCGGGAAGCCAAAGGGCGTAATGATTGATCACCGGGGTGCGGTAAATACACTTTATGACATGAATGCCCGTTTTGGCATTGGTGCATCAGACAAAATCTTTGGTATTTCTGATCTTAATTTTGATCTGTCTGTATATGACATATTCGGCACTTTCGCGTGTGGCGCAACATTAATACTACCGACAGAAGAGGAAAGACAGCTTCCTGAAGCATGGCTTCGCTATGTAAAGAAAGAAGGTGTAACGGTATGGAATTCTGTACCGCAAATCGTAAACCTGTTAATAGACTTCCAGGAAGAAGCAGGTGGTAATGATATTTCGAGTTTGCGCTTATATTTCATGAGTGGTGACTGGATCCCGCTGGATCTTCCGGACAGGATTAAACGAATCAACAGCCATAGCGAAGTAATCAGCCTGGGCGGTGCTACAGAAGGGTCTATATGGTCTATTTATTATCCTATTGACAAAGTTAATCCTGCATGGAAGAGTATTCCTTATGGATATCCGCTTGGCAACCAGGAAATGTATGTACTGGATAAAAATCTGCAACCAGCGCCATTAAATATACCGGGAGATATATACATAGGAGGAACAGGTGTTGCCAAAGGTTATTACAAGGATGATGTTAAAACCGCTGCTAGTTTTATTTATCACCCTGAATGGAAAAAGCTGCTATATAAAACGGGAGATTTGGGTTGTCAGCACCCTGACGGCTATATGATCTTTTTAGGCCGCCAGGACGGACAGGTGAAGATCAATGGTTTCAGGGTGGAGTTAGGAGAAATAGAAACTATATTACAGCAGTCGCCATTGGTACAGCAATGTGTGGTGATGACTATCGAAGACGCTCGCAGAAATAAGCGCTTAGTGGCCTATGTAGTGCCTGCAGCAACATTCGAGAAAGACGAAATCATAAATTACCTGAGGCAGCATCTACCGGAATATATGGTTCCCTCATTATTACTGGAAATCGCAAAAGTGCCGTTAACGGCAAATGGTAAAGTGAATAAGCATGCGCTGCCAGTGGCTGATGTATCGGTATTTAGCAGTCCGCAGTATGTTGCTCCCGAAAATGAAACGGAAATGCAGCTGGCTACTATATGGGGGACATTACTTAAGATAGAAAAGCCAGGTATACACGACAACTTCTTTGAACTGGGAGGCAACTCTTTGGTGATGATCCAGCTTGTCCATAAAATAAATACCACTTTTAAAAACACAACTATCCAGCTGATTGATGTGATGAAAAATACCTCGATCGCAAAGTTGAGTGCTGTTATCACCCACATGCAGCAAGCCGGAGAATCTCTACCCAATACCAATGCTTATATAATTACACTCCGCGACGGTGATCATCAAGAGGTGACATTTATAGTACCAGGCGGACTTGGTGCTACCGAAGCATACCTGGATATGGCAAAGCAGGTACCCGGAACAGGGGCCGTTTATGGTTTGCAGATGAAAGGTGTTCCCGGCAACGATACCCCCTGCGACTCAATCGAAGAAATGGCGGCACATAACCTTAAACTGATGGCGGCTATATCTGCCAGCGGTAAAGTAAACCTATGGGGACACAGTTATGCCGGGATTGTTATTTACGAGATGCTGAAACAAACAGCCGGCGCCATTGTAACGGGGGAGGTAGTTCTGCTGGACTGCTACACTGATCCGCTTTCTTTCTCTGACGATCCCACAATAGTAAAGCTGGGGTTCTATTTTAAAGGATTAATCAGGTTCTGCGGATTAACGGTCAGTGAGGAAAAGGGGGAACAGCTGGTGGCAGAAATAAATCACAGATCAGTAGAAGAAGGTCTTCGGTTTATATATGATACGGTGAACGTCCTGCCAAAGGAAGTGATCGGTAGAATGTGGAATGTATTTAATGCATCTGTATCTGCAAAATATAATATGGACAAAAAACTGAGTAATCATGTTACTGTTATCCAAGCCGACAATTCACTGCTTACAGGAGGTGACTGGAAAAATGGGGAAGATTTGGGGTGGGATAAGTTCTTTGAAGATGTAACTGTTATTCATACTACCGGGAATCACT
This sequence comes from Chitinophaga sp., assembly GCF_035538455.1. Classification (GTDB taxonomy): domain Bacteria; phylum Bacteroidota; class Bacteroidia; order Chitinophagales; family Chitinophagaceae; genus Chitinophaga. Next base: position 9,552 of record NZ_DATLKJ010000093.1, read on the forward strand.
TCTCCCTGGTAAATGAACCTCACTGTTCAATGTGGTCATCAACATTAAAGCTAAAAATAAACTGATGAAAACAATTATGTTTCCCGGCCAGGGGTCCCAGTATAAGGGAATGGGTAAAGAGTTGTTTAAGATTTTCAGTAAAGAGGTGCAACGAGCCTCAGATATATTGGGATATGATCTTGAGGAACTTTGTGTAAAGGATCCTGAAAGAAAATTGAACCAAACAGCCTTTACACAACCTGCTTTATATGTTGTGAACGCGCTGGAATATTACCGGCGGCACCGGGATAGTCAACCTGCTTATTTGATTGGTCACAGCCTGGGTGAGTATAATGCATTACTGGCAGCCCGTGCCTTTGATTTTGAGACAGGTTTGCGGTTGGTACAAAAACGGGGTGTATTAATGGCGGCAGCATTGGGAGGAAGTATGGCGGCTGTATTGGGGCTACAGGTGGAAGATCTCAGACAAAAACTGGCAGATGGCGGTTATACAACTATTGATGTCGCTAATTACAATACACCTACTCAAACGGTAATTGCAGGCCAACAGGAAACAATCAATAGGATAGTGAAGGATTTTGATGGACAGGGTATCAAAATTGTACCGCTGAATGTGAGCGCCCCCTTTCATTCCAGGTATATGAAACCGGCTGCAGAAGAGTTTGCTGCGTTCCTCAGGGATTTTAATTTCTCTCGGCTGCAATTTCCGGTAATAGCTAATGCTACGGCAAGACCTTATGAAGATAACAGCGTAGCAGATTTGCTAAGTACACAGATTGCAAGCTCGGTACAATGGACAGATAGTGTTCGTTACCTGATGGGGAAGGGCATTACCATGTTCGAGGAAATCGGAGGCGGAATACTTACGAAAATGGTAAAAGAGATCAGGGAAAAATGTATAGCCCTGACGATCGATAATGGTGCACAGATGGCTACTGTAAGTAGTGAGGTGGTAATGTCACAAACAGACGTTCCCGTACCTGATAGGGGATGTTTGTCTACCCGCCTCGGAAGCAAAGCATTCCGTGACGATTATAGTATTAAATATGCTTACCTCGCGGGCGCCATGTACAGGGGAATAGGTTCTAAGGAACTGGTGATCCGGATGGCAAGATCAGGTATGCTTGGGTTCATTGGTACAGGAGGAATGTCTTTGGAGGAAATCGAGCAGAACATTGTGCATATTCAGCGAGAGCTGACAAATGGAGAACCGTATGGAATGAATCTGCTTCATAACATTATTGATCCGGCATTTGAAATGCAAACAGTTGCACTTTATCTGAAATATGGTGTTAAAAATATAGAAGCAGCGGCATATATGCAAATGACGCAGTCGCTGGTTTATTACCGTCTGAAGGGTTTAAGAAAAGGTCATAATGGCGCTGTTATCTGTGATCATAAAATATTAGCAAAAGTATCCAGACCGGAAGCGGCAGAACTGTTCATGCGTCCCGCCCCGGAAAAAATAGTGAATAAGCTGTTGGAGGCGCGGCTTATCACAGAAGAACAAGCCGCGCTTTCCCGGATGGTGCCCATGAGCTATGATGTATGTGTGGAAGCTGATTCGGGTGGCCATACAGATGGAGGAGTGGCCCTGGTGCTATTACCTTCTATTCAGCAGTTGAGAACAGATATTGAAAAGGAATATTGTTATCCTATGTCCATAAGGGTAGGGCTTGCAGGAGGTATCGGAACCCCGCAGGCGGTTGCCTGTGCCTATATGATGGGGGCTGACTTTGTACTTACGGGTTCTATTAACCAATGCACCGTAGAAGCGGGAACAAGTGATGCGGTGAAAGATCTGTTGCAGGATATTAATGTGCAGGATACTGACTATGCGCCCGCCGGCGATATGTTTGAAATAGGCGGGAAAATACAGGTGCTGAAAAAGGGTGTATTGTTTCCGGCGCGGGCGAACAAACTGTTTGCGCTGTACACGCAGTATGACTCGCTGGAGGAGATACCGGAAAAAATCATATTGCAGTTAGAGAAAAATTATTTTAAGAAGCCACTGGGTACTATATGGGAAGAGACAAAAACATATCTGAAGAATAAGGGGGATCAACGCGTAATCGATGAGGCAGAGAAGCATCCAAAAAGCAAAATGGCATTGGTATTCCGCTGGTATTTTAATTACAGTAATAAACTGGCTTTTGAAGGGAATATAGATGATAAAGTAAACTTCCAGGTGCATACAGGACCAGCATTGGGTGCTTTTAATCAATGGGTAAAAGGCACTGAATTGGAAAATTGGAGAAACCGACACGCGGATAAAATAGGTATTAAAATGATGAGGGAAGCAGCTGAATTATTGAAAGACACGCTCGTAATGCTGAATAGTTAAGAAAACAATAAAAACGATACACATGAGAAATGAAGTTATTGCAGTTATTAAGGAAAACCTGCTGGAAATTATTCCTGAATTATCAGGATCACAGATTTCACTGGATGATACATTTGTTGATCTTGGTGCAAATTCTCTTGATCGTGGAGAATTGATCACATTAACGCTTGAACGCCTGAATTTGGAGATATCGCGGATCGAGTTTGTGGGTGCTCAGACAATAAATGAATTAGCAGATTTGATAATCGAAAAGAAATAAGGAAATGGATACTGCAACGATTTTTACACTGATAACAAGCAACCTCAGGCAAATACTTCCCGGGCTGGGGGACAAGCAGATAGAGCGGAGCGATATGCTTTCGCCTTTAGGCGCCGATTCAATTGCCAGGGCAGAGCTGATTGAACAAATGTTAGAGGATCTTCAGTTACAGGTGCCACGATTTGAATTTCATTCCGCTACGAATCTGGGCGAACTGGCGGATCTGTTTTGTCAAAAATTAGAAGAGAAACAAGGATGAGTGTATCAAAACATGAGATTAAGGTTACTGGATTGGGGGTCATTACACCAACTGGTGCAGGGCAGCATCAGTTTACCGCTGCACTGAAAGAAGGGAAAACAAATTTTTCTGCCATCACCATTGCATACAGTGATCAGGAGCTCAGGTTCCCCCTTGGAAAGGCAGCTGACTTTGATTTCCAGTCATCTGTGGCGGCAATAAACCTGGACAGTAGCGTTATTGATAAAGCTAAGCGGATGAGAAATATTTCAGCAAGTACGCTTCATGGCTTGTATTGCGCGCTGGAGGCCTGGGTAGATGCAGGGTTAAATGATGCTGATATTGATGTTGCAAGGGTCGCTATCGTATCCGGCGGAAGCAATACACAGCGGGCGACCTTACAGATGACGCAGGATAAATACCGGGGAAAGCTACAGTTTATGAACCCCAACTACGGGGTGAATTTCTTTGATACCGATGTGGTGGGCGTGATATCCGAAACACTAGGTATTACAGGAGAAGGACATTCGATAGGCGCTGCTTCTGCCAGCGGTAATATGGCCATTGTTCAGGGGTATCGGCTGATCAGCAGCGGAGAATATGATGTGGTACTTGTGGTTGCACCGTTGATGGATCTGTCGGTATACGAATACCAGGGGTTTACTGTTATGGGGGCTATGGCGGCCATACCTGCAGAAGCAGTCCCTGATGCGGTCTGCCGGCCATTTGATAATGCGCATGGCGGGTTTGTATACGGACAATCTGCCGGATGTTTGATACTGGAGTCGGCAATACATACTGCCAGACGAGGGAAGCGGGCGTATGGAACTATTGCTGGATATGGAATTGGTATAGATGCTAACAGGGGACCCAATCCATCTGTTGCAGGTGAAAAGAATGCGATGTTGGCTGCAATAAAGGCGGCTGGCATTACTCCCGGGGACATAAACTATGTAAATACGCACGGTACGGCTTCTCCTACAGGAGATAAGACGGAGGTGGCTGCCATGCTTGCGGCAGGTTTGGCCGGCGTCCGGGCGAACAGCACGAAATCACTTATCGGACATGGCTTAACAGCAGCCGGTCTGGTTGAATGTATCGCCAGTCTTATTCAAATGAAAGGCAATTTTCTTCACAAGAGCCATAATCTGCTAAACCCGATCTCCGATGAAATTGATTGGGTGAAAGATACCATATCTATAACAGCTATTGACTACACACTGAGCAACAGCTTTGGCTTCGGAGGGATGAATACATCTATTGTTATCAGGAAAAATTAATTATCAGTACATCCATTAAACTAAGCAACATGAAAGCAGGAATAGAAGCCATGAATATTTATTGCGGATCAGCAGCATTAGACGTTGCCGAACTGGCCAGAGCCCGAAAGCTGAACAACGATCGGTTTGAGAACCTGTTGATGAAAGAGAAAACGGTGCCAATGCCTTATGAAGATCCCATTTCCAATGGCGTAAATGCTGCCAGACCAATCATTGACGGTTTGACAGAAGAAGAAAGAAACCGCATTGATATGGTTATTACCTGTACGGAATCAGGAATAGATTTTGGGAAGTCAATGAGTACTTATATTCATCATTATCTGGGGCTGGGTAGAAATTGCAGGCTGATAGAACTCAAGGGAGCCTGCTATTCAGGAACTGCCGGTTTTCAAATGGCTGTTAATTATATTTTATCACAAACAGCGGTAGGCAGAAAGGCGCTGGTGATTTGTACGGATATTTCAAGAATGAGTGTGGTAGATGCTTCCCTTGAAGGAACTTTTGCAGAACCAAGCACAGGCTCCGGAGCCGTGGCCATACTGGTGAGTGACTATCCCGTAGTATTCCAGATAGATAAAGGCGCTAACGGTTACTATGGTTATGAGGTGATGGATACCTGCCGGCCGGTGCCTGATCAGGAAGCCGGAGATGCTGACGTTTCTCTGTTGTCCTACCTGGATTGCTGCGAGAATGCTTTCAGGGAGTATCAAAAAAGGGTAGAGGGAACAGACTATGAATCTACATTTGAATACCTGGCTTTTCATACGCCATTTGGGGGAATGGTCAAAGGAGCACATCGTACAAATATGCGTAAGCTGAAACGCGCTACACCTAGCCAGATAGAAGCTGATTTTCAGAGAAGAGTAGTACCATCATTAATATATTGCCAGCGCGTAGGGAACATTATGGGTGCTACCGCTCATCTGGCACTAGCCAGCGCAATCGACAACGGTAACTTTGATATGCCCAAGCGTATAGGTGTATTCTCCTATGGGTCCGGTTGTTGCTCTGAGTTTTATAGTGGTATTGTTACCGCGAACTCACAGCAAAAGCTAAAGCAATTCAATCTTTCCAAACATCTGGACGACCGCTACATGTTATCCATTGACGAATATGAAAATACATTTGCAGCCAATGAACAGTTAAAGTTTGGTACCAGGAATCATAAAGTGGATGCCAGTCAGTTCCCAATGGCATTTAAACATGTAAAGGGTAAGAACAGGCTTGTTTTCTCAGAAGTTAAAAATTACCACAGAATATATCAATGGGTATAATTATGCATACAGTAGAAAATAAATATAACACCATCAAGGTACATGAACAGCGGGGTGTATGTTATCTACAGATTTACCGGCCCGAATCTGCAAACAGCATTAATGGTACACTCATTGAAGAAATGATGACGGTGCTGCACCTGCTTGAAAAGGATCCTACCATTAAAGTAGTGGTGCTGGAGGGACTTCCCGATAACTTTTGTACAGGCATGGATTTTACTGCAATCAGTAATGGCATGACTGATGCGATAGCTGCGGATGATCCCAATGGATTCTATGAAATGCTGAAATGGTTTTCTCTCTGTCCCCAGGTGATAATATCTAAAGTAGAGGGGAGGGTGAACGCTGGCGGAATTGGGCTGATAGCCGCCAGCGATATAGTGATAGCAGATAAAAAAGCCATATTTAGCCTCTCAGAAGCATTGTTTGGGTTGTTACCTGCCTGTGTAATGCCATTTCTAATACGCCGGATCGGATATCAGAAAGCGCAATGGATGACCCTGACCACACAAAGCCTAACTGCTGAGCAGGCTTACCAGATAAATCTTATAGATGAACTAACTACAAATGTAAATGATATGCTCCGCAGAAATTTACTCCGGTTACAGCGACTGGACACAGATACCATAAAAAACCTGAAAGATTATATGTCCCGTTTGTGGATTATTAACCAGGACACGCAACAACTGGCTGTAGATAAAATCAGTGCTTTGGTATGCACTGAAAAGGTACAAACCAATATTAAGAACTTTGTGCAAAACGGAAAATTTCCATGGGACAAGTAGTGAAACTAAGTGAGATAACACCTGATATAGCTCAGATTACTATGGAAGACAGGGCTTCCCATAACACTTTCTCTAAAGACCTAATGAGTGGCCTGATAGCAGTTTTTGAAAGAATAAAGCAGAATAACGCATATAAGGTGGTCATTCTTACAGGATATGAAAATTACTTCTGCTGCGGAGGTGCAAAAGAGGAGTTACTCCGGATCTTTAAAAAAGAAATAAAATTTAATGATCTTAATTTTTTTACGCTGCCGTTGGATTGTGAAATACCCGTTATTTCTGCTATGCAGGGGCACGGTATAGGTGGTGGGTTTGTAATGGGCCTTTATGCAGACTTTACTATTCTCGGTATTGAGAATATTTATACCACTAATTTTATGAAATATGGATTCACTCCAGGTATGGGTGGTACGCTGATGGTTCCTTTAAGGTTGGGGAGTGCTTTAGGAACGGAAATGTTGTTCTCAGCCAGGAATTACAGAGGAGAGGAGCTAAAAGAACGGGGTGTTCCGTTGAAGACGGTACCAAAATTCCTGGTACTGAAAGAAGCGCTTGATTTAGCCCGGAGTCTGGCTGAAAAGCCCAGGCTATCCCTTATTACACTTAAAAAACATTTAACTGCCGGTATAAGGGAAAAACTTCCAGAGGCAATAGCGCAGGAATTGAAAATGCACGATATTACCTTCCATCAACCCGAAGTAATAGAACGGATTGAAACCCTTTTCGGCCGGTAAATGAATCGAATATGAAGAGTAAAGACAATATGGTATTCCTTTTTTCTGGCCAGGGAAGCCAATACGGAGGTATGGGGGAAAAATTGTTTAAAAAGAATGCTATTTTCAGAAATAGTCTGGAACAGAGTGAGGTAATAGTACAGAAACAATTAAGCCGGTCATTGATCGAAGAACTCTATTATATGGATGAGTATCCGTTTGATGATTTGCTGATCACTCATCCTGCTATTGTAGCGGTAGAAATAGCCATGTATAGGGTGCTGCAGGAGAAAGGCATAACCCCTGATTATGTAGCTGGCAGTAGTCTTGGTGAATTTGCGGCAGGAGTAGCGAGCGGGGTATGGGCCGCTGAGAGTGCTATAGAAGCTGCTATTGAACAAGCTAAATCAATTGTGAGTAATGACGTGTCAGGTGGAATGTTAGCAGTTATACATGAAAATAAATACCTGGAGCCACTTTACCTAAAACATCAGCTCTATCTGGCTGCCGACAATTTTGAGGGACATTTTACACTCGCCGGTCTTGCGCAGCACCTGGATGCATTTCAGGCTGAATTGAACAAACTGGATATACAGTTTTTACGGCTACCTGTCAATTATCCCTTTCATTCTCCGCAAATTGAATATGGCCGGCATAGTTTTATGTATAATACAGGCAGTGCATCCTCTCTGGCCGCCCCTAATGCAGGATTTATTTCGGGAGTATATAGCAAAGAACTAAGCCTGCTACCGGATGATTATTTCTGGAAAGCCATAAGTTGCTACATGAATTTCCCCGCAACGGTAGCATATCTTGAAAATAGAGGCGCCTGTTGTTATATTGACGTTGGCCCTTCGGGTACAGGAGCTACTTTTGTTAAGTATAATTTAAACCACTCATCTACATCTCATACTTTTCAGATTATGACGCCTTATAAAAGAGAGCTGGAACAACTGGAAAGGCTACAGGGAAATTTACGACTGTGAAAGACCCAAAAAGACGCTATGGGAAAGAGTGTATTCTGGAGGGAGGAAGAAAAGTCGGCAAAAGACTGAGTCAAATAACGCCCGACAGTACGTCCAGGAAGGCATTTAGTTCCACCGTAGTTTTCCTTGGCAGCACGAGGGAACAAGCATGTGTTGCTGTCAGGTATGTGATAGCTTTATATTGCGCGAAATTTGAAAAAGTACTGATGTACAGCACTCCTTCTCTTTCCAGGGTCTGGATTTCAAGTGAGTGGAAGTTTATCATCAATCCAGTTCTGAGTATTTTTGACAAGCTTTCCTTCACAGTCCATAAAAGGGCGCAGCCATTTGTAATGGACAACCCGCCGCCTGGAAGCAGGGAAAGCTCTTTATCGCTGGCCTGACTCTTTATTGCTAACGTTTTACTATCGTCTATCTTCTCTACGTCAATACCCAGTGGATGCTCTTCAGGGAATGCTATCCCTATGCCGATCGCATCGCAATGGGTGATACTTACTTGTATGTTGTGAGTTGCGGCTGTTTTTACGACGGGGAACTGGAAGATGCCCTGGTCGATCAGGATGGATGACAGATCTGCATGGGGGAACAGCACATTCACTGCTTTTTTGGCGGCTATTCTCCCCTGAAGGTAGCTCTCCCTTCTCCTGTCGAATTGTAAGGTATCGAAATAGGCTTTCTCTTCAGGGTGCAGTAGTGGTACATTTTTGAATATGTCAGGTATAGTACAGTTGAGTATACAAAATCCTGCGTTATAATTTTTCGTCTCTCTCTTCAAAAGAATCTTTCCTGAATGCATGGTGCGGGTTAATGATGTTTGTTGTCAAGATTGATTTGGTACTTCTGAACATGGTTATTGTAATTTGTAACAGCCTTGCTCAATAAATCAGCCTCGAAGATAATTCTTATTCCTGCTTTTGTGTGCACCATTTTGCTTGCTGTCGTACCACCGCTTTTTCGAAAATGGCAGTAACCGTACTTTTAATATTTTGTTACAAGTTATGGTAATAAAAAGGGGTAATCCCGCTATTACTAATACGAAAATATCTGTACCGGGATTTAAGTGTTTTTTCATTTTTGCATGGTTACAGCCGTACGTTACAGTGTTTAATGGTGTGCCTTTCCCAGCCCGTTATTTGCTAAAATTCTTTCATGATTAGCTTAAATGCTACAATAAACTGTCTGCGAGCTTCTCTATCTTTCCCCAAATTCAATAATAAATGGCACCTGAGTTTTCGCGCCCCTCCAATCACGATGTTTATTTGTTAACAGGGCTGGCACAGGGTGACCCTATAGTATTTCGCTTAATATATCAATCATATGAACGGCGGATATATAATATTGCATTTTATTACACTGATTCTGAACAAGATGCCGAAGACATAGTGCAAGATGTGTTTACTTCCCTTTGGTTACGCCGTGAAAAGATTGAATTAAAAGGCTCTCTTGAAAACTATATTACCCGTTGTGCTAAATATACTGCCTTTTTTTATCTCAAAATGAGACTAAAGAAAAAGCGGGCTACTGAACATGTGGCTATTCCCCGCGTATTAAATAACCCTGAGGAACATATCCGCTATAAAGACATGCAGGCCTACCTGCATAACCTTTTGGAATCCGTTTCACAGAAAACACGGGAGATTTTTTACCTGAGCCGCTACAATGGGCTTAGCTACCTGGAAATAGCGAACAGGATGGAAATCTCTGTAAAGACAGTGGAATATCATGTTTCCCTGGCCCTTAGGAAATTAGCCACCGGAAAATTTTAATTTTTTTTAAATCGGTTTAGGGTATATAAGGTGTTTTATACACTTATTATAACTGACGGCCTCTTCAAGTGCAATTCTATGGCGCCTATAGACAGAGCATTACTGGAAAAATACTTTAACGACGAATGTACTCCTGAAGAAGAAAGCCTGGTATGTCGATGGTTGGATGAGAACGATCTGGACGAGTATCCCGACGTACATAGCAAAAGGAAACATGAGCGGAAATTGAGAAAGGGATGGGAACAATTATCCAGGCTTGATGAAGCACTTAGCACTGTACCTGCTATGGGAAGTAGTTATACTACTCGTGGAAGGTGGTGGATAGCTGCTGCCGTGTTATTCTTATTAGTGGGTGGGAGTTTTATCTATCTTAATTATTTCCACGGTTATGAAAAAGAATATTCCACTTCATTTGGTGAGGTCAGAAGCTTTCGTTTAGCGGATGGTACTACGGTAACGCTTAATGCATGTTCTGTATTAAAGGTCAGTAGTGATTTTGGCCGGAAACACCGAAATGTGCAGCTCCAGGGGGAAGCTTGCTTTGATATCCATTCTCAACCGGGACAAGCTTTTACAGTACATACAGGAAAGCTGGCCGTAACTGCTTTGGGTACTGCATTTAACGTTGCTGCCTTTGCTAATGATCCGCAGATCATTGTTTCCCTGACAAATGGTAAAGTGTTGGTAGAGAAAGGAGGTGCAAAGGGTATTATATTGGCGCCTGGCGAAGAAGTTTTGTATACTAAAAGGGAAGATCGTATCGAAAAGGGAAAATTTAATTTCAAGGAACGTTTTGCCTGGAAACAGATGGTTATTTATTTCGACAATGCGGACATCAACGAGGTGCTTGCCAAACTGGAGCGGTTTTATGGAGTACACTTTGATATCAACCAATTGAAGTCGCGGCAGTGGCGACTTACCGGAGAATACAGCAATCCAACACTACAGGAAGTATTAGAAAGCCTGTCTTTCAATTATGATTTTAAATACAGGATTGAAGGAGGGAAAGTAATCCTGTCTGAATTTTAAAACCCCATATACACATATATATGCTATAACCGCATTTAACATAAAATGCCGGTAATCGGACAGGACTACCGGCCTGTTAATGTAATAATGCGTCATTGTGCGGAAAAGGAACTCTCCGCGCACAGGCGACGTTTGCTTCATCAAAACACGTTAAAAGTATGAAAAAAAGATTTTCCACGGCATTATTGATGTGGGTAAGATGTCTTATCATTTACCTCCTGACAGAACTGATTGCGTTCAATACCTCGTCAGGGAAAAGTGTAAATGCTCAAGTAGATCCCACTATCACAGAAAATTTTCAAAGTATTTCGGTAAGAAAATTATTTTCTGTTATCAACCAGAAAACTGCTGTCACTTTTGTCTTTGATGCCCATAGCATTAATCCCGATACAGTTGTTCGAATGAATGCCCATAGCTTAACAGCTAATAATATATTGGATAGCCTAGCTGAAAAGCTGAACTGGTCGTTCAAAAAATTTGGAAATACCATAACAGTGAAGAGCGACCCGCAGCGAGGCAATATGCAAAACCGTACCCAACAGACACCCCGATCGTTGACTGACCTGGCGCTGCGTCGAGGGGGCGAGGCGGCTACAGATACCTTCCGTATCTCAGGAACAGTAAAGGACACACTCGGAATACCGCTGGTGGGGGTTACGGTACAAGTGAAGAATGCTCCAGGAGGAACAGTTACTGATAAAAATGGACGTTACGCAATTAATGCAGCACCTGATGCCGTCCTGGTTTTTTCTTACATCGGGTTTAATCGCAGGGAGGTCAGTGTTGGAGGTAACAGCCACCTGGACGTTACACTTAGCAGCACTGCTAATGGATTGAATGAAATTGTAGTGGTTGGATACGGAACTGAAAAGAGGGCTACGCTCTCGGGTGCGATAGTAACGGTTTCAGGTAAAGAAATAAAAGACCAGCCTGTAGCCAACCTTTCCAATGCCCTTGCGGGAAGATTGCCGGGAGTACGTATCACGCAATCCGGTGGTAAGCCTGGGATGGCCTCGTCTATCAGTATACGTGCTGCCAGTACCTGGAACAACGCTGATCCCCTTTATGTAATTGATGGAGTAGTGCGGGATAAATTTGCATTTGATGCACTGGACCCCAGTGAAGTGGATAATATCTCCATATTGAAGGATGGGGCTTCTGCAGCTGTATATGGTTCCCGTGCCGCTAACGGCGTTATCCTCGTAACAACAATGCAAGGCAAAGAAGGCAAAACTGTTATTTCATACAACGGCTCAGTAGGAGTGGATAAACCCATACGCATTCCTGAAGCCCAGAATGCCTACAACCAGGCCACCATAATTAACGACGCCCTGCGCATCGATAATATTCCTGTCAATGATGCCAGGTATTATTCGCCTGATGAATTGGCGTATTTTAAGACACATAACTGGAACTGGATTGACGAGGCCTGGAAAAATCCCGTAACTACCCGGCATTCGTTGTCGGTAAGCGGAGGTTCTCCCAAGGTCCGCTATTTTATGAATGGTACCTACTTTTATGCAACAGGTTCCTTCAACAAGCTCGACTTTCGCAAAAACACGTTAAGGGCAAATGTGGATGCAGATATTACCAACAACCTGACGGCTTCCCTGAATGTAAGCATGGATGTCAGGAACGATCAGAAACCCTATTGGAGATATGATGGTGACGGCGATAATATGGAAGACCTCTATAAGGCGTTCCTGTTCAGAACCCAGTCTGTCCCACCGTATATAAACGGTAAGCTGAACGGTACTTATGTAGAATGGTCGCCATTGGCAATAACAGAAGGCCAGACAGGCTACAACAAGAAAAAATTTACGAACTATAACACAATTGCTGCCCTTCGCTATAAGGTGCCGTTTATACCTGGCCTGGAGTTAAAAGTCATGTTCAATAAATACTCCAGGACCAATTTCGTGAAGCAGTTCAGTTTACCGTATGACTTGTCCGTGTTTAAACGTAGCGGCGGGCACAATCATATTGTGACAGATGAATTCGAGAGCATAAAAACGCGCAACGACGGGGAATTCCTTTATGAAGCATATGATAACCAGGAAGCTTACCAGCTGGACGGATATATTTCCTATAACAGATCTTTCGGGCAGCATAAGCTGAACGCGTTATTGGTTTACGAACAGGCAGAAAGCACTGGAAATAACTTTAACGGTCAGCGGAACAATTTTGTTTCGCCTTCCATAGACCAGCTATTTGCCGGCAGTGCCGCCAGTCAGTTTGCCAATGGAAGCGGATGGGAAGATGGCCGCTCTTCCTATATAGGCAGGCTAAATTATAATTATGCCGATAAATACATCCTGGAAGGAGCTTTCAGATACGATGGTTCTGTAAAGTTCTCGCCTTCAAGGCGCTGGGGCTTTTTCCCTTCTCTGTCAGCTATATGGCGCATGTCAGAAGAGCCTTTCTTCAAGGACAATGTAACGTTTGTGAATGACCTCAAATTGAGAAGTACAATAGCTTTAATAGGTAATGATGCCGTTGGCGGCTGGCAGTGGATGCAGCGTTATAATGTTTCCAATGGCGCCGTTTTGGGTGGTATTACCAGCGGAATCACGCCTGGCTCATTATCGAACCCGGATATTACCTGGGAAAAGTCTGTATCCTGGAATGGCGGATTAGATGCGTATATGCTGAATGGTAAACTGAATTTTTCGGCGGATATCTTCCGTACTCATACCTATGATATTCTTGGCGCACGGCAGCAAAGCGTGCCATCCACTTTCGGCGCAACGCTCCCTGCAGAGAATTACGGCGTTATCAATACAAGGGGCTTTGAGTTATCTGCAAAGTATAATGGTAGTGCTAACAAACATTTCAGCTACTACATAGCCGGCAACTTAGGGTATGCTACAAACGAAGTAAAGATACAGGATCAACCTGCGAACCAGCGTGTTTATAAATCCGTTATCGGGTACAATATGAACCGTATCTGGGGATATGAAGCCACGGGAATCATCCGCACACAGGCTGATCTCGACGCGTTACCTGCCGGCTATACAATCTTTGGCCAGAAACCGGAACTGGGAATGCTCAATTACCGTGATATCCGCGGGGCAGTAGATGATAAGCCGGATGGAAAAATTGATGATAATGATGCGCAATACATCGCCAATTATAGCAATCCTCCAATAAATTACGGCATAGCCCTGGGGTGTACCTGGAAGGGACTGAGCCTCGATCTGGTTTTTCAGGGATTGTCAGGTAACAAAACAATGATTGATGTCCGTTACGCGCAAGCGAGAACAGAAGAAACAAATTTTGCCTACTGGAATGATCACTGGACGCCTGAAAATCCCAACGCCTCATTTCCACGTGCCGGAAGGAATACAGCCGATGCTGCCTCCACATTCTGGCTGCGGAACGGATCCTTTTTACGGTTGAAGAATGTTAACTTGTCGTACGACCTGCCCAGGTTGCTGGTGAAAAGAAGTGGCCTCGCTGCTGTACGATTCTTCTTCACAGGTACCAATCTGTTGCTGCTGGAAGACCATGTGAAGGTGAGGGATCCGGAAGCAGCAAGCATGCGCTCTTATCCTTTGATGAAGAACTACACCTTTGGTCTGAACATTACTTTATAACGTGAAAAGAAAAATAGTTATGAAAGTCGGATATACTACTATATATGCTCTGGTTTTACTAGCTTGCTTTACTGCATGCAAGAAGCCTTTGGAAAAAAAAGACCTGGGCGCTGTCAACGAATCTGATGTATGGAAAGATGATAAACTTGCAACTGCTTATGTAAATAGGTTGTATGAAGATAACCTTCCGGGTTGGAACACCTCCGATGCCGGTACCTCAGATGAAGCCCCGGGAGGAGAGGCCGTTATGTATGGCCAGCTTACAATCAACTCGTTTGACTTATGGCCTTATGATAAAATCAGGAATATCAATATCCTTTTAAAGAACATCGACGGAGGAACCTTACCTGCCGCAACAAAGGACCTGTTGAAAGGACAGGCTTTATTTTTAAGAGGATGGCGCTACTTTGGTATGGTGAGATTGTATGGAGGCGTACCATTAGTACTGGAGCCTCAGCAGATTACAGATAACCTGCAGGTATCCAGGAACAAAACATCTGAATGTATTGCCCAGATGGTGGCTGACCTGGATAATGCAGCCAAACTGCTACCGTCTGTGTGGACAGGTAACGACCTGGGCAGGATTACAAAAGGCGCAGCACTGGCACTGAAAGGAAGGATCCTATTGTATTATGCGAGTCCACAATTCAACCCCTCCAACGATCCTGCAAGATGGCAAAAGGCTTATGAAGCCAATAGGGCGGCCAGGGAATCACTGGAATCTGCAGGGGTAGGTCTTTATGATAAGTTCGCTAATATCTGGTTTGATGAAATGAATAAGGAGGTGGTTTTTGTAAACCGTTATTCCTACCCTGATAAGGTGAATGACTGGAATGCAGCAACCCGTCCGCTGAGTGAGGCGCAAAATAACACCGGAGCCAATCATCCTACCCTGGAAATGGTCAATGCTTTTCCTATGAAAAATGGCCGGCCTGTCACTGATCCGGCAGCGGGCTATGATGAGGTGCATTACTGGAGGAACAGGGATCCCCGTTTTGCTGCCACTATCGCCTATAACGGATGCCCCTGGGAACTGAGTGGGAAAGCCGGAAGAAGGCAGTGGAATTATGTTGGTGCAGAAACACAATTCCTTACTGAAACTGGTTTTTATTGCAAGAAAGCAGTAGATGTAAGTTATTCCAGGTTCTTTACCTATAACAGCAGCACAGATTGGGTGGAAATACGTTTTGCGGAGGTGCTGATGAACCTGGCGGAATGCGCCAATGAAACAGGTAATACCAGTGAGACATACGAAATACTTAAACTCATCCGAAAACGTGCAGGCATAGATGCCGGTGGTGATAACATGTACGGACTGAAATCCGGCATGAATACGGAAGCGATGCGGGATGCAATCAGGCTGGAAAGAAAAATAGAGTTCGCCTATGAAGGAAAGCGTTATTGGGATCTGAGAAGATGGAAGCTATTTGAAAAAGAACTGAATGGAAAGGTAAGACATGGACTGGTAACCACACTACTGATACCGCAGAATGATTTCAACAAAATACAGGATACGGTTAATCTCGACCTGGGCTATAGCAAGTATTTCAAGGATTCATTGGTGGCAGTGGATAAGGTATTCAAAATAGATTTTAAAGGCAATTATTATTTTTATCCTGTCAACACCAAGCACCTGGAGTTGAATGGCAATCTTAAACAAACAAACGGGTGGGATGGAGGTGCTTTTGATCCCCTGCAATAATTTTATGAAGATGAGATGGTTTTTTTTTCTGATCGGTATAGTTTCCGGATCTCTTATACAAGCGCAACCTGTTCCCTTAAAATGGGAGCAGGTTGCACCGGGTGTCTGGAAAACTACCATAGGACAGCCCGATAAGCTGGATTTACTTGGAACAGCAGGCGGCAGCCCCAGAAAAGGGGCATTGCAAAAACTAGGGGATGTACAATTCCCGCTCCCGCAGGCAGACTGTAAGGCTGAAATAAAAGAAGGGAAAGTTTATCTGCATTTCCCCTTGCAGAAGGAAGAGCAGTTATTTGGCCTCGGCCTGCAATTCAAAACGGTTAACCGCAGAGGGCAAGTGCTTAACCTGCACATGGATCACTATGAGGGTCGGGATGATGGCCGCTCGCATGCCCCTGTTCCGTTTTACATTTCCAGCAATGGGTATGGAGTGCTGGTAAACAGCGCCCGTTATATTACCGTGTATGCAGGGACTGCCGTGCAGGTCAATAGTCAGCATCCGCCAAAGGTTTACGACCGGAATACGGATCCCGACTGGAGTGCACAGCCTTACTCCGACGCCGTTGAAATGCTTGTTCCAACAACAGGTACAGAAATATATGTTTTTGCCGGTAAAAACCCGATGGAAGTAGTGCAGCGCTATAACCTGTTCAATGGCGGCGGCGTGCTTCCTCCCAAATGGGGTCTGGGCTTTACTCATCGTATGCCAACACTATCTACTGCAGACCAGGTAAAAGCGGAAGCTGGCGCGTTCAGTCAACATGGATTTCCGCTGGATTTTATTGGATTGGAACCCGGTTGGCAAACCAAGGCTTATCCTTGCACATTCGAATGGGATAAAACCAGGTTCCCCGATCCTGCAGGTTTTGTAAAAGAAATGCAGGCAAAAGGTATTCGACTGAACTTATGGTTGAATCCATATTTATCCCCGGCTTCATCACTATATAACAATGTTAAACCGTTGTCAGGGTCCCATACCGTATGGAATGGACTGGTGCCTGATCTTACCCTGCCATCCGCTCAGCAGCTGTACAAAAATCTTTTCAAGACACAGCACCTGGATATCGGCATTTCCGGGTACAAAATTGATGAAGTGGATGGCGTTGACACCTGGCTATGGCCGGATGTAGCTACATTCCCATCTGGAACAACCGCTGAGCAAATGAGACAGGTATACGGGGTTATGATGCAGCGTCTCACAACAGAATGGTTCAGAGAGAAAGGGATACGGACCTACGGATTGGTGAGGGCTTCCAATGCAGGTGCATCCTCATTTCCATATGTTATCTATAATGACTATTACAATCATCGCGATTTTATCACCGCATTGTGTAACAGCAGCTTCATCGGCGTACTTTGGACTCCGGAAGTAAGGGCCTCAAAAACAGCGGAGGAATGGTTGAGACGTATGCAATCGGCCTGCTTTTCACCTATGGCTATGCTGAACGCCTGGGCAGATGGCACCAAGCCGTGGAGCTTTCCGGAAGTGGAGAAACAAGTAAAAGACGTGGCATTGCTGAGAATACAATTATTCCCCTATCTCTATACAGTTTTCTCCCAGTATTACCTGGAAGGCAAGCCTCCGGTCAGAGCTATGAACCTGGTGGAGGGCTTCTCGTTTCAACATCAAGCCCAAAAAGCAACGCTGGATGGAACAGATAACCCTTATCAGACTGCTCTGCGGGAAGATGTAAAAGACCAGTTTATGCTGGGAGATGATCTTCTGGTAGCGCCAATGTTTGCCGGGCAAACCAATAGAAAAGTAATACTACCGCAAGGCAAATGGTACGACTTTTACACCGGTGAATATGTTGGGAATGGCAATATAATTGTTGCTGCCCCCGGCCTGGATAAAATACCGCTGTATGTAAAAGACGGAGGCATTATTACCATGATACCACCGGTATTGCATACGCCGGCGCCTGGCGAACAACTTCCACTGGAAATCCGACATTATGGAGAAGCTGAAAGTACTTCACTGCTATATGATGATGACGGGCAATCATACGATTACGAACAAGGGAAATATGTGCAATACCGGCTTACAGCAAAACGGGATAAGCATGGAAAGTGGCAGGGACAAGTAGTGGTAGATAATAAGAATGGATTGAAAGTAGTATATAAGGATGTTAAATGGCGGTTTATGCTCCAGGATCGTGCGGGAGAATAGATGCTAACTAATATTTACTTTAATAAACCACAATCAGTTGATTTTAGCCAATTTTCATAGATAAAGACGAAAAGGCTCAGGTTTTGCACCGGAGGGACCATAGGCAATTTTCGAAACCTGCACAATAAGTGCGGGTTTTGTTTTTTTAATCGATAACATAGGTGATGCGCAATACCAAATTTAATATCTTTGCGCACTATTTTGGATTACTATTATATGAAAACGATAGTTTTAGCCAGGCCATACGGACAGACGAGCAATATTTTCTTTCAGCACGTTTATTTCGATTCCTTTTGCCGGGAGCATCAGATAAAGTTTGTGAATCCTTTTATGCACAAGTATTATAAGGATTATCCGCAACTCAATGAGTATAACAGAAGCTGGATTGCAGATTGGTCGACGAAGAAGTTAGTGAAGAAAGGCTTGAAATTTAAACTAATCAAGTCAGTTGATTTTGATAATGAGGGACGGAAGGCCGATTATGTTAATTACATCTTACAGGGTAACAAAGAAAAGCTGTTCCTGGAAGGCTGGTATTTCCGGCATGAGGATCTGGTGAGAAAGTACCGGAAAGTATATCAGCAGTTATTTGCACCGGATGTAAACATGGCGGATCTGCAGCAACGCTACCTGGAAAGAACCGACGGGCAGTTGCTGATAGGGGTACATATACGGAGGGGTGATTATAAGGAATTCCTGGGAGGAAAGTATTTTTATGGAGATGAGGTGTATGTTAGTAAAATAACTGAGCTGCTGGCGATACTGAATAAAAAATGTAGAGTGATTATATTTAGTAACGATACAGATCTGAATAAATCCGTTTATCATCAGCATTTTGGGGAGGTAATCATTTCCCGTAATAATGTAAAAACGGACCATTATCTGATGTCGCAATGTGATTATCTGATTGGGCCTCCGAGTACTTTTACTATGTGGGCTAGCTTTATGGGTGATAAGCCTGTTCATTTTATTGAAAGTCCGGCAGAGAAAATGATGTTGGAAAAGTTTCATATTTTCTTTGCATAACGTGCTGATTTTTGCGGTTTAATTGTAATAAGAATCGGTTTTTATACCATAGTGTTCACAAGCAACTTTTAAACCCTGCGTTAGTCGCGGGGTTTTCCTTTTTAGCCGAATTCCTTTTGTATGGCCTCTTTTTGTTTTCTGTACATTATACAGATTAACGAACTTTTACTAAGAAATGAAACATCCGTATTGAGGGTATGTGTCTTGTTTATGGTGATAATGTTTATTATTTGCTATAATACTTGATATGATCTATTTTGTGTTTTAAAAAAGAGTAAGGAATTCTAATTATATGTACATTTCTTGTTGATATGAAAATCATATGAGTCCCCGTTTGGAAAGCAAATACCAGTTACGGCACTATTACTGCGTCAGGTGTTTCTGCTTTCATTTATTAGTAGCAGGTAATTTTTCGGAGGTTAATTTCTGCAAAGTAGTCATCAATTTCAGTGTGCAAGGTTGTTAATATTCAGTGTAAATTAGGCTGCTGACTGATTCTGTATGCAGCTGCAATGGAGATGAAGGCCAACGTCTCTTTCACTTTAACATCAGCATCTAGAGAAGAATATATTTTAAATGAATATTCATAAGATCATCTTGATATTATGAATGTATGACCTGTTTGTTGTCATTGCGAAATGACACCACAACTCCATGAACTTAAATATGCTTACTGCCACTTGAGATTGTGATCACCAAAATCAAAAACTTATTTGCTATGAAGAGGATTATCCATGTTATCACTATACTTTTAATAAGTATACAGCTGGCGCATGCCCAACAGAAACAGATTTCGGGAATAGTTAAAGGTGAAGACGGAGTACCTATACCCTTTGTTACTGTAAAACTCAAGAACGCTTCTACGGGGGCTCTTACTGACAAAGACGGCCGGTTTATGCTCAATGTACCTGGTAACGACGCTGTAATACAGATTCACAGTATTAATTATCAACCACGAGAGGTCACTGTGGGTAATTCGCTCAACATCACTGTAGTACTCGTGCCAGATACAAAGACATTGGGGGAGATGGTGGTGACGGCTATGAATATCAAAAGGAAAAAAAATGAACTGGCTTATTCATCCCAGCAGGTAACCGCTGATGAACTGAACAGAACAAGAAGCAGCAACATTGTAAGCGCGCTTTCAGGTAAAGTAGCGGGGCTGCAGGTCAGCCAGAACAACATGATGGGCGGTTCTTCCAATATCGTACTACGTGGTAGCAAATCTATTTCTTTCAATAATCAGGCGTTGTTTGTTATTGATGGCGTACCGGTAGATAATACGAACAATAATTCCGGTACACAGAAACTGGGCCGCGGCGGATATGATTATGGTAATGCAGCAGCAGACATCAACCAGGATGATGTTGAATCAGTAAATGTGTTGAAAGGCGCTGCCGCTGCGGCACTTTATGGCTCCCGTGCTTCAAACGGCGTGATCATGATAACGACAAAGAAAGGACGGAAAGGTCTGGGGATTACTGTAAATACAGGGCTCGTGTTCGGTAAGGCTGACAAAAGCACGTTGCCTGTTTACCAGAAACAATTTGGAGAAGGTTACTATGATCCTGTCAGTAATGTGTATGATTCTCCCGATGGGTATTTCTTTTATAAAGATGTGAATGGTGATGGTATTAAAGACCTGATTTCGCCTTTAACAGAAGATGCTTCTTATGGAGCGCCGTACAATCCTGATCTGATGGTTTATGACTGGCGGTCTTTCTACAAGGGTTCTCCAACTTATGGTAAAGCATTCCCCTTTGTTGCGCCGAAACATGATCCCAACAGTTTTTTCGAAAATTCGCTGGCAACCAACAATAGTATTTTGATAGACGGTGGCGGAGACAACGGTTACTTCAAACTGGGCTATACCAAAACAACAGAAAAGGGATTGCTGCCCAATAGTAAGCTGGGTAAGGATATGGTGAACTTCGGCGCGTCTCATCGTGTAACAGATCGTCTGACAGCTTCAGGTAATATCAACTACACCTTTACAAGCGGCAAAGGCAGATATGGTACGGGGTATGATGCCAATAATGTTATGAGAAGTTTCCGTCAGTTCTATGCCTTGAATGTTGATATGATGGATCAGAAAGCTGCTTACTTCAATACTGGCAGGAATATTACCTGGAATATGAAGAGCACTACCGATCCATCACCCCTATACGAAAATAATCCTTACTGGAACCGCTACGAAAATTATGAGAATGATGAACGCTACCGTTATTTTGGGAATGTTTCTTTAAACTACAAGCTTACGGACTGGCTGGATTTACTGGGACGCGTTTCCCTCGATTCCTACAGCGAAGCACAGGAGGAAAGGATTGCTGTTGGCAGCAGAGGTGTTTCCAGGTACCAGCGTTTCAACCGCAACTTCAGTGAATACAATTATGACCTGCTGTTGAACCTGAATAAGAAGCTCACAGAACAGCTTGTCCTGAAAGGTGTGCTGGGTACCAATATCCGGCGGACGAAGGTCAGCTCTGTTTTCGCCTCTACTAACGGAGGACTTTCCGCTCCTAAGTTATATACTCTCGATAATTCTGTGAACCCGATCATTGCCCCCTCTGAATTTCTCAGTGAGACGCAGGTAGATGGTATTTTCGCGGATGCAAACCTGGGGTATAAAGACATGTTGTTCCTGGATGCGACGATACGGCGTGATCGTTCCTCCACTTTACCGCAACATAACAATACTTATTACTATCCTTCCATATCGGCAGGCTTTGCATTCTCGCAGCTGCTAAAGAGTTTAACCTGGTTAAGCTTTGGGAAATTGCGGCTGAACTATGCTGAAGTGGGCAGTGATGCGCCTCCGCTGAATGTGCTTACCACCTATGATAAGCCCACGCCTTTCGGCAGCGCGGTGAGTTTTTCTGTTGCCGGGGCGTTGAATAACCCTGATTTAAAACCGGAGCGCACTAAAAGTATTGAAGGCGGACTTGAGCTGTCGTTCTTCAGTAATCGCCTTGGCTTTGATATTACGTACTATAAAACCAATACCATTAACCAGATCCTTGCTGCGCCCGTATCAACTGCATCGGGTTATAATACCAAAGTGGTGAATGCCGGGAATGTAGAAAATAGAGGCATAGAAGTGACAGTGAACGCAACGCCTGTAAAGACGCATGATTTTTCCTGGGCAATCAACCTGAACTGGGCCCGTAATCGCAATAAAATACTTTCCCTGCCGGCGGGTATAGATAATGTAGTGCTGGGAGCTGGGAATTTCCAAAGTGGTACTTCCCTGAATGCATCTCTGGGCGGGCCATACGGCGTAATCAGAGGGACGGACTTTATTATTGATCCTGAAACAGGAAAACGTATTGTTGATGAAAGTGGTTATTATAAAACGGGCGGCAATGGAATTATTGGTAATCCCAATCCCGATTGGATAGGAGGGATCACCAACATCTTTACATATAAAAACATCAGCTGCAGCTTCCTTGTAGATATGCGCCAAGGTGGTCAGCTGTTTTCACTGGACATGTTTTATGGCACAGGCGCCGGTCTGTATCCCAATACCACCGGGCTGAATGAACTGGGCAAATCTGTACGTGATCCCGGTCCCGATGGCGGTGTGATTTATGACGGTATTGTCATTGATGCAGATGGCAAAAGGCATCCCAACACCAAAAGAGTGCCTTATACAGGCCAGCGGGGCCTAGGCTCTAATTCCAGTCCACATGCGGAGTTTATTTATGATGCCAGTTATATAAAGCTGAGGGAGATAGCGTTGAGTTACTCGCTGCCACCGGCATTGATTTCAAAGATTGGCTGGATTAAAGCAATTGATATTGCTGTTATAGGTCGCAACCTGTGGATCATTCATAAAAAACTGCCTTATGCTGACCCAGAAGATAACCTGGGTAGCGGCAACCTGCAGGGAAACATGGGGGGCGGCTATCCGACAGCCCGGACATATGGTTTTAACCTGAAGTGCAGATTCTAAAAAACAATAACATGAAGAAAGCAATAATATTTTCAGGGCTTTACATGATGATGCTCTTATCCTGTACCAAAACAGAGCTGAATACGCCCACCAAAGGCGCCGCCACAGTGCCGGGGGCCACGCTGGTTACAGCGGCTGAGAAAAGCCTCACAGATGTAATTACTAACAGCAATGCTTTTACAAATGTATTCCGCCTGATGGCGCAATACTGGGCGCAGACAACTTATCCAACAGAAAGCAGATATCTGCTGCGGGAAAGGAAATTGCCGGACGCTTTCTGGGATGGATTGTACCGTGATGTGCTCAAAGATCTGGAAGAAGCTAAGACGGTGATTTCCCGGGAAGCAAACCCCGATCCTGTAGAGGTTAAAAATAGGCTGCTGGTCATTGATCTGCTGCAGGTGTATACTTATTCATTACTGGTGAGCACTTTCGGAGATATACCCTATTCACAGGCTTTACAGAACAGCAATATGTTGCCCGTATATGATAAACAGGATATTATCTTTGCCGATCTGCTGAAAAGACTGGATACCGATATAAACGGACTTGATCCTGGTGGTTCCAGCCTGGGCAATAATGATATAATATATAACGGATCTGTGGCTGCATGGATTAAGTTTGGCAACAGCCTGAAATTACGGCTGGGATTACAATTGGCGGATATTGATCCGATTAGGGCCAGGGCAGTGGCAGAATCTGCGGCTAGTCATAGCGGTGGCTTAATATTAACAGCTGCGGACAACGCACGCTTGAAGTACCTGGCTACCCCGCCCAACAATAACCCGGTATGGGCAGATCTTGTTCAGGCCGGTCGCACAGATTGGGTGCCGGCCAATACAATTGTTGATCTGATGAACCAGTTACAGGACCCGAGAAGGAAAAATTATTTTACACTGAAAGACAATGGTTATACCGGCGGAAAATATGGCTCCTCCAATGTTTACGGCTCCTGCTCACATATAAACCCGTTGATCACGGCTCCTGACTTTGAAGCGCTTTTATTTGATAACAGTGAGGTATTCTTTTTACTGGCAGAAGCGAAGGAAAGAGGTTTCAATGTATCCGGTACAGCCACGGAACATTATAACAATGCCGTTAAAGCCTCCCTGCTTTACTGGGGATGCACGGCAGATGAATACAACACTTATATCCAACGGGATGATGTGGCTTATGATAAAGCGCCCGGTAATTTTAAACAGAAGATAGGTACGCAGCAGTACCTGGCATTTTATAACCGTGGAGTAGAAGGCTGGCTGACATGGCGCCGATATGATTATCCCGTTTTAAATGCACCGGCAGGACTTATCTACAATGATATTCCCAAACGCTATATATACCCGATAGGAGAAAGAAATGTGAATGCTCAAAACTGTGAGATGGCAGCTGTCAGCATTGGTGGCGATATACTGACCACCAGGCTTTTCTGGGATAAGTTCTGATTATTGTCCCTTGTTTGAATATACAAGCCCGGGTTTCTGACCAGAAGCCCGGGTCTTTTCATTTATGACGCCTTTCTTTTACTCCTGGGCCGGGGAGGAGCTGCTTTCAACGTTGGAATTGCAGTTAATTACTGATCAGAATCGGCTAAAAACTGATAAAACTGTCAGGGTAGCGGACATTACATTTACAGTATGACGCAGAAAATATTATTCGGCATACTACTTTGCTGGTCGTTTTTCAACAGATCAGCCATTGCGCAAACTATCACGCGCTTTCAGCCTACGCATGCGGAAATAGTGAAGCGGTACCAGCGTGCAACGCGCCTGGACAGCATTACCCGTAATACCATCTTTAAAACCAATGTGGATGCACACTGGCAGCCGGACGGCAGGTCTTTCTGGTATCGTAACGACCTGCAAGGCGGAGCAAAGGAATACATGTATGTAGATGCCGTGAAAGGCGCTCGACAGGTTATCACAGACACCCAACGCCTCGTGCGCAATCAGCCACCACAAAACAACAGGAAACCCCACAGCCGGAATATTTCTCCCGACAAGCAATGGGAAGCCTATATACAGGATGGTAATGTGTATGTAAAAGCTACTGATAGCAGCAGTCTGCCTATACAATTCACGACAGACGGGAGTACTGCACAACCTTATGGTTATCTGGCCTGGAGCCCCGATAGTAAATACCTCGCTGGTTACCTCATCCACCCTGTTAAGGACACTGAAGTATATTATGTGCTCACCTCCGAGCAGGGGAGTACCCGCGGCCAGCTGCGCTCGCAGCCTTACAAGCAACCCGGCGACGCCTTTACCACCTATACGCCTTTCCTCTTCCACCTTAACCAGCGGAAAGCCTCCCGGATTAACACAGGGGAGATCGACTTCCTGGAAGCACCGGAATTTCACTGGCGCAGCAATGATCCGCGTTACTTCGTGTATGAGAAGAGAGACCGCGGACACCAGCGCTTTAGGGTGATAGAAGTGGATGCACAAACTGCTGCTACCAGAACCGTGATAGATGAAAAGAGCACGACATTCATTTACGAATCCAGGCTATGGACCTTCTATCCATCCGGTACCAACTATCTCTTTTATACATCCGAAAAGGACGGCTGGCGACATCTTTACATGACCGACCTTGTTACCGGTAAGGAACAGCAGGTCACAAAAGGTAATTGGGTAGTACGGGATATAGACAGCATTGATGTGACGAGAAAAGAAGTATGGTTCAGTGCCGGTGGTATCAATGAAGACGAAGATCCCTATCACCTGCACTATTACCGTATAGGCTTTAACGGTAGAAAACGTGTAGATCTGACACCAGAAAAAGGACATCATCATATCACTTACTCACCTGATAAAGCCTGGTATATCGACAATTACTCACAGGTGAATGTACCGCCAGTGACAAAGCTGCGCCGCACTGCGGACGGCAGCGAAGTATTGTTGCTGGAAACCGCCGATATTTCACGTTATCAGCAAACCGGGGTGCGGCCACCGGAAGTCTTTGTGGCTAAGGGTAGAGACGGCGTAACGGATATCTGGGGTATCGTAAGCCGGCCTTCCGATTTTGATCCGAATAAAAAATACCCTGTACTCGAAAATATCTATGCCGGACCGCAAAGCGCCTATGTACCCAAGTCCTTCACACACTATAGTGAAATGCAAAGCCTTGCCGAGCTTGGTTTTATTGTGGTGATGATCGACGGGATGGGAACGGCCAACCGCTCCAAGGCCTTCCATGATGTTTGCTGGAAGAACCTTGCCGATGGCGGTTTCCCAGATCGTATCCTCTGGATAAAAGCCCTGGCAGCTAAATACCCCTCCGTAGACACCACGCGCGTGGGCCTGTACGGCACTTCCGCAGGCGGACAAAACACGCTTGGCGGATTGCTCTTCCA
The DNA here is from genome assembly GCF_035538455.1 of Chitinophaga sp. Lineage (GTDB taxonomy): Bacteria > Bacteroidota > Bacteroidia > Chitinophagales > Chitinophagaceae > Chitinophaga. The sequence continues at coordinate 36,024 of NZ_DATLKJ010000093.1, forward strand.
CCCTGAATTCTATAAAGCTGGCGTGGCCGCCTGTGGATGCCACGATAACCGCGTAGACAAACAATGGTGGAACGAGCAATGGATGGGTTATCCTGTTGGAAAGCATTATGAAGAGCAATCCAACGTTACCAATGCCGCCAAACTCAAGGGGCGCCTGCTCCTGATCGTTGGGGAAGCCGATACCAACGTACCGCCCGAATCCACTTACCGTGTAGCGGATGCATTGATCAAGGCGGGAAAAGACTTCGAATTCCTGCCCATACCCGGCATGGGGCACAGTGATGGCGGGGCTTACGGCCGTAAACGGAAACGTGACTTTTTCGTACGATACCTGCTCGGCGTGGAACCACCTGTGCGGAACATCGATGAGCTATCGCTTGTAAAGGAGACGGGAAGGGAAAGATGGGAGTTTTAGTAATAATTCCTGAGGCTGTCCGGGTACCTTTTTCTGTTGGTACCCGAGCAGCCCTGGATACGCTAGAAGTGCTTAATCTCTATTCTGTCCATCGTCTCACCTCTCCCGTTTGGTGGCACAGCGAAACCACCGGGTTCATACCGTTTCGTTCCGCTTTGGTAATACCAGTTATTTAAACCGCTGATCATTTGTTTTATGTAGAAAATAAACTCCGCTGTTTCTTTTTGATACGGACTGAAATCCGGTAGATGGTTTGATAATGTTACCAATTCGTTTACAAACTCATCATGAATCTTCATTCCTTCTGTGCAGGCTTCATCAAAAGATATTTTATGGTGATGCTGTAGTAATGTGATGATATTGAAAATCTCTGATTCTATCGCAAGCTCCTTACCGATAGTTGCAAAATCGTTCTGAAGCGCTACAATGATTGCCTGTAGCATAACAATGCGCTGGATAACGGTGTGATTATAAATAAAATCCGGTAAAGCAAAGCCAGTTGTGGGACAAATCAGATCAACAAATGGAATCATGCCTATTGAATTGGCACGGATTAAATGAAAGAGGGGAATAGGGGGAATGTTCTTACTGATCTTATATGGTGATTCTTCCATGATTCCGTCGGTAACAAAGCGATGTTTATAATTCGTGGCTATCCGCTCCAGCCAGAAGTCCGGCATTCCAAGCGCCATCCACTCCTTTCTGTTTGTTTGCATCTGACGTAATATTCCTTTTTCCTCCGGCCGGGGATCGTCGCCCATCATTACCTCAAAAATCCGGTTTCTGAATGCTGCTATCTCCTTTATCGGTAAAAGCTCTACAAAATCATCAGTTACCGTCATATAAATTGCAAAACGTGTTGCATGACGAATTCTGTCCCTTTCAGTAGCAGCTGGTATCATAAATGGCCCAACATCGAATAATCGCATCTTTCTATATCTTGCCATTGCCTCTTTTGATAAGAATTGATAGTCCTGGTCATACCAATTTTTTTCTTCTTCACAGAAGGTGCCGGCGAAGGGGCTTTGAAGGGTTGTCCAGGGGTATACGGGCTTAGGCACATTGAATTCCTTATTCATATAATGTTTAGTTTAAAGTGAGGGAAAATTCGGATTAATGTGAATTTGGTCTTGAGAAAGGGTTGAAGTTATCTCTGTATTCATAGAAATCCGGGTTATGTTGAGGGGGAATGATTATTAGTTTAATATCCTTGTTACTCCAATCGCATCGGGTTAAAAATGAGGGTCGCCTGTGCCGGTCTTTGGGCTACTTGTCTGGCTTGGAAAGCGGTTGATATAGCATTGGAATTATAAATTTACAAAAAGTTACAAGACGATGGTATTTCTTGAAAAAATTTTAGTTTAATCGATTGACAATATGGATAGATAGTTCTCATTTTGAAGCAATTGAAATCCTTTTTCGCCTTTAACTTACTCATTGACAGACAAGGCATCCACTTTAACGCGGTAATACCGATATTAAAATGGATGCCCTGTTCATATGGCATAATATAATAATCAGCGGAGGGAATTGATCCATCCGGCAATTTTCAACGCTTCTGTTTTAGGTACCTGAGGCAGCGGCGGCATTTCCGTAGCGTATCCAGGCCAGTTTTCCGGTTTGGGGTTGTAGATCAGGCTTACTATACGATCGTTGCTGTAGCGTCTTTTCGCGATGTCTTTGAATGCAGGACCTACCTGTTTCTTTTCCGGATTATGACAAGCCGCACAGGTGTACTTTACCAGCAGCGGTTTTACTTCCTCATAGGTAACAGCCTTCGATACGGCCGGCTTCGTAGCCGGGGTGGTGGGCTTTGCTTCATTTTTTGCACCAGGACTGGCTTTTGATCCAATCGCTGCAACTTTTGCCGCTGCTGCTTTCATGGTAGAATTACGCGTACTCACTTCGCTCAGGGATAGCTTTGGGCCGTCAGGGAAATTATTCAATGTGTAGTAGCCGGAAGGGTGTACCAGCGAATAGAAATTATCCCTTGAGCGGACGCCTTCCAGCGTGATGTTGTGAATGTAATACTGGCGCATATTTTCTACAATGATGCGGGCCTTCAGTCCATCTTCCGAAACCTTTACGCCTTTCACTGCGCATTTAGCCATGTTGACGGTAGGGCTGCCGTATACGGGATGATATTTATAGATAAAACTTTCCACTGAATAAGATGCAATATCTTCTGCTGATTTTTTATCTACCGGCAGGGTGAATTCGATCTCGAATCCATCAGGCATGGCTTTTATTGTTTGCATTTCAAAAGGCACGCGATTGCTCCACACGAGGCGTTGCAGGCCTTCGTTTGCATCACCTGCAGAGCCCCAGCCGCGGTTCGTTTCACCTACGAAGAGTGAGCCGTCTTGTCCCCATGCCAGGCGGAGTACTCCAGACTGGAAACCGGTGCGGAAATCAAAAGCCACACCCTGGTATTCGCCTTTTACTTTTTCCATCACCACGCGCATGATCTTGCTCTGTCCCTGATCGCCTACCAGTGTTTGTCCGGCAAAGGGACCAAATACTCCTTCAGGAATAGCGACCATTTCCGAATTTGAGATGCCTAATATGCCATGGGGGAGCCACACTGCGGGCAGGCGCAGCTCAGGGATTACTTTTTTTACATCGTACATGGTTTTGAAATGCTCATTTACCACATTCTCCGGTTTGATGTAGCGGCCTTCTGCATTTTTTACCTTTCGGGGATCTACCTGTGCGTATAGCTGCTCGGTTGTAAGTTGTAGCGGAGAGTTGGGTTGGTTGGTCCAGCGAAGGCCGGCGGGGTGACCTACAAAGTCTCCTTTCTTTACCTGCCATACGCCTCCGGAGCCTACCCAGTCGCCCTGGTTTTCTGTGTAGAATAATTCTCCGTTGACCATACTCAATCCGCAGGGAGAGCGCATGCCTGTAGCCCATGGTTCCATGCTGCTGCCATCTGCAGCGATATGCATTGTCCATCCGCGCCAGGGAACACGACTTTCCCCCCGCCACCATTCTTCATCGCCAAAGGCAACGTTGCCGGACACGAAGAAGGAGCCATCAGGCGCCATTTTGGGACCGAAGCTGTACTCGTGATAATGACCTGATAACGGCCACGCATATACGGTTTCATATACATCGGCTTTTCCATCCATATTTGTATCTACAAGCTTTGTCAACTCACCACGCTGCGCGCAGTAGAGTGCCCCGTCTTTGTATGCAAGGCCAAGTATCTCGTGCAGGCCGGTGGCAAACTTGCTGAAGAAGGGCCGGCGGCTGGTGGGATTTTTCACAATAAATACATCGCCCCGACGGGTGGATACACCGAGGTCGCCATTGGGCAAAACAGTGAGGCCACCTACTTCCAGCAAAATGCCTTCTGGCGCGGTTACCTTCGTTATCCTGAAATAATCTTCTTCCTTGGGTGTTTCCTGCGCAGATGCGCTAAATGCTGCACACAGGGGCAGGAGGCAGACGGCAACTTTCTTTATAATATTTTTCATCCGGTAGTGCTTTGTCTTTTCAATCTGCGGAAGGAACTGTGCGGCTGTATTTTTCTGTATACAGCAATCTGTTGCCCCTTGTTTCGCTGATCGAACAATCATTTGTTTAGAATTAGAAAAGGATAACATAACTCAACTTGCTGCGGACAGGTACGATCAGCTCCTGGTGGTTGTCGCCGGCATTCCGTATCACAGGTTTTGCATCGCCTGTATCTTTTAACTGGAGGTACCAGGCTTTGTCGTCAATCACATAGATATCCTTTTCCAGTAACGTTATACGCGTACCTTCTGCAATCCGTGCATAGAGGTCATTTCCCGGCGCTGTTACATTGATCTCGCGTAACAATCCGTGTCCGTCTTCGAGTACACGTATTACATCTGTTACAGTAGATCCGTAAGCCAGGTACCGGAAAGTGGGACGATCATTTTCATCCAGTATATATCCTTTCGGGCGATAACCGCTGCCGGTGGTATCAGTGCTCCATGCCGCCTGCGGCGCTGCCAGCCGGCATAGTGTGAGCAGCGGCTTTCCCAGGCGCTGCAAGGCTCCGAGCGGACGCGCGGTGCCGTCGCCCCGATCATGCCACATGGGCGTGGTCTCCAGGAAGTTGCCACGCCATACCTGTACAATGGCGCCTTTATCAAGATCGTAGGTATAATGCACATTCTCCGGGCTGCCTACTGAAACGGCATGTACTACTTTCTTCTCTCCGGGAAGGTCGATAAAGCTCCGGAGAATGGTATTGGATGCTGCATCTACAAGAATGGGATCAGTTGCCGCGGATATAACGGGATCACCTGTATAAAATGTCCGGATACCCGGACCCGTAATGTTCAGCCCTAATGCCGGTGTACCCCGGTCGCCGGAGCGGGAATACATGATTTCCACCGGAAGGCTTCCTGTTGGCAATGTTATCTTTCCTTTCGGATTATTATTTCCGGGCTGAACGGCTATAGTATTGTTGATCTTCATCATGCCCTGTCCGCCTTGAGCGTTCATCTCAAAGGTGTACTCGCCGGCTTCCTTTACCGTAAGGTTACCCTTATAAATAAGCACATATTCCCTGGAGAGGGCGCCTGCATTGGCAGTGAGGCTTGTAGTACGGCCTTTTGATTCCGGCTGCATTGCTGTATAATCAGCAGAAGGCTGATAACGGCCTTTAAATTCAACAAACTGCAGGTTGTCAAGGGTGGGCCGTGGTTTGCTATACTCGCGGAACTGGATGTTCCTGAATGCTACTGCGCCGTGGTCTCCCTGAATGCGCAGCGGTCCTGTAGCCTTTTCATTTCCGTCACCAATGGATCCACGGGTAGGGCCTTGCAGCTCAACATTTTCGTGAATGAGCACGCCGTTCAGTTCTGCACGGAGTATCCTGGCATTCTCCGTTTTTTGACCAGTAGCATCGAAGCGAGGCGCCTGGAAGATAACCTTCAGGTGCTGCCACAGGCCGGGCGCTTTGCTGGCATTCTGGCGCGGCGCATAGCCCTGGTAACCTTTTTGTCCTTCTGGTTTACTATCGTCCCATCGTTCATAAATACCACCGTTATCTCCGGGGCGCGGTGACCGTACTCCCCAGCTATCCAGCAGTTGGAGTTCGTATCTGCCCTGGAAATAAATGCCGGAGTTGGAGCCTGCCGCCATCATATAGTCTAACTCCAGATCCAGGTCGCCATGCTCCATACTTGTGTAGAGGTCCTGACCAGGATTTTTTTGGTCCGGCTGGTTCACTAATATGCCTGTTCCCTTAGAAAAATTAAAGGTATTGGGCTTATCGGGAAGGGTGGATACCTCACCTGCAATCCGCCAGGAGCTGCCGGCTTTTCTGAATGCTGAAAAATCTTGCAGGTCTACGGGAATGGACTGTCCGGCTGCGTGCAGGCCAGGTAGGAATCCTGCGCTACATACACATAAAATACCGATCCACGACCGGCTTAGAAATTGGTCTCTCGATTTTTGTATCATAGATCAACAAAATATGAATGGATTCCTTCAAATTCAATATTTTTTTGAGGAATGGTAAAAGAAATAGTTTAATTGTTGAAATAAATTATGGATAAATCGATTAGCTATTTAATAAAATATAAGCGGGGCAAAAAAAATATGCGAATTGGTCAAAATAGGAGAGATTTAGTAATGACCTCATACCATTTATAAGTGTTCCTTTTTATTAGCGCAGCCCCGAATCTCACGTGCAAATCAAAAAAGCATTTCCTGCAGCGCACAAAAAAAGGGGACCGTAGTCCCCTTTCATTAAACTTTATAGTACTGCTCCCAGCCTTTCCTTGGAGGAGGGCCTATCAGCAATTCATTTGCATGTTTATTATTAGTAATGATCTTCTTTTCCCTATCAAACTGTAATTTCTCGCTTGTCCATTGCGCCAGTACACCAAGACAGAATACCTGACTGAGCGGACCGGCAATGGCGAACGGAGATCTTGTTTGTTCCTCGCCTTTACAAGCCAGCAGGAAGTTCTTAAAGTGGTTAGACGGACTTTCCGGTACTACTGGTAGTTTACCCGCCATTTCTTTTGCTTTTTCCTGGGGGATGATAGAGAGGGTACTGCCATGCGAGCCTCCTTTAAATGTAAGCTCCTTACTGTAGATAATCTTACCAGGATTCAGTTTAGCAGGTGCGATAGGACCATTGCTTGGAGGTGGAATATTAGGATCCAGCCCTGATACACCGTATCCGGCAGGAATTGGAGGCAGGTTGTCTATTCCATCGTACCAGGTGACATCCAGTGCGGGCATATTTTCTCTTTTAGGGAATTTGAATGCCAGCGTGGAAGACATGGGGTAGAAGAAGTTATTGTGACCGGTGAGTTTGATCGGATTCACCTCATATGGTAAGCCCAGGTCGAGGAATTGGTGAGCTGTATCGAGGATATGTGCGCCCCAGTCGCCCAGTGCGCCCATACCAAAGTCAAACCAGCAGCGCCACTGGCCGTTTACGAAATCTTTATTATAAGAGTGCCCCTGTGTTGCCATCTGCCAGATATTCCAGTCGAGGGTAGCAGGTGCCTGTTCCGCGGCCGGGAATGAGGTTATATTTGGGTTCCAGCCATGCCAGCGCCGCGGAGAGTTCATGTGTGCGGTAATGGCTGTTACATCCTTAATGATACCGGCTTCTGTCCAGGCTTTAAACTGGAAGTAATTAGCTTCAGAATGTCCCTGGTTGCCCATTTGGGTCACCAGTTTCGGATGCTTCCGGGCTGCCTTCATCATCAGTTCCACCTCATTGAATGTGCGTGCCATTGGTTTTTCTACATATACATGTTTGCCAAGGCCTAATGCCATCATTGTGATGGGGAAATGCGAGAAGTCTGGCACGCCGACAGATACAGCATCGATCTGGTTGCCTATTTTATCGAACATCTGGCGGAAATCCTGGAAATGAGGCACGTTAGGGAACATTTTCATTACTTCCAGGGTATGCGGTGCGCCCATGTCTACGTCGCAGAGTGCTACAACGTTTGCCAATCCTGTTTTGTAGAGCGCCTGGGCGATTTCTCCGCCTCTGTTGCCTATACCAATAAAGGCAATATTTACTTTTTCGTTAGGCCCGATTTTGCGGGTATATGGCTTCGCTGCAGCCATCAGCAAGCCTGGAGTAGCGGTGGCCAGGGTTGCCAGTGCCGCCTGCTTCAGAAAGTCTCTTCTCGAGTTGTAGTGCTTCATCGCGTGTATTGTTAATTGCTTGTCCCAAAATATAAAAATGGTTTTGCAATCGAAAGCATTAATGAAAAAAGGCCGAAAACTTACATGAATGGTAAATGGATAACAAGCTCAATATGAAAGTTTCTGTCCTTCCCAGCCGGTGCTGCGCAGGAATTGTTCCCAATTCAGGCTTTCCGGGTTTATTTTTCTGCTCCAGGTTAAGTCGCGATCGTCCCTGAAATATCCATATTCCACTGCGTATTCAACCATACCTGTAAGTTCCTGTACTAACGTCTCGTTTGAACTGAATGCCGGGAAGTGACTAAGCAGCTCCTCCCGCGAGAATGCGGAGCTATACACGGCTTTCTTACCGGTTACTTTGATGAACGTATCCACCATTTCCCGGGGAGAGATAATATCACCGACAACGGGCAGGGATTGTCCGGCATACTGGTCCGGATTTGAAAAGATCTCCAAGACAGCTGGTCCTGTTGCTGTAAGGGGATCCACAAAGGGTGCACGGAAGTCTTGGGGCAAATAGATGGGAAACACGAGGGTGTCGCCATTTAAGGCAGGCGTATAGAATTCCATCAGATTCGTGTAAAAGAATGCCATGTAAATAAAGGAGCTTTTGATGGGCAGGGTACGGATATATTCTTCAATTTTTGCCTTGTCCGTGAAATGCGGTGCGAATTTTTTCCCGCCGGTAAGCTTATCAACATTTTCTAAACTGCTGAAAACGATATGAGGTACCTGAGCTTCCACAGCCGCATCTGCCAGCTGTTTGCCCAATTCGAATTCATGGGTGGCTGGCGGGGCGATGTTGGGCGTCATCAGGAAAACACCATCAGATCCCTGGAATGCCTTTACAAACGCTGCCTGGTGCCCCAGGTCAAGAGGGATATTCACCAGTTCAACTCCTTGCTGAGATAGCACAAGCGCTTCCGGTGAATCAGTACGGCGTGTAATTCCTCGTACCCGGTACTTCCCGGACTCTAATAGCGTACGGGCTGCACTAAGCCCCTGTTTCCCCAAAATGCCAACGATCGTAATAAGCGGTTTATCTTGTATTGCTGCGCTGTTTATTGCTGAATTGATAGTCATGTACTTGAAATTTTTGAACTATAAATATTATAGTTGCAAAACTATTTTTAGTAGAATACTTTTGCAATAACTATCAAAATAGATAGGTGCCAAAAAAGTATAAAATGAAAACAGAATGTATTGGTGATTACATAAAACTGAACGGCAAGCTATACCCCTGCACGGTAAGTTTGACAATGGATCTGGTGGGTGGAAAGTGGAAAGCTGTTATCTTATACCATCTAAAGGAGGAAGCAAAAAGATACAATGAACTCCGTAAAGAAATGCCCTCTGTTACGGAAATGACATTGAGTTTGCAGCTAAAACAGCTGGAGAAGGACGGTTTAGTAGAAAGAAAAGTCTATGGTAAAAAACCTCCTATCAAAGTTGTCTACAGCCTGACTGATTTTGGCAAAACATTCATTCCTGTTTTGGAGGCGATCACTGAATGGGGAAATCAGGCTGTTAAGGAGAAAGGCGAGTTTATTTCAGACAGCGCTGGTTGATACTAAGTCTTATTTTTTATCCTATTTCTTCGTTATCTGTGTTTTACAAGTTCTGGCATTTAATGAATGGCCAATGTTGAACAATACCGGACGTTTAACCTGATCACTAATTTACCACGCGTGATCAGCATTTCTGTTTCTGGCTTACCACCTTCTTATACGGCAGCTGCAGATGAGGCTATTGCACGGTACAATGTACTGGGGCTTCGTCTTTCCTTCCGGAGGGTTGCTAACAATGGAAACATTGATATTCAATATGCGGACCTCGGGGACGAGGTACTTGGGCAGTCTGCCGGATTCCCTTCGAATGGAGGAGAGCCAGCCAGCCCTATTTTATTAAACTCCAATGCTATCGGAAATACACCCGATCAGGGCTATCTTGCTACGATCATCGCACATGAGATTGGTCATGCTATTGGATTCCGCCATACAGATTATTTTAACCGTGCATATAGTTGCGGGTCCGGAGGTGATGAAGGACAGGCTGATGTAGGCGCTATCAATATTCCAGGTACCCCTACTGCGGCAGATCCTAATAGTTGGATGCTGGCTTGCTCAGATGGAAGTGACAGGCCTTTTAACGCCAATGATGTTATTGCATTAAGGGCGCTTTACCGTTAGCATCAGATAAATTGAAATAAAATTCCTGCAGAATGGGCGGCGCATGTTCAATCATAGCATCTTACCCGTTCTGCAGGAGGTTTTCTTCTTATTGCAAATAGATATTGTTAATTTGTAGGTCCCTGATACTACTCTATCTACTTGCTGTACTCGTAGCCAACATTACCTTTGCTCGTAGTTGGCTGCTGATTACCGATATTGTAAATTGTATTGGTGAAGGTCACTTTTACCGGGCGGTTGGCATTGTTATACTCATAAGTATTCTTCTTTACTGTTACAATGGAATCTTGTTTGCCATTGAGGGTAACATATTGAATATGCTTTGTTTCCAATGGATTTTGATCGCTGAATAATTCATGTCCGGAATCTTCGAGTAAATAGCGCAGTAAAGGATTTGTGATGCAGGTCGGATGTTGATCAAAACCAGTCACCGACAATTGAGAAATTAGTTTGGCGCCGTCAGTTACCGTTTCTTTTTTGATGTTCTTCTGCTCGTAAACATATGAAGTAACAAACTTCAGATTGGTACCGCCGCCCGTTACAGCGGTGCTTGTAATCAAATTACCACTGGCATCATAGGTATATTGTTCATCCTCTTCCAGCTTGCCGGTTTCCTGATCATAGCTTGCTTTCCGGGAGATATTTCCTTTTGCATCCCATTCAAATTTTTTACTACCAGACAAGCTGAATTTTCCAGCTGACAGGAAATCGGGAGAGTAGATCAATACCTTTTGCAGTTTACCGTTGGCATCATACACAACAGAATCTTTTTCTGTCAGCATATTACCGACATATTGGATAATAACAGCCGGCTGCAGCAGCTTGTTGTAACTGATCAGCTGAATAAGTCCGTTGGCGCCGCCAAGATTGATGCGGGTCAGCAGGCCTGGAGCCGGAGCTGGTATGGTTACCGGATTTCTCCCGCTGGCACCGATGTTGATGCCGGTGTCGCTGCCGCCTTCACGTAGCGATTGTTTGTTACAGGCGGATCCTGCCAATAGGGCGACTCCCAACAGCGCCGTAGATAATCTGAACTGATTAATTCTTCGCTTCATTTTGCGGTCTTTCATAAAATTGTAGTTTAGGTTTTTACTTAGACAAATGGTTTGTTAACAGAACACAGGTACCAAGGCCCGGTATAATACAGAAAGCGCTGCTTTCCCTTTCTCTGCTACTGGTTTCCGGTTTACAGGTGCAAAGAAAAAGAGAATACTTACCCGGATAAATGAATTTTGATCATCACACCGGAATTGCTGACTAATGTGCAAAAATGCTATACGATCTGCCGTAAATGAGTGTGCAATGTATCTCCGGTATCGTGGTTAATTTGTTTTTTTTTATTTTTTTGCATTAAAATTGACTGATGCCTAAGCCATTCTTTTTGATGAAAACCTGGCCTGTCATCCTCATTATATGGGCAGTGGATATGGTACTTACCTTTTTGCAGGTCCGTGTACAGGGGCTTCCCGACGGGGAAGCGCTTCAGTTGGGGCTGATAGAATCAATTCCTGGTACGCTATGTACTTTTTTACTCTGTTACTGGCTGCTCCCATTCTTTATCAAGCGCCGGAAGATGTTCCTGTTTGCATTGCTGGTGGTGTTCATTTGTCTCCTCACCAGCCTGATTATGGTGTATTTAAGTTTGCCGGTGTTCTGCAACAGTGTCAGAAAAGTAATGGCCGCTCCACAGATGTGCGGTTTACAAACCATGTTCCCCGGCTACTTTATCGGGATACTTTTCACCAGTGGAACGATCTGCGGCATCCGTTTTTATCAGGAATATGCTAAAACCATGATTGATCATGAAAAGCTCCGCACTACCCACCTGGAAGCAGAACTGACACAACTGCGTGACCAGCTGAATCCACATTTTATGTTCAATATGATGAACAGCATTCATGTAATGATAGAAAGAGATGCCAGTCAGGCGGCCGATATGGTGCTGGAGTTCTCCGATATGTTGCGGTATCAGCTCTATGATGCCTCTAAATCCGCCATACCGTTGCAACAGGAGGTGCTTTATCTACAGAATTATGTTAATGTGGAAAATAAACGGCGCTGCAACGAGCTGAAAGTAGCCTGCAACTGGGATTCGCATCTGCCGCTTTGTTATATCCCGCCGCTGATCCTTACACCTTTTGTGGAAAATGCGTACAAACATGTGTCTCAGTTTACCGATCAATCTAACTTTATCCGTATAGATCTTTCCATGGAAGATGGTACGCTGTTCTTTATAGTCAAAAACAGTAAGGAACGCGGTCCATCTGCCACTGAAGTACCTTCCTCTTCCAAAGGAATCGGACTGGCCAACGTGCGGAAACGACTGGCCCTTCTCTATCCGGACCGGCACCTCCTGACAATAGCAGAAACAGCAGATCAGTTTGTTGTTTACCTGGAAATAAAAATCAATGTTATCTGATAAAAACTGCAGCATGGAAATTAAATGTATCATCGTAGACGACGAAGCACTGGCCCGGGAAGGATTAAAAAAGTATATCAAAACATTTGACTTCCTGTCACTGATTGCCGCCTGCAATAATGGGGCTTCGGCGAGGGAAACATTGGAGACAACCCCTGTAGACCTGATGTTCCTGGATATAAATATGCCCAGAATGAGCGGGCTGCACCTGCTGGAAACATTGTCTACTCCTCCGATGACGATCCTCGTTACGGCCTATCCGGACTATGCACTGGATGGTTTCCGGCTCAATGTACTGGACTATCTGCTAAAACCGCTTTCCCTGCAACGGTTTACCCAATCGGTGCTGAAAGCACAGGAATATTTTTGTCTGCGTCAACAGCCTGCTGTTACTGCTAATTCTCCCGCCGTGGATTACATCTTTGTAAAACATAAACAGCTATACGAAAAGGTGATGTTAGCTGACATTCTTTTCGTGGAGAGCATGCAGAACTATGTCATCATTCAAACTATTCACACTAAAATTATCGCCTATCTGACGTTTAAGAATGTGGAACAACAATTACCGGCAGATAGCTTTCTGAGAATACATAAATCCTATATCGTCAATCTCCATCAGGTGAGTAAACTAGACAGTAATATGGTACAGGCAGGAGGGCATACGCTTCCAGTGAGCCGCAGCCAACGTGAATTACTGATGCAGGTAGTGAACAAGCGGTTACTAAGTAAATAGGGTATTCGCGATAGTCATAGCAGGGGGGCTTTCATATACGAACCCTCAACAGTAAAGCCACATAAATCATATGATTTATGTGGCTTTACTGTCTTTAACATAAAAGATAAATGATGACAGAAAGAATAACCGTTAATCAACCTTTTTAACGATTGTTTTATGATACCAGATCACTTGGTGTTCATGCTGGTGATCAGTGAAACCAGCGTAGCTGCACTAACAGGAACCGGATTGAATGTTACGGTGGTGTAATTATTACCTGGAGCAGGAGCCGTGATAGTTACCGTTTTCTGCTCGGCATAGAATTGACCACCAATAGAAGAGATGGCAAGGAAAGTGCCGCTCTGCCCTACTGGAATGGCGTTCTGATAGCTCAGGAAACCTTCGAAACCGGCCGGCGGAGTGAAGATGGTGTTATAGAATTTGATGATGCTATTGATGCCGGTAGGTTTGAAATACAGCATAGTTGGTTCTTCGCCGCCAAAGCTGGTAGTGGTAGCCGGATTGTAATTGGAGCTGAAGTAGGCAAGTACAGTGGTTTTAGGGTTTGGCAGACTCATTAACCTGTCGCAGTTGGTCCATTTGATCAGGCTGTCCAGCCTGAAGTTGAGGGTGCCATTGGCGCCATTAAACAGTGCATATGCAGAAGCCGGATTGGCTACTGGCTGCCAGTCTATGCCTTTGTTTACGCTAACGGTTGTAGATAGCGTGATGAGCTGATTTACGTAGTTGTAACCAGAGGTAGTTACAGTGATACTACTATCACCTCCCCACATAGGGATGCGCTGGTCTTTGGGTTTGGCTGGCGCCTGAACATTGATGGCGCTGTCTTTACGTAATTGGAGCGGTGTTGAACCCTGTTTGACTGAAACAAAGAATTCGCCGTAGGATTCCAGTGGCGCGCCTGTGTTGGTAGCGGTAGGCCGGTCTGCGAAGATCATACCAGCTGCATCACTGATTTCTTTTACGGTGAAGGTGATGGGGCCGACAGCAGGGCTACCATCAGGTCTTACCAGTGCGTTACGATAAATAGTATACTTCCTGCCACTTTTAGTGGTAAAGGAAGCGCTCTCCTGGAGGGTAACAGTGTATGTTTCAAATGCCGGACCATTGTCTCTCAGGAAGGTGTGGAGTTTTAATCCGTCAGGATCAGGTGTTGCTGCCGCGCTGGCAGCAAGCTTTTCTTTTGGAGAATCAGAAAGATCATTTTTCATTTGCTTGGTACATGCGCCAAGTAGCAGGAGTACAGCAGCCCCGCCCGCAACGTAGATGGAATTAATGCTCATAACTTTGTCTTAAGGGAATTTAAAAATGAGGTTTAAAGTGAGACCAGTGCTCTGTAAAATGGTTATAGGTTGAGGTATGAAATTACCATATACAACTGCTATGATAATTCAGACCATAATTATTTTATCTGATAGAAATAGTGGAAAAATGGTACGAGGCAGTTCCTTTGGCCGGAATCTGCAAGACAATACTATTTTATCTACTTTCTCATTATATTTACTGCATTGTTAATAATTTAAGTACCTATTATCTATGAGTTATCCAACAACGGCAAGTAGTCCAAGGAATCAACTGGAAAGTGTTTTGGGAGGATTGTCATTCATGATCATATTTACTGCAGCGTGGATGATAATCGGCGAAGTAACATTGCATGGTCGCGATCATTGGCTTATAGGAGTTACGTTTGCCCTTATAGTTTTATCTTTTTTAGTTTTTTATGTAAAGTTTTATTCCACAGCTAAGAAATTACCCAAAGAATCAGTTGTTGGCAGCGCCGACGAAAAGGCAAAGAGTAAGCGGTTTACTACTATTTTTATAGCCGAGGGTGTTGGAATATTAGTAGTGAAAAATGTGTTGGCGAATACCGGTCATGATAACTTGTTCATTCCTGCCGTTGCATTGATTGTAGGTATACATTTTTTCCCTTTGGCAAAAGTGTTTAACCGTAAGTTTGATTATTATATGGGCGCCTTTGTCTGTATGATTGCTATAGCAGGCTTTGTGTTAGCCGGCAACGGATATCCGGCATATGTAACAACGTCGGTTATAAGTATCGGGTGTGCATTTGCCACCTCTGGCTATGGAATCATGATGATTCTAAAAGGAAATAAAATACTGGCCATGATGGCAGGAGAAAGCCCGAACGAGTTGTCTGACAACTAACGGTGACGCAAATACACTACCCGCTTATCATATAATCCAGGATAGGCGCACATTTTTCCTTGCATGGCTTGTAATAGGCGCCATGTTTCCATGTAGCAGACTTGGGTGATAATCCCCACCAGAATTCCGCTAAAGCCAGGGGCTCCATCTGATGACGAAAGGCGTATTGCAGTAATTTGGGACCAGCACACTCTCCGGCGCCGGCAGGAGGTTGTTTGTAACCCTGAGCGGTAAAGATATCTACCATGTTCTTAGTGTGGCCTGCCTTATTTATGAAGTTATATTGCTCCAGGAGTCTTCGTTGTAACCTATTGGAATGGGTTTTACGCAGTTCCTTTAATTGTGCAATGGCCGGTTGATGAAGGATGGTATCTTCCCGGGAGAGAGACGCAATTTCACTGTTGATTTCTGATAAGCGGATCATACCCGCATTTAGAAAGCTGCCTGTCTTAAGTCCGTCGAATATTGGTTCTACGAACCTGCTGTGATGATTTCCATTTGCCAGCTTACCGGAAAATGCTGACAAATAGCCCAATGTTCCATAGCGGGTTCGTACTACAAGTACTCCAAACATTTTACCAATAACGGCGCCATTGCCATTGTTGCTCAAACCAAAATTGTGTTTCCACTCATTTTGCGAGCCAAGATGTTGCTGAAGCTCTGCAACGGCAATTTCACAAAGCGGATGAAGGTCGCCATCCAGGTTAAAGGCAAGGGGTCCGGCCATTAATCTGGCAGTTTCCTGGTTCTTAAAACGACAGAAGGCAGCGGCAGTTTGTTGTTCCTGTTCTGTTACAGATGAATAATCGTCTTCTACATCGGTCATATACACGCTTGTGGCATACATTGCCAGCCTTGAAAGGATGGCTTAAAAAGGCGCAAAGGTACGCGATTTTGTAATTATTATGCCTTTTTAGTGCGTAGTCTCACTTTACCACACCTAACGGGGAGTTATTTTATCCAGCCCGCTTTTTTCCTCCATTCCTCAAATTCATATTGCCTTTTGTCGAAATCTTTGGGTGGCGTTTGATTTTCTGATTTTACCCGGCGCCGGATAACGGCTGTTTGTTCTTCCAGCGTATTTAGTCCGATGGATTTTCGTCTTTGATTGACTTTGGCCAGATCGTCAAAGGGATTGGGAGATAATTCTCCGTTTTCGTCCCAGTCAAATTGAGTTCCGTAAAGTTGTGGGTTTCCTTCAAGTACTGCTATCCGGTCAGTCAGGTAGGCTAAATTTATACCGTCTGCATTATTTTCTTGTACAGCTTTCTCCAAAAGCTCCCTGCATCTTTTCATAAAGCCAGGTTGCCCGATTGCATGCTGGATAACCAACCAGGCGGCTTCGCTGGCTTCTTTACCTACTTTGTCAATGGTAGGATAACCAATGACGTCTATGATGTCATTTAGTATTTTCGCATTCCTGTTATGCAACTCCTCCATTGCTTTATCATATCCGTTCGAAAGCTTTCCCTTGGTAATAAGCTCATTTCTGAGTTGTAAATCTTGTCTGCTCAGGTCAACGATTTTATTGGCAATAGTATTCATTGTTGTATGATGAAATAAACAAAATGGTTTAATGTGTGCGGTATTCCGAATACGTTATTTACCGCTATCTGTGAGTCCCGCAATCAGCTTTGTTTCTGACCTGGTATTGGGTTCTTGTAACCTTGGTGTCAGGGATTTAGTCATATTTTATGGTAATACTCCAATATAAGTAATTAAAAGCAGAATTTAAGATTGTTACCATAATGCTTACATACAGCTTTGCGCGGTCGGGTATATGGGGTCCAATGGTAATTCATCCGGTTGCCCAAATCACCACTGAATATTGTCCATTTTACACCCTGTGAAAGTTTGCGTTAACAAGTATTTTTGAAGAAACAATTTCATATGGCAGATATCTTACACCGAATAGGAGTCAAAACTTCATCGATAGATGACGTTTACCGTGTATTGACTACAAGGGATGGTCTCGCTGGCTGGTGGACAACCAATACTAAGGGAGAAGGTGACCAGGTTGGGAATATCATAGCATTCAGATTTGGCGCAGGAGGGTTCGATATGAAAGTAAAAAAGCTCAATGCTCCGCATCAGGTAGAATGGGAAGTAGCAGAGGGGCCTGAAGAATGGTTAGGTACCACCATCAATTTTGAGCTGAAACAGGAGGGCGATTATGTAATCCTACTGTTTAAGCACCTGAACTGGAAGGAGCCTATAGAGTTCATGCATCATTGCAGTACCAAGTGGGCCATATTTCTGATGAGCCTGAAGTCGCTGGTAGAAACAGGGAAAGGCAATCCTGATCCTATTGACATTAAGATCGACAACTGGAATTAAGAAAAAGACTTGTTCAATTTATCGGCCTTCAGATCGCAGGATCCGGAGGCTTTTTCTATTCCATGACTTTCCAAAATTTGTTGCTATCTTGTAGTGGACTTATATTCGTCCTATGCGATACATGCTATATCTGTTAACCGGTCTCATATTATTTGCCGTTTCATTATACCAATTGAAGCAGTCTGTTGCTTTCATCAGCAGGAGTGAACGGGCTATTGGCACGGTTACTTCGCTGGAAGACGTTGATGGCGCCTATGCACCGGTTTTTGAGGTAAAGACAAGAGAGAATGGTCACATCATTTACCATCATGCGTCTGCGAGCAAACCATCAAGCTGGGCTGTAGGAGAAGAAGCCATCTTTTTGTATGATCCTGCAAACCCAAGTTCCGCCACAATGATGAGTTACTTCTGGCTTTTCAGCTGGGCGATCGTTTTAATGGCTATTGCTATTCCACTGATTATTGTGGGTGCCGGTTATTATCTTCTTCGTCCATTCACAAAAGTGCCGGATGAAAGCTATGCCTGAAAAGTGAACAGGCGTTTTGGGTAATTACACAGAACTATTTAAAGCTAATCAGATGATCATATACCTCATTTTTATAGTTGTTGGCGGTTTATTGCTGGCCGGTGCTTTAGTGAGTCTGAAGGGCAAGCTGGCATTTGTAAAAAATGGAGAACGGGTTGTGGGGACTGTTGTCCGGCTTGTTAAAGAAAAAGATGATGACGGTACATTTTACTACCCGGTTTTCGATATCCCTACCCGCCAGCATGAGACAATTACATACGGGCATTCCGTGGGATCTTCTTCTGCAACAGCATGGCAGATAGGTGAGACAACAGCCTTTATATTCGAGCCTGGTAAGCCGGATACAGTAAGGGTCCTTAACTACTGGGGGATTTTTTGGTGGCCCCTGTGCCTGATGGCTGTGGCGGTGGATCTTTTGATAATTGGCGGCGGGTACTTCCTGTTGCGTGGATATTTCGGCGCTTAATGTTTTTCCACCAGCGCCTGACCTTCAAATACCACTCCTAGCCATCCATGCGTCATAAATTGCCTGATATTCTGGTGGTCCTGTCCATCGGGATGATTGAGAACTGACTGATAGTGCTCCGCAAATAGATAGAGTGTATCTTCCTTGGAAAGATTATTTAATTGGGCGAAAGCAAAGACTTTCGCGCTACCCTGATTTTGTGTTGCTTCGTTGTGTGCATCTCCATTTTTAAAGGCGGCAGGCTGGTGGCGATACAAACTTTCTATCAATTCAATCACGTCTTTGAACTGGATGGTATTGTCTTTTAGTTGTCCAATCAGTGTAGTTAATTGCCCGTTCATGCAGAATAATATTTTTAGATCAATGTGACGTTTGGAGTGAGTATTGATTTTATCCTCACCCGCATTTCGTTTGGCTGCTCAAAAATAGAAATTTTTACATTTCCTTTTAGACCTATTCTTCCGTATCCGGTGTTTCGTCCAGTTGATCCTTATTCGTACCTCTGCGTAGTTGTACTTTCGGATTGCTCTGTGTTCCTGTTACGTTGAAAGGTATGCCCAGGATACCGAACGGAGGCAGGCCAAGCCGGCCTTTCAGGTTTAATCTGCCATCCATGCTCACCTGTCCTTCAAAACGGGGGCGGAAGCCAGCTACACGGAGTTTGGTTCTTTCTATGGTAATAATATTATTGCTGATGCTGGACTTAATGTCCACTTTGGAAACATCCGGATCTTTGATGTCTGATTTGCCGGTGGACTGGCTTACTGCATTCATCAGCTTGAAGCCTTTCAGTTTAATTTTCTTAACGGATAGTATGCCGCCACCTTTCAAGGAAGGGTAAATGGGATTCATATTAGCGTCCAGTTTTCCACTAAGGTGGTAGTCAATGCCAACTATGCCGCTGGCGCTGGCAGCGGAACTGGCCATATCATGGAAGATTTTGATTTCATTATAGGCACGCCGGATATCAAATTCATTTGCGGTGATATGATAATCGAAGGTAGCCCGCTGCGGCTGTATTGAGGCATAGGTGGCGTCCATTTCCACAGGTGCGCCGATAATATTGAACCCGGTTTTATTAAGCGCTACTTTGCCGCTGTCCAACACCACTTGTCCGTGGAAACTATCGATATTCATGCCTTTGAAACGGATTCTGTCTGCCGCTGCATTGAGTGTCAGCGCCAGGTTGGAAGGGAGCCTGATAACACCGGAAGAAGCAGTGGTTTTGGTGGCGGTAGCACTGGCAGTATTGGTATTGGTCAGCATCAGCTCATCGGCGAGTACATACTTACTTTTGAAATCGAAGTTGCCATGCAGTGTTTGATTCTTTTGGGTAAGATAGCCGATCACGTTGTATAGATAACCATTCATGGTGACTGCAGATTTCCCGTAGGTGGCAACGAAGGTATCAAACCACATTTTATCCTGATCGAACCGGAATATACCGTTGCTGATATAAAAAGGAAGCGGGAACATATCTGAGTGGAGTACAATATCTTTGACGGTCATGGTACCCCGGTTGTTTAGTTTATTATAGCGTCCGGCAACGGCGTCAGCCTGGGTACCGCTGAGTGCCAGGTTGGTTTTGATGAAGCCTGTCAGGTTATATCCCTGTATCGCAAATACCTTATAGATGGCGCCCAGATCAAGGGTACCGTTGGACGTGATATTATACCGGATGTTATCGAAATTGCTGATACCGGCCTTTAGCAGAAATGGTTTTCCTTCAAATTCAAACGCTACGGGCTTTACGTTTACGTTCATAGAACTGAGTGTACCGGTAGTGTTGGTAACGGTAGCATCAACATTGATCTTCTGAATGGGCTTAGGATAATACTTTGTTTGGAGGACACCATCATTCATAGTCAGCCTGGCAGTTGTTACCGGGAATAGTCTTTTTGCCGGCACATAGCTGCCTTTGGTGTTGACATCAATATGCAATGCGCCCTTCACATCAAGACTATCCATCGGATAGAATTGTTTGATGTCACTCAGTTGCAGGACAGACGTAAGCTGTGCATCTACAACGGGGGCCTGGGCGTTGCTGAAGCGCAGGTAACCTTTGATGTAGTTGCTGAGCAGGTTGGCGTTGATATTGTCAATGTTAAAGTGCGTATGTGCGAGGTTGTTATCCGGGCAGTTAGCAGCCACCTGGAAGCTGATGTTTTTAAGTGCTTCCGGCTGTGACGCCAGTTTGAAGTAGCCATCACGGAAGCTGGCCTGAAGGTCAAAGGAAGGAATGTTGCTGATGACGGTGTCCGGATGGTGCCTGGGGCCACGATTCACAACGCTGACAGCATAGGGGCCATCTGCCAGCATATGCGCCTGCAGGCGGCCTTTAATGTCAAAGGACTGCCAGCCCATCGCCTTGCTCCATTTTGCCAGGTCCAGGTCTGTATTTAGTTTGAGATGGATGTCTGGTGTTTTAAGTCCTTTTACCCGTATCACGGAGCTGAAATAATCTTTATCAATGTTAAAGAAGATGGAGTCTACGTTAACGTATAGGCTATCAGTATTCAACCGGGCAAGCCTGGATTGAAAATTCAGGAACAGGTTTTTAATCGGGGCTGGTGCTTTGGGATTGGTGATAATACCATCGCGCACCTGCATATTAAACGTAAGGTCAGGCTGGGTATTGGTTTCAGCAATATATTCACCGATTAAACTGGCATTAACATCTGCGGTGCCTTCCACATTGGTATGCTGCATCCAGGTAAGGTATTCAGGCGGCAGGGCGCCAAAAATGGCATGCAGGCCCGATTCCCTGGAGCTGAGCCGGAAGTCCATTTTATAGCCATTCTTCATGAAGGTGAAAGCGCCTTTCAGTCTTACCGGCAGTTCATTTATTTTCAGGTCATTTCTTTCAAAGACAAAATCCAGGGAGTTGGTATTGATTTTTGTGACCAGTTCTCCATTTAATTTTTTGGACAGGATATAGGAAGTGTTGTTATAGGTGAAGTCCAGTGAACCGATATTGATTTTAGAGTAAAGATCGAAGATGGCTTTGGAGAGATCGCCCTTACCTACATAATTCACTTCCTTCGCCTGTACGAACATGGGTAGTGACTGATCATCGTAGATGAGGTGGCAGTGTTCAATTTGTATCCGCTCGATCTTCATGGATGCGCTGCTGCTATCCGGTTTACTGGCCGGGTTGGCGGGAGCCGCTTTATATACGTTATAATTCGGATGTCCGGTGGAATCCACCATGATATGGATTTTCCCTTTGGTCAGATATATCTCATCGATGGTGATAGCATCGGAAAATACGCTTTTCAGGTTTACACCCAGGGCTACCTCATTACCTGCCACAAGTGTGTCCTGCTGGAAAGGTGCGCCTCCTTTCAGGCTAAAATCGTATAGGGTAAGCGTTAGAGCGGGAAAGTGATTAAAGAAGGATAACCGGGCTTTGGAAAAATTGAGTTCACCATTGATACTGCTGTTAGCCCATGTTTTGATTTTGCCGGATATAGCATTGGGAAACAGCATCGGGAGCAAAAACAATAGCGCAAGAATGGAGGCTATTGATATTGACGTAATTTTTAATATTTTTAATGCGGTTTTTTTAATGAAAGCATTATGCATAGAAATCCGGGTATATATTAATGCAGCACGAACTCATACCCTGGTGAGGGATGCATACGTCTGACAGTTTTATTTATTATGGTTCGGGGGCGAAGGTAGCGCTTTTTTAGTTGCAGGGGTTCCGGAAGAATTTTTGAGAAGGGTTGTTCTCTGCATAAGAAAAAATAATCTTTCAGAAGAATGATTATCTTGTAGCCTTTCTGGTTGTGGCTTTAAGGCATGATGAGCAGCAGCAAAGAAAACAGTGAAACAGATCAAAATTGCAGTGGCACGAAATGAATAATATTTCTATCTTTATAAACCATTGAGTAATTATGCTACCACGTTATGAATCAGCCTGTACTGCTCAGCTTTGGCAATCAGCTGTCTTTTGAGCACTGAATCTGTGATAGCCTTATGAAAGGAGGGATAGACCACGTTATCATTTTTATACCCTTTACCAAAGTATTTATTAACGATATAAACACTCTTTTGTTATGCAACCAAATATCCACCGCGGCCAGCTTTTCTGGGCCAGTTGTTTTGCGCTTCTTGTTACCTCGTTATCATTTGGCATCCGGGCCGGACTACTCGATACCTGGGGTACTGAATTTAACCTGAGTAAAAGCGAACTGGGCACCATTGCAGCTTCCGCTTTCTGGGGATTCCCACTGGCAGTTATTATCGGCGGGATGGTTGTTGACATCATCGGTATGAAGAAATTGCTGGTCATGGCTTTTGTGTTTCACCTGCTGGGCATTTTGCTTACTATTTTTGCCAGTGGTTATTGGACGCTTTATATATCTACCTTATTCATCGGTATTGCCAATGGCACAGTAGAAGCAGCTTGCAATCCGCTGGTAGCAGCTATCTACCCTGATAATAAAACTACTAAGCTTAATCACTTCCATCTCTGGTTTCCTGGCGGTATCGTTATTGGAACACTGATTGTGCTGGCCTTTAATAAAATGGGTATTGGCTGGAAAATACAGGTGGGCACTATGCTTATCCCTACGTTGATCTATGGTTATCTGTTCTCCAAACTAAAGTTCCCTGTTACAGAACGTATAGCGGCGGGTGTTTCTACCGGCGATATGTATAAATCACTGCTGAATCCACTTTTCCTGTTTATGATGGTGTGTATGTTTGGTACGGCGATAACAGAATTATTTACGAACCAGTGGATCGATGTATTATTAAGAAACGTAACCAGCAATGCTATCCTGATCCTTACCCTTACGACTGGCGTGATGGTGATAGGACGCGGGCTGGCAGAACCGGTAGTGCACCGGTTATCTCCACAGGGGGTATTGTTATTATCAGCTATTTTTTCTGCGCTGGGTATCTATTTGCTTGGTCATACCACTGGCAATATGATTTTTGTGGGCGCCCTGATCTTTGGGATAGGGGTATGTTATTTCTGGCCCACTATGCTGGGATTTGTATCGGAGAATCTGCCCCGTACCGGCGCAGTAGGATTGAATTTCCTTGGAGGAGCAGGTATGTTTGCAGTATCCCTGTATATGATGTTTATAGGCGGACATTATGACGCATTGCTGGCGCAGAAACTGCCTGCCGGCGCTGATCTGAAATTGTATAATGAAGCACCTCCGGGGTCAGACATGGCAACGGCAATGGCTGAAGCAAAGAAGGCTGCCGGTCCTGAAATACTCAATACCACGCTGATCATTCCGGTGATACTTATTGTTGCGTTTGCCGGACTGGTAATATATATGCGGGGAAGAAAAAAAGCACAGCAGCTGGTGTCTGTCGGTGCTTAAAGGATCGTGTTTTGATTCCGGCGCGTTACCAGCGTCAAGCTGAAATTATATAACAATAACCTTCGACAGATCGGTGACGCGTAAGCCTTTAAGTGCTGCATAGGTTAGTTTATCCATCGTAGCGCCGTCAAAGCAGGCGGTTTTGAATATGTGGTAAGATTTGTTGGTCAGGGAAAAAGGCAGGGTGAAGGACACGTTCCGGAGCGTAGCTCCTCTAAACGATACATCTTTCAGGGCAGACTTATTGAACCGGACGCCGGTGAAGGTCTGCCCTTCAAAGCACAAGCCCTGCAGATCGCAGTGGTTAAAGTCTACACCGTTAAAAATACAGTGCTCAAAGATTGTTTTCCTAAGGTCAGTCCTGTTCAGGTTGACATCTATCAGGGTTACATCCGTGAACCTGGCGCCTTGTCCTGACATGGTCAGCGTGGTGCGTACCAGGATGGATTTATGGAAGCTGGCGTCTGTAAGGTCGGTGATGGAGAAGTTACAGTCTGTCAGGTTCGCGCCATCGAAATTGGCTTCACGTGCGTCCAGGGTTTTAAATGAACTACCTGTTAAGTCCGCGCCGGCAAAGTTAGCGCCACGCAATGGGCTCACTTCGAACTTTCCTTTGTGTAGCACAACGCCCGCGAAGTCGCTCTTTTGCAGATCAACGGCGGTGAGGTCTATCTGCACCTGCCGTTCCTGTGAACGGGAGAGCGTATCCACTTCCTTCACAGGCTGCTTCGCCGGGGATTCATCCGGCGACACTTCATTCGCTTCAGCTGGTGCGCTTTCTGAGAAATAGTTAAGGTCAACATCCAGGATCTCCGCAAGGCGGTTAAAGGTAGTGATGTCTGGCATGGATTCTCCACGTTCCCATTTCCCTACTGCCTGAGGGCTGATATATAGCTGCTGGGCAAGCCGCGCCTGAGACATACCCATTGCTTTCCGCGCTTTGGCAATTTTACCGCCGATGATCCTGGTATCCATATACAATGACTTTTTTTGATACTGCAAAGATATTCTGCTTCCTGTTGAGAATCGACAAGAAGGGGGAAACTATTAGTTGTAATTGTACTACTTATGCTTGCTATTCAGCAAATCTATAGAAGATGGCAAAAATAGCGTTAGGATAAGTCAATTTTAATGTAGCTTGATCGCATGACTTCCCGGAAGTTTGTCCATTTGTATGAACAGAAGTTATTATACCGCATGTCTCTTTGCAATTACCTCTCTGAAGGCTATAGGCCAGCCGCCGGGAGAAAAGAGGTTATCGTCTTTTATTAATCCATTTATCGGTGCGAGTACGAGCATTGCCCGCGGAGGAAACGCTGCCGGCCTGGGTAAGACCTTTCCTGGTGCGGCCACTCCTTTCGGACTCGTACAGGTGAGCCCTAATACCATTACCGGAGGTGATAACGGATCGGGGTATAGTTATGAACATACCACTATTGAAGGTTTTGCCTGTACGCAGATGAGTGGAGTGGGGTGGTATGGCGACCTGGGTAATTTCCTGGTGATGCCGACGACCGGGCAACTGTGGACAACGGCTGGTAAAGAAGGGCGGGACGAGAAAGGCTATCGCAGTAAGTATGATAAGGCTTCTGAGAAGGCCTCAGCGGGATATTATGCCGTAAGGCTCACGAAGTATGATATATTGTCTGAGGTGACCGCCGCACCGCATAGCGCGATGATGCGATTTACGTTTCCTGCAAATGACAGCAGCCGTCTGCAGATTGACCTGGCGAGACGCGTAGGGGGAACATCCACGGCTCAGTATGTAGAGGTGGTGGATGATCATACGATCCGTGGCTGGATGAAGTGTCCGCCTGAAGGTGGAGGCTGGGGACACGGCGCCGGGCATGCTGATTATACAGTATACTTTTATGCGCAGTGCAGCCGGCCTATTACGCAATATGGAGTATGGAGCAAAGACACAGTGCTGCCGATGATCCGAAAAAAGGAAGGCAGCCATATCGGATTCTATAACCAGTTCGCCACGAAAGCGGGGGATCAGGTATTATTGAAAACAGGCATATCCTTCGTTAGCATGGAAGGAGCGGAGAAGAATCTGAAGAAGGAGATTACCGGTTGGAATTTCGATCAGGTGCATGAAGCAACACAGCGGTTATGGGACAAGGAACTGGCGAAAATACAGATTAAGGGAGGGACAGCCGATGAGAAAACCATCTTCTATACAGCCCTGTATCATACACTGATTGATCCGAGAAGCCTGTCGGATGTAGATGGTACATATCCGGGTGGAGATGGAAAACCACATCAGACAACGCAATTCACCAAACACAGTATTTTCAGTGGTTGGGATGTATTCCGCAGCCAGATGCCGCTACAGACGATCATTAACCCCAGGATGGTAAATGATCTGATTGCCAGCATGGTGGAGTTGGCTGACCAGAATGGTACAGGTTACCTGGAACGCTGGGAGTTCCTCAATGCATATAGTGGCTGTATGGTAGGCAATCCCGCTGTGGTAGTACTTGCGGATGCATATGCCAAAGGGATCAGAGATTACGATGTGAAGAAGGCGTATACATTCGCCGTTAATACATGTGAACGATTGGGAAACAAGAATGGTTGGGAGCCCGGTAATATCTCCGTAACACTGGAGAACGGATTTTCAGAATGGAATCTTTCAAGGCTTGCTGCGGCGTTGGGGAAAAAGAGTGATGCGGAAAAGTACGCCCGCCGGGCAGCCAGCTACCGGAATATCTGGGATGACAGTGTTCACTGGTTCCGGCCACGGAAAAAGGACGGCAGTTGGGCACGCTGGCCGGCAGCGGGTAGAATGGAAGAAGGATATGGCACCGTTGAAAGTAACCCCTATCAACAAGGATGGTTTGTTCCGCATGATATTCCTGGTATGGTGCAACTGATGGGAGGCCCGCGAGCTGTGATTTCGGACCTGCAGCATTTTTTTGAAAAGGCCCCTGAAAACCTTCTTTGGAATCAGTACTACAACCATGCTAACGAACCGGTGCACCATGTACCATTTCTCTTTAACCGGTTGGGCTCACCCTGGCTTACTCAGCAATGGACACGTGCCATCTGCCACAGAGCCTATCATAACTCCGTGGAAGGACTCGTGGGAAATGAAGATGTTGGCCAGATGTCGGCCTGGTATGTGTTAGCCGCCAGCGGATTGCACCCTGTTTGTCCGGGTGATACGCGTTGGGAGATCACCAGTCCGCTGTTCGAAAAAGTAGAGATGACACTTGATCCTCATTATGCAAAAGGGAAGACCTTTACCATCCTTGCGCGGAATAATTCACCGGAGAATATTTACATCCGTTCAGCCAGGCTGAATGGCAAACCGTACAACAGGTGCTGGATCGATCATTCGGTGATAGCTGCTGGTGGCATCCTGGAACTGGAGATGGGGAATCAACCGAATAAAGATTGGGGAGGGTACTGAAAAACTAAAAGATTATTGGGGCTGACCGAAAAGTATTTTTTTTCCCGCAGAGGCGCAAAAAGTAAAAAATCTTAGTGGCGAAGACCGGAGCAAGTTTTTAAGCCCGCAAAGTGGGAAGATTATAATATATTAATTCTGTATGGTCTCCTCACTTTGCGAGCTTAAAAACTTGCTCCGGTCTTCGCTTGTTTGCCTTTTTGCGCCTCTGCGGGAAAAAAAATACTTTTTGGTCATTCCCAATTTAATGTAATAGCTTTAGATTCAACATCCGGCAGTCTGACTTCATGGAATAATCTGAAATTACAACCGGCGTTTGAGTTAATGAAGTGATTTTCCTGCCAGGGCAATATACAAGCTGGAAATACCCCTAAATGCAGACTTATGAATAATGCAAAGCAAAACCAGTTGGCAGTTGTTATCGGAGGTAGTGTTGCCGGATTACTGATGGCCTGTGTGCTGGCCGATTTTTTCAAGGAAGTAATCATTCTTGAGAGAGACACTATCCCAGATGATGCACAACCCCGTAAGAAGGTTTCCCAGGAAAATCATTCTCACATATTATTGGACAAGGGCATCTCTGTTATTGAATCATTCTTTCCGGGAATCATAAAAGACTTACAGGCATCGGGGGCCAGTGTGGCGGATACGTCAAGGGATATCGCCTGGAATATACAGGGTGTATGGCAGGGGCGGTATACAAACGGGCATAAAGCGATATTGTCTTTGCGGCCATATTTTGATTTTACCATCAGGAAATATCTGCTGCAACGCCATAAAAATGTAATCATCAGAGACAAATGTACCGCAGCCGGTTTCCTGACTACTACAGATAAGACCAGGATCAACGGGGTAATCATGATTGATAAAGCAGGAAGGAGGGAGGAGATCACCGCGGATTTAACGGTAGACGCAGGCGGTAGGGGATCAAAAACTCCTGAATGGTTGAAGAACTTAGGTTATGATGCACCTGATACTGTAGAAATTGATCTGCAGCTGGGATACGCCAGCCGAAGGTATGAATGCCCTGATGATTTTCAGGAAGACTGGCAGTTTCTGGCGATATACCCGAAGTTTCCCGGCTCCTGGCGGGCAGGAACGCTTTCAAAAGTTCAGAACAAGCAGTGGATTGTTACCATGAGCGGCTACTTCGGAGATCATGCTCCTGTTGATGACGCCGGATTTCTGGCATTTGCGAAGTCCTTGCGCCATGATGCCATTTATAACCAGATTAAGGACAAGGTTCCTATAAGTGATACCCACGTGTTTAATACACAGAAATGCATAAGGAGACACTATGAGAAGATGACCGCTTTCCCGGATGGGCTTATTGTA
Organism: Chitinophaga sp.; assembly: GCF_035538455.1. Lineage (GTDB taxonomy): Bacteria > Bacteroidota > Bacteroidia > Chitinophagales > Chitinophagaceae > Chitinophaga. The sequence continues at coordinate 64,531 of NZ_DATLKJ010000093.1, forward strand.
ACGGGAGATGCTGTTTGTGTATTGAATCCCATTTTCGGTCAGGGTATTTCTATTGCCGCGGGCGCGGCTGCTATATTGCAGCAATACCTCTCTGCTTCCACGGGGGGTGGGGACCGGTTAAAAGGATTATCAAAGAAGTTCCAGCGGAAGCTTGCGGCCTTTACAGATATTCCCTGGTTGGTAACCTCCACTATTGATCTGGGATACCCGCAAACAAAGGGGAAGCGTCCTTTTGGTGCGTCCATCGCTTTCTGGGTGGTAAAGAACGCGATTACATTAAGTGCTTCCAATGAACATGTGAGCCGGGACTTCCTGAAGATGATGCACCTGCAGGGAGGCTTGAATATCATGTTAAAGCCTTCGTTTGTTTTCCCGATTTTGTTTCATGGTATCAGAAACGGTTTTGCACGTTCGGGTAGTAAGCGTGCAGGAGATACCGTAGTGCAGAGAGAAAAGACAGGATCCCATACCTGACCTCTCCTTTCCAATAGCGGCCAAACTGTTAATGCGATGCATTATAAAAAGCTAACTTCGTCGAGTCCGGGCATATTAGAATAGTTTTACCCGGATAACAGACATAGCATATCTTATTTTATCTGGGGAGAATGGCTTTACTCTCCATTATCTCTTACATCTTCCTATAAGTCCGAAAAATAACAGTACAATTAACCCGAAATGACCAGGCCCAGTGAACCAATACAATGTATAGTCCTTTATTCCCTCGTTTTAATTATTTAATACTATTCATTAAACCCCTTTTCTTATGTGTATTCAATTCTACCCTTTCAAATGGACAATGTTGTTCATAGGAGTCCTCGTATGTATGTTATGCAGACCTTTACATGCACAGCAGATATATGCCAGCAGCCAAACTAATGGCACTACGGGAATTTGTCTCCTGTGTGGTGTTGTAAACCCAAACAATGCAGTAAATAACAGCAATCTTAATGATTATTCCTCTTTTGCCATTACCGCTGGTTTGCTGGGGGTGACGGTTTACCAGACCTTGATATTCCCCTCAGTAAGTAACAGCGGTTGCGACTCGCTGGTGATTGGAATTGGCAGCGGTGATGCCTTGTTGTCGGCCAATCTCTTTGGCGGAGTTACCATACAGACCTACAACGGTAATGCGGCCAATAATGATGTACGAACATTAGACAGCAGTGTGCTGCGGTTATTACAAAATAACACCCGTGCAGAAGCAATACTGCATCCCACCCGGCCCTTTGACCGGATTAAGGTGACATTAAACAGCGCCCTGCTTGGACTGTTGAACACTTTCCGTATTTATTATGCCTACCGAAACCCAGGTAAGCCAGCTGCACCTTCCTACACAGTGCCTGTTAATTCAGCTTGCGGCGACGTCTGGCTACCGATTACCAACCATTCAGCGAGAACAAATTATAACGTCCGCGTTATTTACAGGGACCTTTTTCTAGATGTTAGAAAAGACACCTCTTATACCGTAATTGATAATGATTCCGTATTAGTCAGGAATATCCTGCTTTTCACTTCCTCACCGATAGATGTTTATGTGCAGGCCGTTAATCCGTTCACAGGTTGCACTTCTGATTCCATTCATAAAGTTTTCACATTTGGCGGGAATGCTGAGAAGCCGGTAGTGGATAAAGATAGTTTGACGATCTGTTTAGGAAACAGTGCGACGTTGCATGCAGTAACCCCTACTTCAACGTTCCCCTCTAAACGATGGTATGATGCACCTGTTGGCGGTAACCTGCTGCACACTGGTGAATACTTTACAGTGAGCCCCTCACAAACAACTACTTATTATGCGGCGGCCGGCCTTATTTGTGAAAATCCGCAGAGAACCCATGTGACGGTCTTTGTTACGCGTTTGCCGGATCCATCTTATACAACGCCTACCGTCCCACTTTGTACCGATGCAACTATTCCCATATTAAATCATCAAAACGGCCTGAATTATCGTGTTTACGTACAATTCAGGACAGATGTGGACGTAAGGGACACGTCGTTCACGGTAGTCAATAATAACATGATTGTCGTACCTAATCCGCAGAGTTACGCTTTTGTAAATGCTTCGATTTATGTGCAAGCCATAAACCCGGTAACAGGTTGTGTCTCTGATACTGTACCGGGTAATTTTAGCTTCGGTGCTTTTGCGGTCTATCCGGAAGTAGACGCCGATAGTGTGGCTATATGCTTAGGAACCAGCGTAACATTGCATGCATTTTATTCACTTTCGAATTTACCCCAGATACGGTGGTATGATAGCCCTTCTGGCGGCACATTGTTGCATACGGGTAATTTCTTCTCCGTGAGTCCGGCAACGTCTACCACTTACTACGTGACTTCAGCCTTCACATGTGAGTATCCGCGGAGACGCCCTGTTAAGGTGGAAGTGCGCCCTTGCCCGTCGGGAAATCTGCAGACAAAAGAATCTATGACGAGCCGGTTGGATGTTAATAAATTGTCTATGTTCCCTAGTCCTACCAGTGGGCTTGTTTATATCAGAGATGGCCATGTTCCGGATGGTGCTGTTTTGAGCATATATGATCTACAGGGACGGCTTGTAAAGAGAGAGAGACTGCGAGGGAATTCCTTTAATATAAGCGGACCCTCAGGTATGTATATTGTGCGGATAGAAGCCAATGGCAAGTTAGTGACACAGGAAAAGATCCAGTTGCAGCAATAATATACGCTCAATAGAAATGCCGGTAGATTCTACCGGCATTTCTATTGTAGTGAAGGGACCCTCTGTGGGCAGATGAATGACAACCAGAGAATATTCAGGCGGAGAGCATCAGGCATTAGACGGCCGTTAGAGCCAGTCGAACGACCATTAGAAAATGATGAAATCTCCTATGACTATGCATCAATTCTACCCAAAATGAATTGCATCACATTCAACAGGTTGTCTGTTACAGATAATCTGGCCGCTACAAAATCATCGGGTCTGATAAGTAAGGCATCCTCATTTGTGGTGCCGGTGACTTGTTTCCATTTTTCCAGCGTACCGTTACCGGTTAATGTTATTAAGCGTATATCGATGGACAACCGCTGTCTCACTTCCTCGCATGCGGCCCGCCAGTTATTACTGCCGTTGGCGATTAAAACGAATTGCCCATTTATCCAGTCCAGCGAGGAGAGCGTCTGTTGTTCATCCAGCCAGATATGTGGAACCCGTGTTCCGGGTTCTCCTGCAAAGTAAGTGAATGGCAGATCAGTGTGTCTTTTCACTGCTGACGACTGATAGCCAAAATTGGGTAGTCCCATCAGTTCTGTGGCTTTGGTAAGCAGCAGTGTATCATTTACCAAACCATTCTTACCGGCCAGCTCGCCTGAGAGGGTAGCGTAGTAAGCGCCTACCGGCTGACGTTCTGTATCGTAGGTATCCAGTAAAGTATCAGTTGCCTGTTGTTTTAATACTGCCGCCAGTTTCCAGGCCAGATTCTGCGCATCCTGGATGCCTGTATTCGCACCTTTGCCGGCGTAGGGGGTCATAGTATGCGCCGCATCTCCGGCGAGAAAGATCCTGTTGATGCGTTGCCGACCGGCAATTCTCACGGTTAGCTGCCAGGGCAGCACTTTAAGAATAGTAATTTTTATGTCCGTTATACCCAGTATCCGGTGAAGGGTAGTCTTTAGTTTTTCTTCCGGATAGTCAGCCGCTGTTTCGCCATTTTCAGGATAGTAGCGTAAATGAAATGCCCATTTGTCATTGTTGTTAATGGTTAAGAGGAAACCGGTTATTTCAGGCGTTTCAATCAGCAACTGACTGAACGCCCGTCCTGTGACTAAAGATGCCAGATCGGCTTCAAAGTAGATGTTCAACAAATCTGTCCATGAACCATTGCCGGATGTGGGGATGTTTAACTGGTTTCTTACAAAACTATTGGCGCCATCCGCAGCCACCATATAATCTGCTGTAATCGTATATTCTTCTCTGGTCAGCCTGTTTTGCACCAAAGCTGTTACATCGTGCGGGTGTTGTTCAAAGGACAACAACTGATGATGGAAGCGAATGTCTGCACCCTGCTTTACGGCGTGCTCATACATGATGGCTTCGCTGATGTCTTGGGTACAACGGCATATGCTTTCGGGAGATTGCTGTGCGAATGCTTCCACTTCTTTATTGGAAGCTATCAGTTGAGCGGGAGACATGAGTTTGCCGGGATATGTTTGCAGGGCTTCCACCAATGTGCTGGCATGCAGGATGCCCCAGGCAGGCGCTAACGCTTTGCCGCCTTCGCGCAGCGCTGTGCTAAGTCTGAGCCCTCTGAATACTTCCATAGTCCTGACGTCAATGGTTCTGGACCGCGGATGAACGGATGTGCCGCCGCGCTTTTCTATCAAAATAAAATCAACGCCCTGTTGTGTCAGGAATAATGCCGCAGCCAGGCCAGTAATGCCACCACCGACTACAATAACCTGCGTCTTCCTATTATTCTTTTTCATTGCTGTTAAATAATTTTACACAAATTTCGACCGCCCGGCGCGGGATGCTGTGCATAAAACGGATTAAAGTGTACCATTACAGCAAAGAGATATCAGGTGGGAGGTACAATTTATGGGCAGTGATTTCGTCTACGATGATAGGCTCATAATAGAAACAGGTTAAAAGGAAAGATACTTTGAGAAAAGATAATACACAGAATGTCATCAATCTGTTACTTCAAAAGGTGGTGCCGTTTGAGCAGCAGACGCTTGAGAATGATCTTGCGGAACGGCGTATTACCCTTGAGATTTATCGCGGGAACGACTTCATCATTATGGATTCAAATACCGTAACTGACAGGGAAGTGCCTGCCTGGCAACATTACAATCAACCCGGGTGGGTGGAGTTCAGCTTTATGCTGAAGGGGAGTTTTTATCAATCTCAGGATGGTTTGTTTCATGACTATCTGTTGCCGGAAGGTAGTCACTACTTTTTGTTCAATCCCGATGCGGATGAAGAAAACAGGTTGGTGGGGAATGGGAGCTACAGGATTGTCAGTGTTTATATGCCGGTAGAGAGGACGTTGTATCTCTTTAATGAGTATTTGCCGGAGTTTGAATACGTTTCTGATAAACTGCAACGTTGTGAACCATTCTTCCACGAGGCGCCACACAAAGGACTTTCTTTGCATATATCCCGTATGATCCAACGTCTCTGGGATGCCCCGGCACCGGAGCGGCTGAGAAGTCTTTATTACGAGTCGCTGGTGAATGAACTGTTTTGCTGGCAGGGAGTATCCATGCTGGAGAAACCTGAGCGGACTTCAGGTATAAAGCTACGTGATACAGATATTGAAAGGCTGCATTATGCTACGCAGATATTGTCTGGTTCTCTACAGGAGCAGATCACATTGGAGACGCTGGCTAAAGCATGCCAGTTGAATGAATACAAATTAAAAGCGGGATTCAGGCAGGTGTTTGGCACTACTGTTTCTGATTACATCCGGGATTTGCGCATGAAAAAGGCGGAGGAACTGATCCGGGGAACAGATATGACGATGACAGAGATTGCTTACGATCTCGGCTATACGCATTCCCAACATTTTCAACGGGCGTTTAAACAGAAGTTTGGGATCACGCCTAACAGCTTGCGGGGGTGATTTCTGTCGGGCTGCAGCGTGTTTTTTTGTTTGAAAAATACGTATATTCAGGTTACATTTTCGAAATGCAACAGCTGTTAAATAACCGATCAGCATTACACTCAAAATAACACTCACGGGAAGTTCCTTTATTACCTAATCATATCTATGGACCATTTAACCATTACCCCTCGAATGAACCCCGGCTCTTTGCTGTCTCAGCTGGAGCGAGCCGGGACATCCCACCTGGAAGATGAAGACCATGTAAAACGTGTGATACTAGTGAACAGGGTCAGCCTGGGGATCAGTGCCTGTCTTCTGTTTATGACACCGATTGTACGATACTTTACAGGCTATGGAAATATTTTGGCAGCAGTGGTTATCGAATTTTGTATTAATAACCTGGTATTGGTCTTAAATCATTATGGCAAGTATAAAGCGGCAGGGCTGCTACTTTTTTTTCTGCAATGTGTGGCCGTAACCTACTTTGCTTTCCTGCTCGGCTCATTGCTCCAATTACATTTTATGGTTCTGTTCCTTATAGCGATGACCTATCTGATTTTCAGGGAAAAAGCATTGCGCAGAATCTGTCTGGCTGGTGCAATAATTACCATGGGACTATTGCAGGTCAACTATTTTTATGGGGATAGAATAAAAATAGACAATAATGTGGCATGTACCCTGCAAAGTTTGGCGATAGTAGGCGTTATCTTCTTAATACTTATAATCGCAAAACCAATTTATAAATATGCATGGGATGATAACATTGCGCTCAACAAATCCATCTATTCCAAAACCATGCTCTATAGTTTGGTTGTTCATGAATTGCGTAATGAGTTATTCGCAATAGAGCATATAACCGGCCAGTTCAAGCAAGAAATCAGTCGGGGACTAGATATTAAAAGTATTAATAACTTAATCAAAGAGCTACAGCAGTTAACTCAAACAGCCAATACTATTGTTAATACTGAGCTAGGTATGGCTAGTATAGAAGCTGGTAAAACAATAGATACTACCGAGGAGGTTGTAAACCTGAAAGATGTTTTAGGGAATTTGATGTCAAAATATACAATTATCGCGAAATCCGAAAATCTGGAGATAGATGTGAAAGTGGAAGAGAACCTGCCCCCAAGTATAAAGTTGGGTCTGCCCAGATTCCATAGCATCATCCGCAATCTAATGGGGAATGCTCTGAAATATTCATATCCCTATACTACAATTTTTGTTGAAGTTGGCGTTGGGATTGAGCAATTCTTTGTCCGGGTCTCCAATGCAGGGGATACAATTCCTGACTCGCTCCAAAAAACAATCTTCGAACCATTCACCACAGATAAAAAAAGAGGTATAGAAAGCACTGGCCTTGGCATGTTTATTTGCGCCAATGCTGTTCGCAGCCTGGGGGGGACTATCAGCGTGTTGAGCAAGGATCACAAGACATGTTTTACCGTAACTCTCCCATTGATTGAATGTCCGGAACCGGCCAAAGATCTGCAGGCCACCAGCTGGTCGCATACAGTGATTCCTAAGTATAAAATTCTGATTGCGGATGACGACCGTTTAAATCTTTCGCTTTTACAGATGACGCTGGAAGAAACGGGATGTACCGTAATTTGTGCCGCAAGTGGTGAAGAGGTGCTATCGGTGGTTCATAAAGAACAGCCGGATGTAATTATATTGGATTATATTATGCCAACTATGGACGGCATAGCAACCACAAAGCGACTGAAGGCAGATCCATCCGTCCGTAACATTCCGGTCATCATTGCAACCGGGATGGGATATGCAGAGACTCAAACGGCCGTCCTCGAAGCCGGAGCTGTTGGCCTGCTTACAAAGCCGTATTCCATGGAACAGTTAAGGGGGCTGCTGGAGAAGCTAATACCTCCCCCTGCTACTGAAGGATAAAAGCCGGATGAAATCAAATGATATGACGTTGTTATAAGCTTTATTAAGCATCCGGTGAAAATCAATTCACCAGATGCTTATTGGTTTTATTTTGATAACGCGCGAAATACTGTATTGGTATAACCGGAATCCAGGTTGGCCGCATATACCATTATACCGGCCTTTTTCCCACTGGCGGGTTGCCACTTTGCTGCGGCTGTATCATTAGCGAGGTTTTTGAAGTTGCTTTCTGCGGAAACACCTACCATCACTTTTGATACACCTATATAGTCTGACCATTGCGTGAATCGGGATACATAATTACCCCAGTATCCCATATCCTCTACAAAGTTGACGTATTTAGCGACGCTGGTGTCTTTACCAATGGCACCTCCTTCAGGCGCGCCGGAATATATGGCGGCGATGTATAGCTTTGAAGGGTTATTGGAAAGTGGTCCGAAATAACTGCCGAGTCCTTTCAGGAGAGAGCGGTAGCTGGCGTTATTCGTTGCGCCATGCTCGATGTCCAATGCGATACCATCGAGTTTCAGGGAGTCCAGTACATATCTTTTGGTTTGGGAAATGAACTGGGTATTGTTCAGCACACTGTTATCATACTTTGTGAAAGGCTTATTGGTACTCCATCCGGCATTATCGTCTACATTCATCAGTACTTTCACGCCTCTGTTTTGCAGTATCTTTACATCATACATCACAGCTCCATAGCTTTTGTAATACTGGTTGGCGAAGATGAGGTCATCCCCTTTGTATTTAGTGCTGTCAACAAAGCGCCACTCATGTGCTTCAAAGAGGACTACCACCGTAGCTTCACGTGCGAAATCAATCAGGCGCGGGCCGCCGTTATCGAACGCATAATATGCCACTTTGTAGGGCGGGCCTACGGACAATTCGGTTTTGGCGGGGTTGGGAGATGATTGCGGGCTCATAATCTGATCTTGCTTCTTGCAGGAGAAAAGGGCCAGCGTGGCGAGTAATAAAAATCTGGTCTTCATAACTTGTGGTTTGTGGTTATATGGTTAAAGGTGTGATAATATACCAGGTATCGGTACCTGGTGTTCTGTGTCTCTTATAAGTAAACAAATTCCTGATTTGGGGTGAATAGGCGAGCGATGCTCCAGGGAGGCAATTTACTAATCTGCTCAATAATCTGTTACTTTGCCTGACTTCAGCGTATTATGAATGAAAAACGGCCATCCGGATTGAAGATTTCACCAGCGATGATATGGATCAGTTCCATCCTATTGGGATTGCTCTCCTCCGTACCACAACTCGCGTCCCGCCACTTCAATGCTGCGGAGGCGGCGGTGAATGCCGCTATCACAGCCGCTTTTGCGCTACTTATGTGGTATTTCAATATTTATGTACTTGGCCGCCGCAGTCATCAGCCGCGCAGGCAAAGCATCTCTTACCGGCACCTGTTGGGCAGTTTGCTGTTCGGTCTTGTGGTGATGTTCATCCTCGCTTACATCCAGCAGCTGATCCTGTCGCATATCGATTTCGGACCTACGATGCTGATGGTGGAAGTAAGGGGTATCCTTATCAACCTGGTGTTCTATATGTTCCTCTATCTGCTGCAACAGAACCACGAGAATCAGCATGTAAACATGGAGCTGGAGCGTATCCGGACGGATCACCTCAGTGCGCAGTATGAACTGCTCAAGCAACAGGTGAACCCGCATTTCCTGTTTAACAGCCTCAATACGCTTAAAGCGATGGTGGAAAGTGGTGAACAGGAAGCGGTACCTTTTATTATCAAGCTATCTAACTTCTACCGATATACGCTGGAGAGCCGGAAGCTGGATCTGATACACGTCAGAGAAGAAATGGAGATACTGAGCGCTTACCTGTTCCTGCAAAAGGCCCGCTTTGAAGACGGGCTGATGTTTCACAATGAGCTGCCGCCTGCTGTGATGGAAACCTTGCTGCCGCCATTTACATTACAGCTACTGGTAGAGAATTGCATCAAGCATAATGTGGTATCGCTGGAGAAACCACTACACATCAGGTTGTATGAAGATGGTGGAAAGATCGTGGTGGAAAACCACGTACAGCGCAAGTCCGGGGAGGAAGATTCCCTTGGAGTAGGACTCGAAAATATAAGCATGCGCTACAGTCATCTGAGTGGCGGCGAGGTGGAGGTGCTGAACGGGCAACAATTATTTCAAATTAAATTACCGCTGATATATGAACATCATCATCGTTGAGGACGAACTGAAAACGGCGCAGTCTCTGGAACGTGCTATCCTGGCGCTGAAGCCTGCCTCTACGATCACAGGGCGTTACCAGAGCGTGGAACGTACCGTGAAGGCCCTCACCGAAGGGACCATGCCCGACCTTATTTTTATGGACATCCAGCTGGCAGACGGCCGCTGTTTCGAGATCTTCCAACAGGTAAAGGTGACGTGTCCGGTAGTTTTCTGTACAGCGTACGATGAATATACCCTGGAGGCATTCAAAAGTAACGGGTGGATTATATACTGAAGCCCTTCTCCCAGGAAGATATTGCTGAAGCGCTCCGCAAAGTGGACGAACTGAAGAATTTCTTTCAGCAGAAAGCTGCACCTGATCTCACCGATCTGCTGGCGAAGCTGATGCCACCATCTGGTAAGACCACTTTCCTGGTATTCCAGCATCAGAAGTACCGCACCATTAATATTGAGGATATTGCATTATTCTATATCAAGTACGATGCTACGTGGATACTCTGCTTCGATAAACAACAATACCCCATCAGTCAGTCGCTGGACCAGATTGCGCAGTCTGTATCACAGCAACAGTTCTATCGCCTGAACCGGCAAAACCTGGTGAACTTCAAGGCCATCAAGGAGGTGGAGCCTTACTTTCTGCGTAAGCTGCTGGTGAAGCTCGCGATAGAAACGCCGGAGAAGTTGCTTGTGAATAAAGAGAAGTCACATAATTTTCTCTCGTGGATGGAAGAACGCTGATGTAGCTATATATAATCGCATTAAAAAAGCCTGACAGTCTTTGTCAGGTTTTTTGTTATACATCCGTTTGCGGCTCAAATGCCTGCCAGCTGATGTTCGTGTGCAACCACTGTGAAGGTGGCAGGGTATAATTTCCGGAACATCGTATATGTCACACTCACAATGGTGAAGGCAATGATGGCATCTATTGTAGCGGGAAAGCCCAGTACGACGATCTTTGAGAAGAAGGCGAAAAGAATATCGAAGAAGATACCGGCAAATACCCATTCCTTCAGGCGGAGCAGTTTATCAGGTATCAGTAGTACTGCGATTCCCGCGAGCTTGAATACCCCAAGAATGTAAATGAAATGAGCAGGGTAACCCAGTTGCTGTGTGATCTCCCATACGATGGGATTGCGGGTCAGTTCGAAGAATCCGCTGGCGCCAAACCATAAAGATAAAAGAGATGCGCCGGTCCAGTAGATGATGCGTGTGGATTTCTGTGTCATAGTTAATACGTTTTCAGGTGATTGACGACACAAAGTTGCGGAATGGAAAGTGGCTATACCAGCTGCATTCCGGCGAAGCGGACATATCGGGGTTTCAACAGGACATCCGGCGTGCCGGGTATTAGTAGAAAAAGAAATGGTTCACATAAAAAATTCTATGTGAACCATTTCTTTTTCTGATACCTAACCCCTTTTTTATGGCATAATGGAAGGATGGTATTCAAGCAGGTACCGGATACGTTCTTCGCGGCTCAGGAGGCGGCCATTTACCGGTAGTACTTCGCCGCTTTCTACCTGGTAGTCCATTTGTGCGGGCGCATCGTCAGGTGATATTATACGCAGATGTTCTACACTTAGCAGTTCACCATTGACCTTGCTGCCGTACCATAATGGATTCTCGTGGTAGCGCCAGGTGACGAAGGTGTAAAGTTCGTTTGCCTGGTGAAGTCCATTGCCCGCGAGGGCCGTGTTATAGGCTGATGCGTTGCCGTAGAGGATGGACATGGTTTCCAGTTTCTTATTTACGGCATGGGTGATTACCCGCCGGGCGCCTGCATCATATACGATGCGGGTGTGCGTTTTGTCGGCTGCCTGGCGGCAGGCGGTTGTCATGATTGCTATGCTGAGTGTGGTAAGTATGATTGCTTTCATATTTGATATTATTTGGCAGGATTGAGTTTTAAAGGAACGTTGAACAGGAAGCCGGTTTCTTTGGCCAGCTGGCGATGACAGCTGATGCAGGAGATGGTGGCGAAGTTGACAGTTTTACCGGTGGGGGTAAGTGCTTCGCCGTTGAATTTGGCGAATCCCCAACCTTCGGTGTCCTGGTACCGGGCAGCATCTTTCACCATGAACTGTGCGTTGATGAATTTGCCGGGCCGTACTTCGCCGTATTGATTTTCGATCTGCTCCCATACTGCTTTTACAACGATGGCGCCGTCGGGCCAGGGATGAAAGTTCTCTTCCCGGATCGCTTTCACGGCAATGTCGTTGCCGTAGATCACGCGCATGGATTTATCGTAGAGGGTACTCATACTGATGACTTTCCAGGATTTGAATTCATCGGAGTAAACGATGCCGTTGGGAGATACGGGTGGGTTGTTCTTCGTGGTCTTTTTCTCTTTCCACTGGTCGTACGCCTGGGTGGCTGCCTTGATCGTGTTGCTGTCGGCCGGCTGACGATCGGTGATTGACAACACATAACCTTTGATGGTTTCTATTTCAGCGGGTGTTACGGTGGCGCCGGGGTGTACCCGCGTATATCGCGGCAGCGGCATTTTGCCAGACTTCACCATATTCAGTATCCCCCAGAACTTGCCTACTTGTTCCTTTTTAGAGAGGTGTCCCCATTCTGAGAAGTTCAATACTTCACGTGCGCGGGTAATGTCTTTATTTACCTGCCAGGATACAGGGGCTATCTTATTGTACCAGGGTAGTTCCTGGTTATTGGAATGGCAGTCGTAACAGGAGCGCTCAAATATTGCCATTACTTCTTTCGGCGCCTGGATCTCAGCTGTGACGGCCTTTGATTCCAGCGGTTCCTGTATACATTGTATTACGACCAGTGCAGCCACAGGGATCGCAGCGAGTTTCCAGGCGAGGTTTTTTTTGCGGGGATGGGTATTCGTGATCATGCGTATTGGTTTTGATCAAAGCTATCCAAGCGCGTGTGTCTGTCCTTGTATAAAGGAGGGGAGTCGGACAGAAATGGCCCCGAACCGGACAACGGGCAAGGTGAAAAAATAGCGGTGTCTTGCAGGAAAGATGTAATATAGATTGGGCATCCGGAATGTCCGGTTGAAGAAGCCGTTCGTCTGGTTCCCGCTATTCATGCTTCAAAGGCGGGGTGCGTTCCGGTAGTTTTGCGTATTGATCAAAAAATAAAAGCAGCCGTATGAAGACGATGAAGACAATATTCAAAAGTGTGGCGATAGTGAGCCTGTTTATCGGCACGGTGGCATTCCTGGCGCCGCATTCTGCCGGTAAAGTATCTGTGAACCGGCATGGAGGCAAAGGGTTCGCTGTGGTGGAGTTGTTTACTTCTGAGGGGTGCTCCAGTTGTCCGCCGGCGGATGAACTCATCAGCAGGTTGCAACAGGAAGATGTGGACAGCCAGCTGTATATACTGGCTTTTCACGTAGACTACTGGGATCACCAGGGATGGAAGGACCGCTTCAGTGACCATGCGTGGTCGCAGCGGCAGCAGCAATACGCCGCCTGGTTACGGGTGCGCACTATTTATACGCCACAACTGATCGTGAATGGGGAGCGTGAGCAAATAGGATCGGATGCAGGTCTGGTAGGTGCTGCCATCAACCAGGCGCTGGAGCAGCCTGTTTCCCGCAAGCTACAGCTGGAAGCGGATATCAAGGGACAACAACTCATTGTAACATCCAATCTGTCGCCTGTTCCGGGTACGGAATTGCTGGTTGCCCTGGTACAACGGGAGGCGCAGAGCCGGGTGGATGCCGGTGAGAATTCAGGACGAAAGCTGGCGCATGTGCAGATTGTACGGGATCTGAAAACGATTACCGGAAATGATGCGAGGTTCAGATTACCACGAGACTTTGCGCCGAAGAACTGGGAACTGATTGGCTTTGTACAGGATCAGCGGACCGGGAAGATTACCGACGCAGCAAGGGTAAGGTGGTGATGATGCAATACAGTAAAAGGTATATTTTTGTTCCGGGCAGTCCTAAAATTACCAGTTATGTTAGTCAAAATGCAGCACCAGGAATTTGAACCTCCGGAAGCGCTACGGGATATTATAAAGTGTTTCTGGCACAACAGGGGGGACTTCGGCGAAGAACAGCCGACTTTTAAAGTGTTACCTGATGGCTATGCTGAAATCATTTTCTATTTCGGGAGTATTGCTGCTGTTTCTCACAACGGCGACTTACAGCCATTGCCTTCCCCGTTTATAATGGGGCTGCTTAATCAGCCTGTTATTTTGAATGCGAAGAATCGTTTGGATATCATTGCTATCAGGTGTTATCCATGGACAGTGTTCGATTTGCTCGGGCTGCCATCCGGTAAAGATGAAGTGCATGTACTTACCCATCCTATTGTTCAGCTCCAGGCTACGCTGGAGAAGTATGTTCAGGCTGACAGGATAGATGAGGCGATAGATCAGGTAAAACAATATTTCCTGGATGTGCGGTCGCAGATAACTGTTGACAGCACGTTATTCAGGGCAGGTGTTGCGATGATGGAAGCGAACGGCACGATGCCGGTGAGTGAGATTGCGGCGGCGGCTTATGCGACGGTTCGTACACTGGAAAGGAAATTCAAGCAATCGTCAGGTTATACAGTTAAAGATGTATCCGGACTGATACGCTTTGAGCAGGCACGAAACCAGTTAGTGCTTTATCCTGATTCTAACCTTGCGGGTCTGGCGCTTGAGCTGGGGTATACTGATCAGGCGCATCTGAGCAGGGAGTTCAAACGCTACAGCGGCACTACGCCGGCTGCATTTGCGAGGAAAGCCAAAAAGGGGAGCAGGTAGCAGGCGACGATTTTGTCGTGTTTATACAAGCCTGCCTGCGGGGTATTGCTGAATTTTGTGTTCTCAATCATTCGTATGAAAGCAACATTAGAAAGCAAGCAACCCGGACAAAATCAATTTATCCATGATGTTATTATTTCCGGCGCGGGGCCTGTGGGCCTGTTTCTGGCCTGTGAACTGGCTCTCGCCGGATGTTCCGTCCTTATACTCGAAAAGACGGAAGACCCGCACTCACCACTGAAGCAACTGCCTTTCGGCATTCGCGGACTCTCGGCGCCTACTATTGAAACGTTTTACCGTCGCGGTTTGCTGGACGAACTGGAAGTACATAAGCGTCTTAAAAATCCTCATCTGAATGCGGTAAAGGGGCCGCGTCGTCAGGCCGGGCATTTCGCTGGTATTGTATTTCATGAGGACGATATTGACAGGTCACGGTGGCAATACCGTTTACCTGGTTCGCCGGATCTCAGTTTAATCTCTGAAATGGAGGAGCTTGAAACGGTGCTGACCCGTCGTGCTGAAGCATTGGGCGTAAAGATCATGCGCGGACATGCGATTACAGATTTTCACCGGACCGCTGACGGCGTGACTGCCTGGTCAGGTGACCAGTCCTTTCCCGGTAAATGGTTGGTGGGCTGTGATGGCGCCCGTAGTGTTGTCCGCAAGGCGGGCGGTTTTGAATTCGCCGGTACGGAGCCGGAATTTACCGGTTATACTACCCGGATTGATATGGCTGATCCGGAGAAGCTCAGGCCTGGCAGAGTCCTGACGCCCGGTGGTATGTATATGCAATCACAACCAGGTTATGTGGTGATACAGGATTTTGATGGCGGGGCTTTTCATAATGCCAATAAGCCTATTACGCTTGCGCATGTGCAGGAGGTATTGCGGCGTATCTCGAACACGGACGTTACGATCACTGCCCTGCATCTCGCTACTACCTGGACTGACCGGGCCCGGCAGGCCACCGCTTACCGCAACGGGCGTGTATTTTTAGCTGGCGATGCTGCACATATCCATTCGCCGCTCGGTGGCCAGGGGCTTAACCTTGGGCTGGGCGATGCTATGAACCTGGGTTGGAAGCTTGCGGCAGTTATCCAGGAGAAATCGCCTGAAGGCCTGCTGGATAGTTATCATGCCGAACGATACCCGATTGGCGTAGCTGTGCTGGATTGGTCACGCGCACAGGTGGCTGTCATGAGACCGGATACAGGCGACCGTGCACTGAATGCGATTGTCCGCGACCTGATCAATACGCGTGACGGCGCTACTTATTTTGCGGAGCGCGTGTGGGGTATTCACACCCATTACAACCTCGGTGACAGTCGTCCGCTGCCGGGCCGCAGCGTACCCGACTTTGAATTCGAAGACGGCAGGAGGATGGGTGAGTTCATGCGCGATGGCCTGGGGATATTGGTGGATTTTGATATGAATCCTTTACTTAAAGCGCTTGCGGATGAATATGGGGATAGGATCAGGTATGTTGAGGGCAACGTAAAGGACCGGTTAGGAGTAAGCGCCTTACTGATACGCCCTGATGGGATTGTTGCCTGGGCTTCAGATAACAACCCGGATTATAGTGAACTGCAACAGGCAGCAGCCCGCTGGTTTGCCTGCAATGCAGAGCCCAGCTATTGAAGCACTTACGTGTCATATCTTTCTGTGTCCAGAAACTTCCATAAAGAGATGCCTGTTAACATCTTCTCCATGCCAGACAGGTATCGCTGAACAGCATCATGATTCAGTACCGGATCTGTTAAGGAACGCCTGGTATCCTGAAATGAATACAGGCGGTCATTACGCTTTTCTACCACATTGGCAAAGGCTTCTTCATCTGATACTTTATCATGCTGCTGTATTACCATTACAGCATTCATCACATACCTTTTCTTTCTCTCAAGCCTGAATGATACCAGGTCATTTTCGTAGATAAAGACATCTAATGCCAGTTCTTCCAGCTGACGCAAGAGGGGATGCTGAAGTATTTCCGGTTCAAGGATAGCATCTTCCACCAGTTCATTCAGCGCAAAGAATTGCCTGACAGCAATTGATTTTCTTCTGATGCTGATGTATTCTTCCGGCGCCGGTATCTTATACTGCAGTTTGAATGGCGCTTCCAGCTTTGAGCCTTCCAGGTATTGATTCCAGCCATCTACAAACCGTTCCAACCATTGTACCGGCAGGTTATATTTCAGTATGTCTTCCCTGACCAGTGAGAATATATAACTTTGGTGGTTCTGCCGGATTATTTCATTGGTTCCATTCAGGATGCCGGTTAGTTCGTGTTGTATGGGTTCCTGTTCTTCTGCCGTTAGCAGATCAAATGCATCATCGCAAATAAAGAATGCCAGCGCCGATTTACAGCAGGTAAGCAAATGATGGTACCCGGCAGTAGGGAACATGCGGGCCATTATCATATCGGGTGTAGAGCGGGCTAAATCAGTTTTGTCTGATTCCGAAAAGAGCGGGGAAGCATCCATCCATTGGTTCATTTCATGCGCGAGTTCCCTATGGTAGGGGTTTAGCAGGCTATAGTGTTTGTTCAGTAAAGAAGCCCATATTTTTTCCATATTGATTTATTGGATAGTAACAGCAAGTTAGGCATCTGATATGAAACGCTACCACAGCAAAGCACAGCGCCGCATAAATCATCGGATTTATGCGGCGCTGTGCTTTTGGCATATAAGGTTGGAATCAGGCATCCGGAATCTCGGGCTCTACCAGTTTAGCCAGTTTTTCCAGTGATTCCTGCCAGCCGAGGTAACACATTTCTGCTGGTATTACATCCGGAATACCTTCCTGTGTAATTTTAATTTCAGTACCAGCGATATTTTTCCGGAGGGAAACGGTGGTGGTCATTTCTCCTGGCAGGCCGGGATTATCAAATTTGTCCGTGTATTTAATAAGTTCGCCGGGTTTGAGTTCCAGGTAGGTGCCGCCGAAAGAATGGCCATTTCCGGTTGAAAAGTTCTGGAATGACATCTTATGAGTACCGCCTACGACTACATTCATTTCGTGGACGGTGCAAAGAAATCCATAAGGAGGCAGCCAGGAAGCGATTGCCGTAGGCTCGGTAAATGCCCGGTATACTTTTTCCGGAGATGTTTTAAGAACTCTGTGGAGAGAAACAGTATTTGACATAAGATACATTTTTTGTTCCTACTCTTCTGGCTTTTCGGTTCCGCCCGTTTTTGGAGTGGTTACTGCTCCACTTGCCTTTATGCTGGTTGTTTATTTTCGACACATCAAAGGTGATAAGAAAAAAAGACTTGTACAGAGGGGAGATAAGACAATTTAGCGGGTTGTTTGCGACCTGGTCCTGGCAGATGCCGGCTTCAATGAATAAATCTTATATTTAGACTTATGAAGCTAAGATTGTCTATTCCTTTATGGCTTATAGTTACGCCTGTACTGGCGTGGCTGGCTATCGCCTTCGGCACTGGCCATGCTGGTTTGCCGGTTATCGTGTTTCTATCGGTGGTACTGATTGCGTCTGTGATGGCCTCTGTGCATCTGGCGGAGGTAATTGCGCATAAGGTAGGCGAACCTTTTGGGACGTTGATACTGGCGCTTGCGGTTACGATTATTGAGTTATCGCTGATTGTTTCACTGATGTCTTCTGGCGGGGAGCAAAGTCTTACGCTGGCCAGGGATACCATTTTTGCCGCTAATATGATCCTGTTGAATGGTATTGTCGGGCTTTCTATATTCCTGGGGGCATTGAAATTTCATGAACAGGAAATTACCAAGCATTCAGCGACTTCTGCGCTGGTGGCGCTTATTTCTATACTGATGCTGACACTGGTACTGCCAAACTTCACCACCAGCGTTAATGGGCCGGAGTATAACCGGTCTCAGCTGATGTTTGTTGCGTTTGTGTGTATTATCATTTATGTTGCCTTTGTATTTGTACAATCTGTGCGTCACCGCGATTATTTTCTGCCGGCGGGGGAGAGCAATGAAGAGCATCATGCGGAGCCGCCATCCAACAAAACAGCGCTTTTCAGCTTGTTGTTGTTACTGGCTTGCCTGGGCGCTGTGGTTTTGCTGGCAAAATCGCTTTCTCCTGCCATAGAGGCTGGTGTTGAGAAAATGGGTGCGCCACCATCTTTAGTAGGTGTTATCATCGCCATGATTATATTGTTGCCGGAAGGGATAGCGGCTATACAGGCAGCCAGGAAGAACAGGCTGCAAACCAGCATGAACCTGGCGCTGGGATCTGCGTTGGCCAGCACGGGCCTTACTATTCCGGCGGTAGCGGTATTCTCGTTATTGAGCGGCTCTACGGTAATATTGGGTATAAGCACTGCATCAACGGCATTGCTGTTGCTTTCGATCTTCATCGTGATGCTGTCGCTGGTAACCGGTAAGACCAATTTGCTTTACGGTATTGTGCTGCTGATGGTTTTTGCTACGTATCTTTTTACCAGTGTGGTGCCGTAGATGAGGTATAACTAAGCAGTTACATTCATTATCAACATCTGAATAAATCTGTGTTGGTCTGCGGTAATCTGGTGTACATCCGGAGGCAGGTTAAATTCTTCGTTGAATTCTTCCGGGTTTTTATAAGTCAGGGAGGTTTTTTTATTCTCATCTTCCCATATCAGCAACTTTAAAGGCAGCGCCCAGGCGATCTCCCGGTTTCTATACATCAGCTGGGTGCCTCCCAGTGGATTACCAAATACGAGTACAGAAGTAGGCGGTAACTGCAGACCATGTTCTCCGGCAGCGGCGCTATGATCAATAACTGCAAAAAGGCGGACTTTGTTTTCTTCCAGCAGTTGCTGAATACGGGTCAGGGTTTGTGCGAAAGCATACTTGCTCGGGGTCGTTATTAATTTCATTTTGAGGGTAGTTATTAGTTCATGGGTTACTAACCAGTGACCGGATAGAATTGTTTGCATGAAAAGAGGAATTTTTTATCCCTGAGTAGTGATGTTACCTGGAGAATTTCTTCCGATAGTCGACTGGTGACAGGTCTGTGAATTTTTTAAAGACTTTTCTGAAAGCATCAATGTCATTATAGCCCAGTTCATAAACGATCTCGTTCACTGTTCTTCTTCCTGTTTCCAGGTGTTTTTTGGCAAACTCCACTTTTACGCGTTGCATATATTCCACGACGGAGTTACCGGTATTGTTTTTAAACCGTCTTTCAAATGTTCTTCGGCCAACATCCAACGTATTGCATATCTCGTCGACGGTAAAGATGGTTGTTGGCTGGCTTTCTATCAGTTCCTGGGCTTTCAGGATGGTTTCATCTCCATGTCTTTTTTGCCCTACAAAAATCACAAATGGATTCTGGCTCTTTCTTTCAATATCAATTTCAAACATTTTCGATGCCAGGATGGACATCTCCCTTCCGAGATGTTTTTCGATGATGTAGAGTAGTAAATTCAGGTAAGAATAACCACCGCCGCAGGTATAAATGCCATTTTCGTCTGTGATAATGGAATCTTCTACAACGGTGACCTCCGGGAACATTGCCTGGAATTCATTTTTGACGGCCCAGTGAACGGCACATTTCTTACCGTTTAATAACCCTGTAGAAGCCAGGAAGAATGAGCCAACACAGAGGCAGACAATTTCAGCGTTGTTATGATATTGCCTGATGAGCCAGTCCTGGTATTTCTTATTTTTTGAAATTGCTTTTGGGAAATCGCCGCAGAGGAGCGGTAATACCACTACGTCTGTTTTATCGAGCTGGTTTATTGTTTTGTGGGTATTGATATGATAAAGGCCGCTGTCCATCTCCATTCGTTCCTCCAGTCCTACGATCTCCACGGTATAAAAAGGCGGGTTTCCGTGATACTTCATGAAATCGTTTACCCGCGTCAGTATCTGACGGCTACTATCGATGCTTGTAAGCGTGGCATCGTATAGTGACAGGATGGAAATATGCTTCATTGTGCAGGTGTTGATCGTGTAAATGTATCGAAATTTCCTGTCGGGATCAACGGGTAAGATTGTCGTATTTACCTGGGTGTGCTGTGCATTTATGCACTTAATTTTGAACTGTACAATAAATTTTAACCCTTTTAAAAAAAGCACATGAAATCAGCGGAAATTATTATGCTTCCCGTAAAGGACAGGCAAAAGGCAAAGGAGTTTTATCTGAAACTCGGATTCCGGTTAATCATGGAAGCGCCGGATGAACATGGTGACACCTGGATTCAGGTGGGATTGCCGGATGGGAATACCACGATTGCTCTTGCAGGGTTTGCGGGTCTTATTTTTGAAACGGATAACATTGACAACGAAATAGAAGCCCTGAAAAAGAAGGGGATTGACGTTGGGAAGATCGATAATACACCGTGGGGGAGGTTTGCATGGCTGAAAGATATTGACGGGAATGGTTTGTGTCTTCATCAAAAACAAGGTGGTTGAAGAATCGGAAGAAGATAGATCTATAAGTGAAGGAGAACAGGGAGGAGGTGATTAAGAAAATTGTTAATAAAATGCTGCATCATAAGTGACAGGGAAGGGTTCCGGAAATATCAGAACCCTTTCTGGTATTAAACAATGCTTTAAGCTTCAGGATGAATGGTACAGCCGGTAAGCTGTTCATTAGCTGCTTAACCTTTTTATCATTTCTTCTAGCTTATTTTCCAGTCCCTTTATAATGACCTCCTCCGCGTGCAATACCCTCCTTCCAATTTCGGTAGTGGGATGCTGCGTCTCGATTCGTTTTTCAAGGGCAATAACTGCATCATCCAGGATCTGAAATTCCTGAAGGAGCAATGCGTTTATGGAGCCTGGTAACCTGCCACCGGTAATATACTGCTGTTCATCGAATGATAAGGTGTTTTGAGGATGAAATCTGTGTTCGGTGTTTGACTTTCTCATGTAATCAGATATTTAGTGATTATGCTTACTCTTTTAGCTTTTCAGCATCCGCTGGATTTCTACTATGGATAATGATAAAGCCGGGGAGAATTATTCCTAATATAGATTAACGCTAACAACTGAGTTCTTGTTTATCATTCCAGGCATGAAATTTCTATACCGTGTACATAAAGGCGTCTGCGTATGTTTTTCAACATAGCAGACGCTTTTTATTTTGGAATGATTTGTTTAAACTGTTTCAGTTGCTGGTTTTGCCAACTGTTCCGCAGCTTGTGGTAATGGCGGGAGGTTGTATACGCCTACCTGGTCTGCGTAGTAGGGAAGCTGATGTTGTACGCCAGCCTGCCCCAGCCACTCATTGATGGTGTTGAATTTATTGAATTGCAGATTGAGGTCAGTTGAAAATTTAGTGAGCCCCTGACTTTGTTGCGTGTAATTGAGATTGATCACTCCAAGTAGTTCGGCTATAGTGTCAAGCGCATTTTGCAATGTAGTACTTTGCTGCTGTCCTGGCAAAGTAACCATAACTTTGGAAGCATCTGGTATCGGGTTATACAATTTAGCGGTATCCTCGAATCCCTGAACAGTTGGGAAGTTAGGAACAATATCATTTGTATTCTGGTAATGCGCTACTGAAATAATCTTCGAATCCAGGTCAAAACTAAAAAGTGAGTTACCGGATGCGGGCGCTGCAAAGGTGTAAAGAGAGAGGTTCCTGGTAGATTTGTTATTTTTTTTAAGCATCTCAGCGTAGTAAGACGCATATAAATTAGCTACGTTGCCGCCCAGGCTATGTCCTGTGATAATTACCTGTTTGTTGGCCGTATTGGTTAACAGGTAATCAGCGATAGACCTCTTAGATCCCAGTGTATCCTGCATCTGCAGCAGGCTGGTGAAAGCAGTATATCCTCCGGCACTGACGCATGGGGGATTGGTGGACAAGGAGTAATCGCCACTGGTAAATGGCCAGTATGCCAGGGCAATATCCAGATCTTCGAGTATCCAGTCGACAAAGCCATCAATGCTGCCGAAGACTTTGGGGTTGACGGAGCCCCGGATAGCCAGCGCATATGTTTGTCCGGTAGGGTCTACTGCAACAAATGCGTAATTGGGAAGGGTTGTGTCACCACTCCAGACTATTTTCCATTTTGGCAAGAGGTTATTAAGCTGACTGGAGGGATTGGTGTCTACAGCAACTCTACAAAGTTTTACAGCTGTTTGGGCAATTGCGTTGGATACGATTTCGTTGTTGGGTTCCATAGTTACGATTTTGAGGGTGAAAAATAAAGGGAGATATAATTGGCTATTTACATGGCTTGTATAATTTCGTTGAGGGATTTAAGTTAGTAAATTAATCTGGATTCCAAATAAAATATGGCTGTATTAACAAAAGGCGTATTTTATGGGGCGGAGATGCCGATTTGTTAATTTGTGCTTGCTTTGTATGTCTGTAATACTACTCCGGATTTATATTCTTTTGTGTCTATAAGGGTCAGCGGATGGAGCTGAATGCAGGCCAGGCGATGGCTCCGCGCTACGCCTGACCTATACATTCATTTGATCAATGAACAATTTCCACTTTAGCTGTTACTACTTTCCGGTCCGCATCTTCCGTGTCGTAGAAGGTGAGGACATATACTCCTGCGGGGAGATCCGGTTTGGCGATAAAGGTATTTGTGTCGCTGATGATACGGTTATCCCGCTCTCTGCCCGCCATGTCGTGCATAACCATGCGTAGTTTGTGATGTATGCCTGTCATGTTAATTGTGAAATTACCATTGCTTGGATTGGGTGATACCGTGATTTCAACCAGCCACGGTACCTGTTTGATGGCGCTGTAGAATATTTTTCCGTCGCGGCCGAATATTTTAAGCCGGTAGTAGGTCCAGTTATCATACAGATCGTCATCACGGTAGTTGTAGTCCATTGTTCCGACAGTGGTGCCGTTTATGCCACGTGGAGCAATGCGTGCCACTGTATAGAAGCTGTCTTCATTTTCGCGGTGCCGTTGCAGCTCAAAATAAAGGAGGTTCAATTCTTTGGTGGTGCGCCAGTGCGTGCCTACCCACCGGATTGTTTCGCGGTATGCTTCAAAAAAGAGTGCAACATCGGATACCATTTTATTAAAGGTTGCTACGGAGAGGAAGGTGTTGATCTCTCCACCATCGCGGAAAGTCCGGTTGTTCATATAAGTGTTGCGGATCAAGGCGCCGGTGGTCAGTGTACCCGGGCTGATGATCCCTGATGGCGCGGTAGTGTCCCATCCGCTGCCTCCGTCGAAACGTGTGATGTAGCTGCTGTCGCGGTTAATGGCGAATGTTGGGCCTTCATTGTCTTCGTGATGCTGCAACTGTACCGTGACATCACTTAATGCGCCGGAGTCTTGTCTTACATGCCAGGTTTTCAGCACGTAGTCTGATGTGTTCATATTGCCTGAAAGGCCATATCGGTAAACGCTGTCAAATACTCTGGCCTGTATGGTTTTGACCTGGCTGCTGTTGTTTTTTAACGCCATAGGCGAGTAGCTGTTGGTAGTAGTGCCTAAGGGGTATACGACCATGTTGTCGGCAGTAGTGATGTGTTCACGGAAGAGGAAGCCGCCGCCTGGTTGTGTACCGGTTACTATATAAGCCTTGTCTGAATAGCCGGTGATATTACCGGGCGCTTCATTTCCCAGTGACAGGTTCCAGCCATTCAATACGAGGTGCCCGGTTTCAAAATTCAGGTTGTAGCGTACTTTCAGGTCACTCAGATCATCGAGGTAGATATCATTTCTGTTACCGATGCTGAGATTGGGAAAGCTGGCGCCAGTACGTGTACTGGCGCTATAGCCTCCATATATACGCTGTGTCCCGCTATTGATATTTTTTACCTGCAGGAAGCGGAAGGTGCCACCAGTGTTCTGCAAGTGGCTGTTATTGTATTCGTTTTCGTCGGGTAAGGCCGCGTCGTTGCTGTTTTCCCATCTGCCGCCATAAAAGTTCACCACACTTCCTTTCAGTGAGCCAAAGCGGCCATCGTTTTTTACGTCGCTGAATATTGCAACGGTATCAGGCCCATGTACGCTGATATTGCCTCCCGGAGGTACGTATACACCTGTCTGCGACATGCATACATGTATTCCTATGAAGAACCAGGCGGCCATATGAAGAATATGTGTACGCATCAGGGATTGATAACGGTTACATCAAAAGTTACACTACCCAGTTTCTGGTTACCACCGGCGCCTCCGCCGGTATTGGTAAAGTTGATAGTAATGGTATTGGCTGCGCTTATAAAGGCGTAGGCAATGGCTAATCCCTGTGGCAGGGCTGTACGTGGATTTACGATGACGGAAGCGTTCAGGTTGGCGCCTGTTACTGTAGCGGTTTTGGTTAAGCTGGTGGTGTTACTGATATTTGTGGTGTTATCTGATAATGAAAAATTTGATTTGATCATGCTGCTCACTATGGTGCCAGCGGCGCCCAGTTTGAAGTTACCTCCTACGTCGAGTTTTGCTGCCGGCGCTGTATTGGCAATGCCGACATCTCCTGTTTCATCAATCCGCATAGCTTCATTGGCAGCAGCAATACCACCGGTAATGAATATCAGGCTTTTGTTGGAGCTGGCATTACCGATTACAAAATGGTTACCTGTAGCGTAGAGGTATGCCGTATTAGTGCTGCCGATGATGGTGGCGTTGCTGTATCCACCTGAGTTGATCCCCATATCAACAAAGTTGTTGGAACTGTTGCCATTGTTGGCGTAAGCTACAATATCCGTTCTTGCATTGGGGCCGCCATGATTGTTGGTTATACTGAACTGCAGATTGCCGTTTACGCTGCCTTGTCCGCGTATCAGATTGGTAGAGGTGGAGGTACCGCCATC
This sequence comes from Chitinophaga sp., assembly GCF_035538455.1. Taxonomy (GTDB): domain Bacteria; phylum Bacteroidota; class Bacteroidia; order Chitinophagales; family Chitinophagaceae; genus Chitinophaga. The sequence goes on from NZ_DATLKJ010000093.1 coordinate 89,639, forward strand.
TACGAGCAAGCGCTCAGGGTTGGTACCATTGAAAGTGGTGGTGCCAATGCCTACACTGCCGGCACTTGTGATCCGCATTTTTTCTGTGTTGTTGGTAATGAATGGCAGGTCGAAATTAGTGGTGGTGCCGAGGTTTTGTACGGAAGTGACACCGTTACCTCCCAGTAACCAGCCGCCGGCAGCGCCGGAGAATGAAATGGTACCGGTAACATTGTTATAAGTGATGCCGCTACCTGCGCTAAACAGCGAACGTACTTTCAGGAAGAAATTGGCGATGTTGGTAGTATCAACTGTAGATAGTTTGTTGTTGAATATGTTCCAGTCGGTACTGCTTAAATATCCGTTGGTGGTGGCGGAGGCCTGACTGATGCCAATGACTCCGTTACTGAAAGTGATAGGAGCTGTTCCGGAGAACAGGCTCCTCACTTTCACGCTGAAGTTAGCAATGTTGGTAGTATCGATGGAGGATAGTTTGTTGTTGAATGTGTTCCAGTCGGCGCTGCTTAAATATCCGTTGGTAGTAGCGGAAGCCTGACTGATACCAATCACTCCATTGTTATAAGTGATAGGAGCTGTTCCGGAGAACAGGCTCCTCACTTTCACACTGAAGCTGGCAATGTTAGTAGTATCAACTGTAGATAGTTTGTTGTTGAATGTGTTCCAGTCGACGCTGCTTAAATATCCATTGGTAGTAGCGGAAGCCTGACTGATGCCAATGACTCCGTTGTTGTAAGTGATAGGAGCTGTTCCGGAGAACAGGCTCCTCACTTTTATGCTGAAGTTTGTGATATCAGCAGTGTCTATTGCGAATAACGCTTTTTTCCATAAGCCGCTGCTGCGAACTCTCAGGCTGTTGTCGCTTTTGAGAAAAAGGATGGTGCCATCCTGCGCAGTAGTTAATGGCGCAAGGGCGGTATCTGTTATCCTGGTTAACAGTAGCCCCTGTGTTTTACTTTCCAATTCCAGTACTGATGCCTTGTTGATGATGCCTGGATTATCTCCCAGTTTCAATTGCTGTGCAGTTGAAAATAAGGGGAGTAATAATATTATGGCAACAGAAAGGCTTAGGTAAAATTTGTTCTTCATAGCAGCCAGTTGAATGATAAGAGAAGCCGGAGCAGCCGGTTACTTCTTGATCACATACCAGTCTGTACCATCTGTTTGTAATGTTACAAAGGTCCAGTCGTTGTAGATGATGTAATTGCTGGAGCCATCGATAGTACCGCCACTGGTGGTTATGGTAACTTCCTTATCAATTCCGCCGCTGCCTATTTTTTTGATGGTATACATGCGGCCTGCAATAGTGCCGGGACCGGGCAATGTGATGGTGAGTGCACCGCCGGTAGCATCGGCCAGTATAGTGTTATCACCTGCTGTTACGGCATAGCTGCTGGTTACTTTGGTAAGATTGGTAGCGATGGAGCCGATGACCTGGAAACTGGAATTCCCTTTGGTACCTTCTGCAACGCCTACTGCCAGTGAGTCGCGGAAGCTTTTGTAACCGGCAAAGGTTTGTCCGCTGAGCAGGTTTACGACACCTCTTACGGTAGTGGATGCATCCGGGATGTTGATCACAGTTTGTGTGGATGAGCTGCTATCGATATTGATGTCATTCACTGAGCCGGGACTTTTACCTGTGATGAGGGTTTTGAATGCGTTATCATTCAGCAGTTTTTTTACGAGTGTTCCATCGGTTCGCCGGATCAGTACATTGTTGCTATCTGTTGGCGCGGCGTTGCTGATATTAGTCAGGATCATGTTACCATCGACAGTAGTATTTTGCACTACATGTACATTGTTCTGGAAAGTTTTGTTTCCGCCGAATGTCTGATCGCCGGCTGAAACGCCGCCCGGGTTGGTGGCGTCAGCTGCGTGCAGGGTGAGTGTTCCGTTGTTGACACTGATTCCATTGACATCCGGAGTTGCGGAGAATAAAGTATGCAGTATCTGAAAGCGCGCGGAGGAGTCGAACCGCAGCCAGTCGTTGTAGGAGAGCAGACCGCGGGAAGTGGTACCATTGCCATTCTGTGTAGGAATGTTAAAGGTGTGTACTCCATTGTTGGAGGTAATGGTAAAATCCTTGGTGACGGCGCTGTCCACGGCAAATGTCTGCACTGTGTCTCTTAACCCGTTCAATGATGCGATGGCATTATTGAATGCAGATGCGGCCATGGTACGCTGCAATACTTCACCGGTGACAGGATCTATCACCAATACCTGTAACTGGCTTGTGCCCGCGGGGATTGTGCCTGAGGCCATTTTGAGATTTCCACCGGCGGTAAGGCGCATCCTTTCAGCATTACCTGTTTTGAATACCAGTGCCTGCTGGTCAGTGGTTCCGATGAAGTTTTTGGTGGAATCTGTGTTGGCATTACCTGTGATATTCCAGGTGCTGCTGTTAGCCACGCTATCTACCGACATTCTTTGCCATATACCATACTTCCTGATAAAGAGGCTGGCTGAATCTGTAACATAGATGATCATCCCATCCGGCGCAGTATTCAGCGGTGCGGAAGTAAGGTTTGCGCCTGGTATCCTAGGCAGCAAGAGACCCTGCCGCGTGCTTTCCAGTTCCAGTATGGAAGATTTATTGATCTGACTGGGATTGGACCCCACTTTTAACTGGGCGAATGCTGCAGAGGAGCCTAATAAGAACAACATCACCGTAAAAAATCTACACTTCATAGCTTTGGTTTTAATAGACTATTGATAAAATGAAGGAAGAAACACAAACTGCTCTTTCTGATGGAGTAGTGAAAACCCTGCCACTAAGTAAGTGGCAATGACTATCTGAATCGCCGATTTATTGATCATGCAATTGATTGTATTGACGCGAAAATGGAATGGTGTCTGGGAAAGGTATAGTTGTTTATTCACCGGGGGACATAAGGGACCATAGCATTTGTAGATGCATAATTATACTATAGGATCAATGTTTCACGGTTAATAGTGTACAACTTACTTTTAGTGCTTCACAAGAGGTGGTTAAAATAAGCGATGCAATGGTAGTTTTGGTAGCCAACTATAGGAGTGTTCATAAGTCAGTAGGCCAAATTATCCGGTTACTCAGCATAACGTTATCTGCAATGGTAGGTAGATGTATGATGATAACGTACCTGATGTTAATTAAAGTTAAAACAGGTTTTTAAAGTAAAGAAAACATTTTGGTCAATCTTTAAAAGTAAGTAGGGAATGCGGGCATTTCGCGGTTAAACGTATCATGATACGGGCGGAAAAGCCTGTTTGCCATCGGTAATGTCTGCTGCTAAGCGTCCGATGGAGCTGGCTGTGGCTGCTGAATTAATGAAAGAAAATACGCTATTATTGTATTAAATGCAGCCTCCATCATCTGCACCTCTGGTGAGGTATCTTTAATGGAACACGATACTTGTACGTTTTAATTTATTTATTATGTCTGAAACTATCTTTATTACAGGAGCCTCTTCCGGGCTAGGAAAAGCTGTTGCAAAATTATTTGCGTCCAGGGGATGGCAGGTCATTGCTACCATGCGCTCGCCTGAGAAGGAGACGGAGCTTAACGCTATCAAAGGTATTACGTTGTTGCCGTTGGATGTCAACGACCCGGCTCAGATTGACCATGCAGTGAAACAGGCACTGCAATCGGGCCCAGTGGATGTGGTGTTCAATAATGCGGGTTATGGTTTGTCCGGGCCTTTTGAAGCCGTTTCTGAAGAGCAGCTTACGCACCAGATTAACACCAATTTATTAGGTGTGATGAGGGTTACGAAAGCATTTATACCAGCTTTCCGGGAAAGAAAAGCCGGTATGTTTATCTCTACTACCTCCATCGGAGGATTGGTGGCTTTCCCTTTTAATTCGGTGTATCATGCTACCAAGTGGGCGCTGGAAGGCTGGAGCGAAAGCCTGGCATTTGAATTAAGCCATTTTGGTATCCGGGTGAAGACGGTTTCTCCGGGTGGTATATTAACGGATTTTGCGGGCCGCTCGCTTGTATTGGTAGAGCATCCTGCTTATGCGGTATTGCTGGAAAAGGTGAAACAGGTTTTTTTCAGTCCGGAGCGGATGGCTTTTTATTCCACTGCTGAACAGATTGCAGACGTTGTATATGAAGCGGCTACTGATGGTAAAGCCACCCTGCGTTATGTTGCGGGCGCTGATGCGCGGGCTACCTATTCCAAGCGTCAGGAGCTGGGGGATGAGCAATTCAGGAAGGAAATAGCATCGTCCTTCTTTGGCTGAGTTTTAAGGTAAGTAATAAAAACATATTACGTAAGTTCTGTCGCCATCTCATTGTATTTATTCCGGTATTCTACTGGTGTAAGGCCTGTAAGTTTTTTAAAAACTTCGCGGAAGGTTTGTGTATCGGTATAGCCGACTTCATACATTACTTCGCTTACATTCTTGCGTGTTGTTTCCAGTCTTCGTTTGGCGGCTTCCACTTTTACGCGTTGCACGTATTCATTGACGGTGTTGTTGGTGGATCGCTGGAAGCGGCGTTCAAAGTTCCGGCGCCCGATGGCGAATTTATTTGCCAGAAGGTCGATCGTTATTTTATCTGGGTAATGCTGTTCAATAAACTCCTGGGCCATTTTTATCTCGGTATCGTCGTGAGCTTTCTGTCCTTCGAAAATAATAAATGGGGACTGGCTCTTTCTGTTTATATCTATCAGAAAGCCTTTGGCGATTGCGATGGCCATTTCACGGCCTGCATATTTCTCCACCAGGTATGCCAGCAGGTTCAGGTAGGCGAAGGCGCCGCCGCTGGTGTAGATACCGTCTTCATCTGTGATGAGTTGTGAGGGTACCATCTTTGCATCGGGGAACATTTTCACGAACTGACCAGCCAGTTGCCAGTGTGTAGTGCATGGCCGGTTGTCCAGCAGGCCGGTAGCTGCGAGGAAGAATGCGCCGATACAAAGACAGGCAATTTCTGCGCCTTTGCTGCGTTGCTCTAAGATCCAGGGTATAAATTCCAGGTTGAGCGCTGCTGCTTTTTCCTGATCTCCCTGTAAAGAAGGAATAATGATCAGATCTGTTTTGTGTACCTCACCGATCAGGGCATCGGGGTTAATTGTAAACTGCCCGTTGCGCTGGCTCGTGTTGGGTGCAAGTCCCACCAGCTGGATGTTGAACAACGGCTCTTCACCCCTGGCTTCACGCAGTATATTCACCTCTGAGAGTATCTGAAGGCTTCCCTCAATATTTACCAGGCTGCTCTGTCCTTTGGGGATCAGGATTGAAATATGTTTCATGCGGTCAGATATTATTATCGCGATGGTCTTGTCGTAATCGCCATATTCATTTGTCGCTATACCCTCCCAGCAGAATTGCCGGGCCGGGGTAGCTTTGTATCGTCACCAAAAGTAGTGAAATGACTCAAATAAATGCCTACCTCACCTTTGCCGGTAATTGCAGGGAGGCGATGAGCTTCTACCGTGAATGTCTGGGAGGGCGTCTCACCATTCAGACGATGGGGGAGCTGGGAGGCGCCGCAAAGTTGCCGGCTGCCATAAGAAAGATAGTGGTGCAGGCCACCCTGGTGAGTGAATCACTGGTACTGATGGGGTCTGATATGGTGGGAGAGGGAGGGCTGATAAAGGGGAATACGGTTTCTCTTATGCTGCACTGTAACAGCGAGGGGGAAGCAAGGAACTGTTACCGCAAACTCGCTGCCGGCGGCCTGGCTACCCACCCGTTGCGAAGTAATTTCCAGGGTCGCCTCTTTGGTATGCTGACCGACAGGTATGGCCATCAGTGGTTACTTCGCTGTAATACCATCGATAATAGTCATCAAACATTAATTAACAATAAAAATCAGGGAAAATGAGAAAAGTAGTCTTATTCATGCACGTATCTCTAGACAATTATGTGGCGGATGTAAATGGAGGATTGGAATGGATTTCCTACGACCAGGAGTTACAATCCTATGCTGGAGAAGTTGTAGAACAGGTGGGGTCGCCTTTGTATGGGCGTGTTACATATGGCATGATGGCTGGCTACTGGCCTACCGTGCTGGAAAATCCCGAAGGCGCCGGTGAACATAGTCTGAAACATGCCAGATGGGTACAGGATATTCCGAAGGTGGTATTTTCAAGAACACTCGACAAAGCCGATTGGAATAATACCAGGCTGATTAAAGATAACATTGCGGAAGAGGTACAAAAGCTCAAGGAGGAACCAGGAAAAGACCTGGTGATATTCGGCAGCCCTGGCCTTGCGAAGACTTTTATGGAACTGGATCTTATTGATGAATACAAGTTGACGATCCAGCCTGTTTTGCTGGGAGCAGGCATTCCTTTGTTCAAAGATCTGAAGGAGCAGACAAAACTACAGCTGATCAGCTCTAAGCAATTTAAGTCAGGTGTTATTGCGGCACATTATTCCGTAGTCAGGAAATAGGAAAAGGGCTGTATGTTATTGAAACCTTGCAGCATCAGATGCTGCAGGGTTTTTTGTGTTGTTAAATAAAGACTAGTGTTTTCCGGGATGATAATCAAAAAATATTTCACCCGGATAAATAAGGTGTTTTTCACGTTGTACCGGTTTTTAGGTGGGTTTACATTTGAAGGGAAATTATTTCCATCATCCCTTCATCTATAAGCACATGAAAAGCTATAACCCTATGGTATTTCAGGCTATTTGCCTGTTGTTGCTATTCTTTTCCTTTACTGCTTTTTCGCAGCAAGTGAATTCCTTAACGAAAGAGCAGTTCAAAGCTGTATTAAACCAGCAATTCACGAATCTGATCACGGGCCAGCCCCAGAGCACCGTTGGCAATGCCGCAGCCTTTGACATAAAAGATGCCCGTGTTTCTTTCAGCGGTATTGGTATTTTTAAAAATAACAGTATTCTGAGAATAGCAGGAAGTGCAGCTGTGACAGATGGTTTTGCACCTATTTTTACCAACTCCTCCCTCAATACCAAAATTGCACTTGACCTCAGATATGATATTCTCGCAAGGAGTGGGAATAGGGTTACTTTCTTCGCTGACCAGCTGGATACATTGCAGATGAGGCAAACGGTAATCAGTGATCAGTTTAATACAGACAGTATCAGGATCATTACCGGCCAGGCCCGAAATCTCCTGCATTCAAAGATTACAGCACTTTACTGTAAGAAAGATGAATTGGAAAGAAGTATTTCGGAAGAAGCGCTGCAATTGCGCAAAGAGATGGCCAGATATGAGCTGAGTGAGGTGGATAAGCAACTGACAACGCTGGCAGACTCTATAGATAATTACCGACATACGGCGCAGAATATGACGCGCCTTAGAATTAAACACAATGAGCTGTTGCAACGAAAAAATAGCTTTGAAAATACACTGGCAGAATCAACCATCAAATCATATGTCGATAGTGTTACTTATGAAATAGACATTGTCAGATATAAGTTGAATGGCCTGAACGATTCGCTTAATAACTTTCATGAAAGCAAGTTGATAGTATCTGCAAGGAATCTGAGAAATCGGCGGATGAGAGTTCTGAGACCCAATATGGAACTATATGCCTCATCAATGAGTTGGTTCAGCATCGGTTATAAAGTCAGCAATAATTCTTTCAGGCTGTTTGACGGATCACTGCCATACACTGACCAGGTAAAGAAAATGGGGTATATAAGTCATGCGGTGTCCCTTCAGTATTCCAGCTATAACTGGACGCGAGAGAATAGCCGTTCTTATTTCTGGTGCCTGGGGGGGCAGTTTTCGGTTACGGATAATTTTGATGAGCTGAGCAAGATGGATATTGTTGAAAAGAAAAATTACGGACCTGCTGCTGACGACAGAACATCAACAAAAACATACAGTGCATACACCGGCACTTATGAGAAGAACCTGGCCAGCCTGAACCTGTATGGAGACTACTACCGTTTCCTGTTAAAGGATAACATTATTGCGCTACACGGATTTGGGAACTGGAAAATCAAGAATAATGAATTACCTATCGCAGACTTAGGGCTTGGCCTTTTCTTTTCAGTGAAAGACAACAGGGATGAAAGTGCTGTGGTAAATATGGAATTGTATTATCAGTTTACAGACCTCTTTAAAGCTACTGAGACTACACTCAAGCTTTTCGAGAGAAATAACATCGGTCTGCGATTCTCTTTCCCTATAAAATTTAAAACCAAATTTTAAGTTATGGCCAATCAACACACTTTAACCAATTCCGCCGCCGAATTTTCCATAAGACACAGAGCAATCTGCGAAGACGGTGATTTCAAGGGCCCGTGGCGGGCCAACATTGATCAGGCATATGATGATGCCGACAGACATCAGCAGGAACATAATGACCATATTGTAAGGGTTGTTACGGAGCAGTCGCTGAGTATGGTATATAGTAAATAGGCGTAACCCCGTTGTGAATGTACCTAAGCAAAAGGAAGACCATGCCCGGTCTTCTTTTTGCTTAGGTACATTTTTTCACTACCTTGCGGCGGTTAACCATAGCAATAAAATTAACCCGTTGCGTGTCCGCATGAATAAGAATTCTGAATACGAGAAAATGCCCAAAAGTCTGAAAAGCCTTCACCTGTCTGAAAAAGAACAGCATGATCTCAATAAATTGAAGTGGGTGGTGACAGAGAAAGTACATGGCGCCAATTTCAGCTTTGTATATGAAGGCCGTAAGTTATTATATGCCAAAAGGAAGGATTATCTGAAATGGAGTGACGATTTTTTCGGATTCCAGGTGGTGGCTGCGAGGATGGAGGACCGGATAACCGCGTTGTTTGAGCACCTGAAGTTGCATATACCTGCGTACCGTTATATTATTTATGGGGAATTATTCGGAGGGAAATACCCGCATCCGGAAGTGGCGCCGGACGGAGATATACAGGCGATTCAAACGGGTGTTTATTATTCTCCGTCGATAGCCTTTTGTGCGTTTGATATTGCGACAGAACAGGAAGATGGTACAAAGACTTACCTGGACTATGAGGTATCGGTAGCTTGCTTTGAACAATTCAATATCTTTTATGCAAAAGCATTATTCAGCGGTAAGTTGAATGAAGCATTGAGCTTTGACACCAGGATTGATTCCAGGGTACCCGGTGAACTGGGGCTGCCGGAGCTTTCCCCGAATCTGATAGAAGGTGTTGTGATTAAGCCATTGCATCACACCGGCCTTATAGCGCTTGAAATGCGTCCGATCTTCAAAATCAAGAATCCGGAGTTTGATGAAGAGAAGAAGTTTCATGAAGCGGAGAAGTGGTCGTTTATTCCCAATGTGTCCTCGCGTACAGAGGAGCTTTCTTTTCTCGTGGATGAGATGGCTGGCTACATTACGGAAAACCGGCTGAACAGCGCATTGTCGAAGACCGGTAGGTTTGACCCCAACAATGAAAAGAGACTGAATGAGATCAGGAGAGAGTTCCAGGAAGACATCTTTGTTGATTTCAATGACGATAACAATAGCATCCTGGCCGATCTGGATGAATCCAGTATCCAATGGCTCCGGAACCGGATAGAAGCCCGTATTGCCGAATTTATCAGTGGTTTGAGGCGTTAGCTCCTGCAATCTTTATGCTTATTGGCATCACGGCCGGGCGGAATATTTTTTATTTCGTTATGTAGTATTACTTTTAGGCGGGCAACTAAAACTGATATACTATGAGCAATGCAAGTTCCAAGGTGGATGCATTTATGAACAGGGAAAAGCAATGGCAAGACGAATTTGAGCAATTAAGGATGATTGTGCTCGATTGTGGACTGACCGAAGAATTTAAGTGGGGTACCCCCTGTTATACCTTTCAGGAGAAGAACATCGTTTTGATACACGGATTTAAGGAATATTGTGCCCTGCTGTTTTTTAAAGGCGCTTTGCTGAATGATGTTCATGGTCTGCTGGTCATTCAATCTGAGAATGTACAGGCGACGAAACAGATCCGATTCACGAGTTCACAGGAAATTACGAGGAAGGCGTCTGTGCTGAAGAAGTATATCTATGATGCTATTGAGGTGGAGAAAGCTGGTTTGGAAGTGGTGTTTAAAAAGACCAGCGAGTTCGCTGTTGCGGAGGAATTCCAGGCTAAGCTGGATGCAATGCCAGCCCTGAAGAAAGCGTTTGAAGCGTTGACGCCGGGGAGACAAAGAGGTTACCTGTTGTATTTTGCGGGGGCCAAGCAAGCTAAAACCCGGATGTTGAGAGTGGAGAATTGTATACCGCAGATCCTTGAAGGAAGGGGATTGAAAGATTAATATAGTGACACTATAACAAGTATACGAACCTACGCTTTGGCGTGGGTTTTTTTATGCCTGTTATTGAAACGGAGAAACAGGTATCAGCTATCATTAACAGCTGATACCTGCGTACAACATTTTTAGTTAGTGGTACCTGACAAATAAGCTCCGTAAGTCACATTTCCACTCACAGCCTGTACTTTGTTCGATAAGACAGCACTGATACCGGATACATAGTATTCGAGTTTGCTCATATCAAACTTAAAGGTGTGTGTGCCGGCGGTAAGATTTCCCAGATTTACAAGAACGGGGCTGAGGGCGCCGCCCTGGCACCAGTTTCTCACCGGATATCTCCAGGTTGCGTAAGGGCCTTTGTAACCATTGGGATTGATGTTATCGTAGTAGCTGGCTGGTGTGCAGAATATACGGGTGCTTACATCAGCTTTCTGTGTGTTGTCAACAGACACAATATTTCTGCGTGACTGGCCTTCTTCATTGCCGTGGCCTGAAGTAAGAATGCTCAGTTTGGCGTTGGTCAACGCTTTGGGAAGTGTTACGGTTGCTGTAAATATGCCGTTTGTGGAGTTGGAAGCATTGATCACATTTGCTGCATAGAGAGATGGAACGTTGTCGGTGCTTCCGGAATTGGCCAGTGAGGCATCGAGGAGGAAACCGATATTATCGCAGAAGCTTAAGCCCGCAGCGGTAGATTCTCCGTAGTCTACATTGGCGCCTATCTCCACATAGATCCAGGAATCCTGGTCTGTGCGCCGTAGTTGCTGGGCGAATGCGCTGAGATCGTAGCTGTTGTAATCAATGGAATTCGGTGTCTGTGATTTCAGGAAATAAGGGGTCATGATCCAGGCAACTTTGGCCCGCTGGCTCAGCAATGAAGGCAGGCTATCCTTTGAGGTATTCAGCGGTGTATTGAGAACAGCCACTTCGAAGGTTCTGTCCCATCCATCATATTGTGCGTACAGTTTCAGGTTAAGGGTAACAGTGGAACCGATCAGTGCTTTCTCTGCAATGGTGAGTTTGCGCAGGTACGTAAAGCCGTTGGGTTTAATGGCAGTACCTGTAGGTGCAATGTTTGGGTCGGTGCAATTAGTCCATTGGCCGGTGCTGGAATTGGATGAATAAACTCCGTAGAAGCGGGCGCTCTTCAGCAGGTTGACGGTACCTGGCAGTGCGGGTGCGGTTATAGGTTTACCAATGGGTTCGTTTTCTGTCAGCTTGCTACAGGAGCTGAGTAACAACAAAGCTGCGGCTGCCACCCGAATTTGCCGGAGGCAGGGTCTTGTGAGTTTTTGGATCATACAAACTGGTTTTATGAAGTGAAAAAATATTCAATCACTTATCGCGCAAGCTATCCCCTTTGCAGTAAGAAGCATTTACTGCATACATATGATGGCTATTGCCGTGGATGTTTATCTGCGACTAAAAAGGTGGCATATGGCCACATTCACTATTGCTCATGAAAACTGGTTATATCAGTTTTGCATAACGAAAATGCCCTCTTATCTTTTTTGTATAAATTGTTGTTGAATTCAAAACGTGCACAGATTTGGTTAACCGTTAACTATGGCCGGAAAAGCTCTCTTCTTATCAGTACAAAGGACAGGATCTTCCATATGAAGATAACGACAATTGAGGTTGGAACCAGATAGTTATTTGTCAATTATTAATATTTTTTTGATAAGTGAGATGGAGGATTATTGACCGTCCTCCATCAATAACGTAGGTAATGCCGGAACAGAATGATGCATAGGGGCTAATGTTAAGCCTCCATAACCGGGGCCTGAACATTTTATTTCGACAATACGACCTTACTTGTATAGGTTCTGTTGTTTTTGGTAGTCAGTGTGATGATATATACCCCGTTGGGAAGTGACGCCGGCAACATAAAATTTCCTGTGTGCAAGCGTGTACGACAGACCTCTTTACCCGAGGTGTTTTTAACCGAAATAGTTGCATCATTGACAAGAATGTCTCCGGCAATATTGATCTTACCGGTAGTGGGATTGGGATAGAAGCGCAGTGGGTTTTCTTCAGTTGTGACCCGATGCTGGTTTAACCGGGAGTTTTCCTCAGACGGAAACCTGGCTGTATTCGCTGATTCCGGACTGTTCTCATAGAACCAGTCGCTGATGGTAAAACGAGACAGCACTTTCTTATAAACTATCATTTCATCAATTTGGGCCTGATTGATTGAAATTCTTACATGACCATCTGGTTGAGGAAGAGTAGAAGCTACTGTGGGGGCTATTATTTCATGGCCATTCACAAAAAGGCGTACGGGCATTCCTACAACCGGCTGAAAGGTTATAACATACAGATTTAGTGTCCTGGGTTTTTCCAGATGATAGCTTTTGCAGCCGCCGGCACTACATGCAGTGATAGAGTCAATAGTAACAGTAATCGTCAGTGGGGGAACTTCTACACGAAGGCTGGCTGTTCCGGAACAGTAGGGCTGGTCATCGATGCGGGCCCAGAATCCAACGGTGCCCTGAATGCCGGTATTCCAGCCTCCCAGGCTGCTCTGTAGTGTATTTTCGAGGCAGGGCAATGTGCTGAGTCCCTGTCTTCCACAAGCCATATTGTCCTGAAATACCGGCAGCAACCTGCTGTTTAAATCTACACCTGAAATCAATTCTTTAGTATTCCCATCAAAAGAATAATAGAGCGCTTCACTGGAGAAATGAGGGACATCGCAGCGTGAGAAGTCTCCATACGTCTGATCAGCATAGTAAACCCGGAACTCATCATTTATGTCTGCAAGTCCGCCATTTAAAGTGATCCTGACGCGGTCATAGGGTTTTGTGGTTATCATTTCAATTTCTCCCCTGGTAGAATCTTCCAAGAGCTTCAGCATGCGGGCATCTACAGCCTGGAAATCATTATTGGATGTATCACCAGAGAAGGTTTCGACATACAGCTGACCCAGTAGCCGAAGTGACAGACAGGTGTGTCCTGTACCAATTCCGATTGTTACTTTCGTGAACCTGTCGATAGATGTATGTTGGAAAATTAGTGTCTGCTCTATTCCGCCGAGCAGGGCAAGCCCGATTTTAAACGTTGCATAATCCAGCTCGTTGTTACCAACTGCTCTTTCCGGGTTTTCTATTCCGCAATTGATGCAAATGCCAGTAATCCGGTGGGTTTCGCTGGTTGCAAACTCCCGGTATTGTACGTATCCGTTATGCTGTGCATAGGCTTCCGACGAGCATAAGCAGCAGATGAGCATACAGCATCCGGAGAGTATTGTCCATAAATTTTTACAGAAGGGTAGAGAAAAATTCATCGTGTAGGTATTTTGAGGTTGAGGAATGTCGGAGGGAGAAATGTTACGTCTACATGGCTGCGATACTATGAATATACAACTAAAACCAGAGGCTGTATCAACAAGTTTGAATACAGCCACTGGTTTTATTTATTCGTTTGCTTTAGGAATCAATGCAGATCAAAGCGATCGAGGTTCATTACTTTAACCCATGCGGCTACGAAGTCTTTTACAAATTTATTCTGGGCATCCGTGCTGGCGTATACTTCTGCGACGGCTCTCAGTTCTGCGTTGGAGCCAAGTACCAGGTCTGCACGTGTACCAGTCCATTTTGCTGCACCGGTAGTACGGTCGCTGCCCTGGTAGATTTCTTTGTCTTCAGACGCTGCTTTCCATACGGTGTGCATATCGAGCAGGTTGATGAAGAAATCGTTGGTGAGCAGGCCGGGGCGGGATGTAAACACGCCATGTTTAGAACCGTCGTAGTTGGTATCCAGTACGCGCATACCACCCAGTAATACGGTTAGCTCAGGGGCTGTCAGCGTGAGTAGCTGTGCTTTGTCTATCAGCAATGCTTCCGTAGCCACCGGGAATTTTGGTTTGCGGTAGTTGCGGAAACCCTCAGCGAGGGGTTCCAGGTATCCAACTGAATCAACGTCGGTTTGTTCCTGTGAGGCGTCCATACGGCCGGGAGTAAAGGGGACGGTGATGGTATGACCGGCATCCTTTGCTGCTTTTTCTACCGCGGCGCTACCTGCGAGTACGATAAGGTCTGCGAGTGAAACCTTTTTACCATCTGATTGTGCTGCGTTAAATTCCTGGTGAATACTTTCCAGTTTACCCAGTACTTTCTGCAGCTGTGATGGATTATTCACTTTCCAGTATTTCTGCGGGGCGAGGCGAATGCGTGCGCCATTGGCGCCGCCGCGTTTGTCGGAGCCACGGAAGGTAGATGCAGAAGCCCATGCAGTGGATACCAGTTCAGGCACGCTGAGGCCTGATGCCAGTACTTTGCTTTTCAGTTCTGCAATGTCATTTTCATTGATGAGGGGATGATTCACTGCAGGAATGGGATCCTGCCAGATGAGTTCTTCTTCCGGCACATCGGGTCCGAGGTAACGGGTGCGGGGGCCCATGTCGCGGTGTGTTAATTTAAACCATGCGCGGGCAAAGGCATCTGCCAGTTCTTCCGGATGTTCGAGGAAGTGCCTGGATATTTTTTCATAGGCAGGATCGAACCTCAGGGAGAGATCGGTAGTGAGCATTGTAGGCAGATGTTTTTTAGTGTTATCAAATGCGTCCGGAATCTCTCTCTCTGCGTGCTTTGCTACCCACTGATGTGCACCGGCAGGGCTTTTGGTGAGTTCCCATTCATAAGCGAAGAGGTTCTCGAGGAAGTTATTGCTCCATTTGGTAGGTGTTTTGGTCCATATAACTTCAAGCCCGCTGGTAATGGCGTCGGGGCCTTTACCGGAACGATAGTTGTTGCTCCAGCCCAAGCCCTGTAATTCGATGCCGGCGGCTTCCGGTTCTTTGCCTACGTGTGTAGCCGGAGCAGCGCCATGCGTTTTACCAAAGCTGTGACCGCCTGCTATCAATGCAACGGTTTCTTCGTCATTCATTGCCATGCGGCCGAAAGTATCGCGGATATCTTTTGCGGCAGCAATAGGATCGGGATTACCATCCGGGCCTTCCGGGTTTACGTAGATCAGGCCCATTTGTACGGCAGCCAATGGTTTTTCCAGGTTGCGGGCATGTTTATCATAGTCTGCATCTTCATCTGTTGCCACTGCGCTGTGATGTCCTTCTCCATTGTGAGAGTGGTGTGCATAACGGAGGTCGCCGCCGAGCCATTTGGTTTCGTCGCCCCAGAATACAGATTCATCTGCTTCCCAGACATCTTCACGTCCACCGGCAAAGCCGAATGTTTTAAAGCCCATTGATTCCAGTGCGATATTGCCGGTAAGAATCAGGAGGTCGGCCCATGAAATTTTGCGGCCATATTTCTGTTTGATAGGCCAGAGCAGTCTGCGTGCTTTATCTAGGCTTACGTTATCGGGCCAGCTGTTGAGCGGCGCAAAACGTTGTTGTCCTGAGCCTGCGCCACCACGGCCGTCTCCTACGCGATAGGTACCGGCACTGTGCCAGGCCATACGGATGAACAGGGGGCCATAATGTCCAAAATCTGCCGGCCACCAGTCCTGTGAATCGGTCATGAGCGCATGCAGATCTTTTTTCACGGCCTCCAGGTCGAGGCTTTTGAAAGCTTCTGCATAATTAAAATCTTCATCCATCGGGTTGGTGAGTGACGAAAACTGGCGCAGAATACTCAGTTTCAGCTGATAGGGCCACCAATCACGGTTCCTGGTGCCGCCACCGCCAACATTGTCGTTCATAGTGCCATTATGAAACGGGCATTTACTGATGTCGCTTAATTCTTTTTCCATTTTTATAGATTTTGTAGGGTCTGGAATGAATACGTTTTTGCTCTTGGTATTTGATAAAATTAAGACATCGGAGATATAAACATAATCAATTGATTCTATGATTTTATAGTTAAAACCTATTGTCCGGGCTAATCATCTTTGAGGGTGTTATCAATCTATCGGTTCTCACAATATACTAAAATATCAGGCATCTGATTTGTTATCTCTGGTGATCATCTTCTTATTTATTCTGCAATTTTTCAGCAGGCATTGTGCATAATCAAAAACTAATCTGTAGTTTTATCCGACTGAAGTTTATCGTCGGTTTAAATTAATTTTTGCATAGAGATGATCACCAGACAGCGTACCAACTGGCTTAGCATGTTATTTATCTGGAAAGGATCAGTAGTGAAGAAGATTGTCGTTCAGCTGTTGATCATTTTGGTATTTTCGCTCACTATTCTTTATCTCAAAGGAAAGATATACGATTACAAGGTTCCGCTCAATCCTACCATTTTCACATTAATTGGCCTGGCGCTGGCTATCTTTATGGGCTTCTGCAATACGGCCAGTTACGACCGCTACTGGGAGGGCCGCAAGCTATGGGGGACGCTGGTGATAGCGTCCAGATCCCTTGCCAGGCAGGTATTAACGATGATACAGGACCCGTCTCCGGAATCCAAGGAACGTAAGATTGTTTTCATAAAGATGTTGGCGGCTTTTGGCTGGTCATTGAATTATCAGCTGCGGCATAAATCCGGCACGGAGCATCTCACGCGGTTATTGCCGGCGGAACAGGTGAATACGCTGAAAGGTAAAAGGTATATCCCCGTTGCGATTTTAGGTTTTATGGGAGAATGGATCAGCGAGCAGAACAGGAAGCATCATATTGATACGATTGTATTAACTGCGCTGGATCACCAGTTGAGTCAGCTTTCTCACGTGGTGGGAGGTTGCGAAAGAATCTCCAACACACCGCTGCCTTTTGCCTACAGTGTTTTAATGCACCGCACTGTTTACTTCTATTGCTTTTGGCTGCCCTTCGGTTTGGTAGACAGCCTGGGATGGATGATGCCGCTGATTGTATTGCTGATCAGCTATACGTTTATAGCACTGGATGCGATCATCCAGGAGATAGCAGAACCATTCGGCGAGGAAGAGAATGACCTGCCGCTGAACAGTATCTGCAGAACCATTGAGCACTCTGTATTTGAGCAGGCGGGCATTCCATGTGAAGAATATACCCCTGCAAATACTTACGTTATAGATTAGGTATTGCTTATTTGATTTTTCCTTTTGCCCAGGCCGTTATCAGGTTGTTGGTGTCTGAATTAAGCGCCTTCTTGTATTCATCTCTGACCACTGTTCTCCATTTGTGTCCTTTGGTGTCAACATTGGGGAACATT
>NZ_DATLKJ010000094.1:0-27401 GCF_035538455.1 Chitinophaga sp.
GTTGAGGTAATCTACTGTGCAGGGAAAATCTTTGAGACGATCGGAGAATGTTTTATAGTGCTGGAAAGCGAGGATCGTGGTAGGTACCAGTACTGCGGCCTGCTTGCCATCCACGATGGATTTGAAAGCAGCACGTATAGCCACTTCGGTTTTACCGAAACCAACATCGCCACACACCAGCCGATCCATAGGCGCAGGTGCTTCCATGTCGCGCTTCACGTCAGCAGTAGCTTTGCTCTGATCCGGCGTATCTTCATACAGGAAGGATGCTTCCAGCTCTGTTTGCAGATAAGTATCGGGAGCGTGCGCAAACCCTTGTTGGGCCTTACGTACGGCATACAGCTTAATAAGATCTTTGGCGATGTCTTTTACCTGGGTTTTGGCTTTTTCCTTCAGCTTATCCCAGGCATCACTGCCCAGCTTATTCACACGCGGCTCCACGCCTTCCTTGCCCGTATACTTGCTGATCTTGTGCAGGGAGTTGATATTTACATACAACAGGTCGTTGTTCTTGTAAATGATGCGGATAGCTTCCTGCATTTTACCACCGGATTCTATCTTCTGCAAACCGCTATATACGCCCACTCCATGATCTATATGCGTTACATAATCGCCAGGTTGCAGCTCCCGCAAGGTTTTCATTGTGATCGCCTTGTTCTTGTTATAAGCCTGCTTGATCCTTGACTTATGAAAACGCTGGAATATCTGGTGATCGGTATAGCACACGATCTTCAGTGAGTGATCGATGAAGCCGCTGCTGATAGCCACCGGGATAGGGTAGAAGACGAAATCGGCTTTCAGGTCTTCAAAAACACTCCGCAACCGTTCCAGCTGGCGCGGGTTGTCTGCAAATATGAAAAGTGAATATTTGTTACTGTTATGGCTGCCCAGGTCTTTCAGCAGCATATCAAACTGCCTGTTGAACACAGGTTGCTCCTGTGTGTCGAAGATGATGGATTGCGGCTGAATACCTTTATCCATCAGCCACTCGCGATTACCAAAAACAACAGTATGCTTTTGCATCAGCTGATCCATCAGTGGAGCCGCTTTTACGAAATCTGTTTCTTTCAGTTCCATCTCTTCATCCTCATCTACTCTTACCTTCTGCCCCGTCTGTAACCAGTCGTCAAGACGTTGTTCCATCTGCTCTATTACGCCTTGCACATAAGCGGGATCTTTGATCCACACTACGGTGTTGGCAGGCAGGAATTCAGGCAGGGACGTTTTCACATGGTCCACGGTATGTGTATCCATGTTGGCAATGAGCGTCACTTGTGTGAGTTTGCGCTCACTCAGCTGGGTTTCAGGATCAAAGAGGCGGATAGAATCGATATCTTCCCCAAACAGCTCTACACGATATGGTTTGTCGTTACCGAAAGAATAAATATCGAGGATACCGCCCCTCAGTGCGTACTGCCCTGGTTCATATACGAAATCAGTATGATGAAAGCCCCATCCCACCAGCTGTTCGAGCAGGGGGTCAACCTTCAGAACGTCGCCAACTTTGAGCTGCACCATGTTCTTATTGAAGGCATGGCTACCTGCAACCTTCTCCCAGAGCGCCTCTGGGTAGGTTACCAGCACTTTTTTGTTAACGTTGTTCCCGGAGAATTTCATAAGCGCCTCTGTACGCAGCATGCTGTGGCTGCTGTTGAGCTCATGGAACTGTCCCGTTTTTTTGAAAGAGTCGGGGAAATAGAAGATATCAAGCGCCTGGCTGAGCTCTTCGAGATCATTTTGGAAATAGGCTGCCTCCTCCTTATCATTCAGAATAAAGAGATGGTTCACATCTGCATGCGCCCAGGTGCTTACTGCCACAAAATTTATTGCACTCCCGCTGAGGGAAGAAAGCTGAAAGTATTGTGGGGTGGGTGAATTAATCCCCTTCACCAGCGACTGCAGGCGGACATCACGTTGAAATAATTGTAGTACAGCCTGTAAATTCATGAAGATGGCAAAGGTAGTGAAGATTTTGTGATTTTGAAATCGGAAAGCCGGCGATTTTTGTTAAATCGGAAATATCAATGCTCTTAAATCCGTAAATATTTCCTTAAATTCAATATGACTAAAACACTAGTTCCATGCAGGAGATATGGCATACAGGTATCGTTACGAGGATAGTGGATGAAACCCACAACACACGCCGGTTCTGGATTAAGGTTCCTGAAATGGAGCGCTTTGACTTCAAGGCAGGTCAGTTTGTTACCCTTGACCTTCCTATCCACGAAAAGAAAAACAAGCGTTGGCGCAGCTATTCCATTGCCTCCCATCCAAATGGCTCCAACGAATTTGAGCTGGTAATCGTTCTCCTCGAAGGCGGAGTGGGCAGTACCTATATTTTCAACGAAGTAAAGGAGGGAAGCGAACTGCAACTACGCGGCCCGCTAGGCCTCTTCGTGCTTCCGGAAACGTTAGACCGGGAACTGTTCCTTATCTGCACCGGTACGGGCATTGCCCCTTTCAGATCTATGGCTAACTACCTCCATCTGCACCAGATTCCGCACCCTGATATTTACCTGATCTTTGGCTGCCGCTTTGAAAAAGACCTGCTATACGCGGAAGAGATGCGCCAGCTGGCAGCGGAGATGCCCGGATTCCACTACATTCCCACACTCAGCCGGGAAGAAGGGTGGAATGGACGGAAAGGGTATGTACATAACGTTTATGAAGAGCTGTTGCAGCAAAGTAAACGTCCTGCACATTTCTATCTGTGTGGCTGGAAGGCTATGATTGATGAGGCCAGGCAACGCATCACCGGTATGGGGTATGACCGGCACGATATTCACCTGGAATTGTACGGGTGAGAATATTTTGGGATTTTGAGATTTTAGAATTTGTAAATTCCAAAATCTCAAAATCCCAAAATATTAAAGGATCTTATTCAATACAATCTGTTTCACTTCAGACATTGGAACACGTTCCTGCTCCATGCTGTCGCGATGACGGATAGTAACAGTGCCATCTTCTTTCGTCTGGTGATCGATAGTTATGCAGAACGGCGTACCAATAGCATCCTGACGACGGTAGCGTTTTCCGATTGCATCCTTTTCTTCATAAAAACAATAGAAGGCGGACTTACAGGAATCCATCAACTCTCTTGCTATTTCAGGAAGACCGTCCTTCTTTGTAAGTGGGAAGATCGCAAGTTTAACCGGAGCCAGTTTTGCAGGTAATCTCAGTACCACACGGCTATCCTCTTTTTCAGGAGTACTCAGATCTTCTTCTTCATATGCATTACAGATCGTGAGCAGGAACATACGATCCAGACCGATAGAGGTTTCTATCACGTATGGTACGTAGTTCTGGTTGATTTCTGTATCGAAGTACTGAATTTTTTTCTTGCTGTATTCCTGGTGCTGTTTCAGATCAAAATCACCACGGGAATGGATACCTTCCACTTCCTTGAAGCCCATCGGAAAGTCGAATTCAATGTCCACTGCTGCATCGGCATAGTGAGCCAGTTTCACATGATCTTTGAAACGATACCTGGATGGATCTGTACCCAGGCTCAGGTGCCATTGCATACGCTCTTCCTTCCATTTCTCGTACCATTCCTTCTGTGTGCCAGGGCGTACAAAGAACTGCATTTCCATCTGCTCAAACTCTCTCATACGAAAAATGAACTGACGGGCAACGATCTCATTACGGAAAGCTTTACCAATCTGCGCGATACCAAACGGGATCTTCATCCTGCCGGTTTTCTGCACATTGAGAAAGTTCACGAAAATACCCTGTGCGGTTTCAGGGCGCAGGTATATTTCACTGGCTTCATCTGTAACACTTCCCAGTTGTGTGGAGAACATCAGGTTGAACTGACGTATATCCGTCCATTTAGCGGTGCCGCTTACAGCACATTTTATGTTCTTTTCTTCAATCAATGCTTTGAGACCTGCGAAGTCATTTTCTTTCAGCAGATCATCCATACGGGTAAGCAGCGCATCTTTCTCCTGCTCAGGTAATGTGTCTGCATAGCCTTCTATCAGGTGATCCACACGGTAGCGTTTATTGCTGTCCTTATTGTCGATCATCGGATCGCTGAAATTATCCACATGCCCGGAAGCCTTCCAGGTAGTAGGATGCATAAAGATGGCAGCATCAATACCCACGATATTTTCGTGCAGCTGTGTCATGCTCTTCCACCAGTAGTCCTTAATATTCTTCTTCAACTCTGCCCCGTACTGACCATAATCATATACAGCGCTAAGCCCATCGTATATTTCACTGGACTGAAAAACAAAACCATATTCTTTACAATGCGATATGATCGCCTGGAATTTATTCTGATCTGTAGACATAGTGGCGCAAAGATAACGGCCTATTTTGAAAATATGGATGTAATTATTCAGGTATTTGTAAGATAATTATTATCAACATTATCCCTCCTGTACAGTTTCTTCAGGGGTATGGGGTATTTCTATCTGTTTGATCCATACAGCATAATCGTTGGGATAGATCTCGCGGCCGAGGTGCTGTATATATACGCGGGTAAATACCGCTCCAAAATACAGGATGGCAGCGGAATAATATACCCACAAAAGAATGATCACAATAGAACCTGCGGCCCCATAAGTAGAGCTCACCCTACTGGCGCCCAGGTAATAACCGATAGCGAATTTGCCGATCATGAAGAGCACCGCGGTAGCGATTGCTCCGGCCAGTACATCTTTCCAACGGATACGGGCATCCGGCAATACTTTGAAGATAATAGCAAAGAGTATCGTGATCACGGTGAAAGGCACCACCAGATCCGCCACATACAGAATAATGGTCGTAGTGGCCTTGAGCGGGATCAGGCGGTAGAGAATGGTCTGGAAAAGTTCTACCAGGCCATTGATAGCCAGTGACACCAGCAAGATAAAGCCCATGCTCACTACAAGGGAGAAAGAGAGCAACCTGTTAAGCAGCATCCGCAGCAAGCTGTTCTTCTTGGGCTTTGACTTCAGCCGCCAGATGAAATTGATAGAATCCTGTATCTCTGCAAACACCCCGGTGGCGCCAATGACGAGAGTTACAAATCCCACTATGGTAGCCCAGCTCATATCGCCTGAAAGGGTGGCATTGCGGATCATAGCCTGTATTTGTATCGCTGCATCGCTGCCTACAAGATCTTTGATCTGCCCGTAAATGCTGCCTTCCACAGCTTCTTTACCAAGGAAAAGATCACACAGGAAGATAATGATAATCAACATGGGAGCCACGGAAAAGATCGTGTAATAGGCCAGGGCTGCACTGAGCTTTAAAACCTTATCGTCAATAAAATCACTGCCCGACTGTTTCAGCACTTGCCATAACATTTTCAGCTTCCTTTCTTTCTGCATAGCAATATTTTTAAACCGGTCAACAAAAAGCGTGCACAGCTTACTGTTGACCGGTTTACGGGAAAAATAATGTTATTTCAGTTTGGGATTGTTGATATGACGATGTGCATCACGAATATTCTTCTTATCGAAATTCTTTTCCAACGCCACAGTCATATCAATGCCAGTTTGATTGGCAATACAGAGCAATACCCACATTACATCGGCGAGCTCGTCAGCCAGTTCTCTTTTATTATCACCTTCTTTCGATGACTGGTCTCCAAATCGCCGGGCCATAACACGGGCCACTTCCCCTACTTCTTCGGTAAGGATAGCCATGTTGGTGAGTTCGCTGAAATAGCGTACACCGGTGGTATTGATCCAGGCGTCTATCTGTTCCTGTGCTTCCTGTATGGTCATGGATAATATATTATTATCCTAAAGATAGCAGATTGCGACAAGAATGCTTAATCTTTTCCAGATGCAGACGTAGAGAAGGGAATCACGAAACTACCGTATTTGTCGGGTTTTACTTCCACCGGATTTTCACCAACACGCATAGATGTAGCAGCAGAGGTACAACAGCTGGTATTCACAACTGTAGTAGTAAGCTTCATAATGGAGACCTTGCCTGGCAATGAAACACGAAGGGTAATATTGGGATACATAACGTTCAATCTTACAGCGCTATTTGCAGAGTCAGTCCAGGAGGGAAGCTTATAGGCTGAATCTCCTGCCAGGATGCGAATACTATCATACGGGATCTTTGGCTGACTACCATATAGCAGATCTTTACCGGTTTTTGCATCCACCAGTTGGACGAGAATACTGGTGTATTGGAAACAGCACATCATACCAGCACAGGGATCTGAAGATGAACGCTTACTACAGGCGCTTGATAACAATAATACAAGTAAGAAGGTGGTTGATAAACGAGCCATGGTAGGGGATTTTACAGTTAAACGGTAGCCTGCAGAAACAGGTTACAGTTTCACAGAAATTTATTCCCGGTTATGCGTATCGATTATAATAGTTACAGGACCGTCATTGATCAATGCTACTTTCATATCGGCGCCGAATATGCCACGCTGAATAGTAGTACCCAGATCCTGCTCCAGTTGCGCGATCATTTTCTCATACAAAGGAATAGCCACATCTGGCTTACTGGCACGGATATACGAAGGGCGGTTTCCTTTCTTCGTGGAGGCATGCAACGTAAACTGGCTTACCAGCAAAATATCTCCATGCACATCTTTCAGTGAAAGGTTCATCACTCCCGCATCGTCATTGAAAATGCGAAGATTCACGATCTTGCTGCTCAACCAGCTGATATCATCAGTTGTATCTGCATCTTCTATACCCAGCAGCACCATTAAACCCGATTGTATTTCGCCCGTTACAGTCCCTTCTACTGTAGCGGAAGCCTGGCTGACACGTTGTACTACTACTCTCATAATTTCTTCTCTTTCAGATGGAAAATTACATGAAAGTTATCAGGATAACTACTGATCATGTAACTATATCGCAATACCGCACGTTTCACATTTACCAAAATCATTTGCTATGGCCCGCTTTCATGTATGCAGCATCCTGGTGCTGATAATCGCTTCTTTTTGTAGTTGCAGTAATTCTTCCAAAGAAAAAGACAATCCATGTTATCTGGTTATCTGTGATTATGGTCCAATAATCTTTAAATTCAGGCTTACAGATGTAAAAACGGGAGCAAACCTGACCTTTGGACCTCAGACTGTCATCAATCCTGACAGCGTATCTCTGCTAATGCCTGACAGTTCCTACAAAGTGAAACAGATAGCCGACCCGGCAGGTAATACCGCTTACCTCGCACAAGCCCTGCGCGGTAGTGCTACCTATCTGCGCGTTGGCAGAACAGGGAAAGCAAGCATCGACAAACTGAATTTCACCATGAAGGGAGCTGGCTGCTGCGGTACTGTGTTGACAGGAGTGAAGCTGAATGACAGTCAGACACCACTCAAACAGGATTCGGCAGGCATCTACCTGATTCCTTATTCTCTACAATAGTTTCATCATTCTCACAATCATTAATAATAGTTTTAATAATTTAGCTGTCTGAATTTCAGCTTAAATATTAAACTATTATATAATGAATGTAAATGTCACCCCGGAGCTTACTTTCCGCACTGCACGCAGCGGAGGAGCCGGCGGACAGAATGTGAACAAGGTAGAAACGATGGTGGAAGGGTATTTCAACATCATGGCTTCATTCCTGCTGACGCAGGAGCAAAAGAATATATTAACGGAGAAGCTGGCCAACAGGATCAATGCAGAAGGCAACCTGCTGGTGAAGTCGCAGACAGCGCGCACACAGCTGGGCAACAAACAGGAAGTGATTTTCAAAATCAACGACCTTGTGAACAAAGCGCTCATACCGCGTAAGAAGCGTATTCCTACCAAACCCTCAAAGGCCGTAGTTGAAAAGCGGATACAGTTCAAAAAGCGACTGTCTGACAAGAAGCAGCAGCGCAGAGGAGGAGATTTTGAGTAATTTGCACTAAAACTTACGGAATTGAGCATTAAGAAACTGGCAGGACAAACGATCTACTACGGGCTTAGCAATATAGCGAGCAAGCTGCTCAATTATCTTCTGACGCCATTCTACCTGGGGATTCTTTCGCATGCATCTTTCGGGGAGATGTCTAACGTGTACGCCTATATTCCGTTTGCCAACATTGTGTTGACATATGGGATGGAAACTGCTTTTTTCCGGTTTGCAAAGCAGGAAAACAAGTCAAATGTACTAGGCACATCTACCATATCACTGCTGTTCTCCACCATATCGATTGCCATTCTGATGATGTGTTTCCGCGGCACGGTGATCAACTCCTATGCGGGAGAGCTGGCAGGCCTTACGGGTAACCCTTCTTTCTATACATACATAGTGATGGTGATGGCGTTTGACGCCCTCACCGCCATTCCTTATGCTCAGCTCAGGCTGGAAGGCAGACCTATACGCTATGCGGTTATCAGATCTGTAAATATTCTCGCAAATATTTTCTTCAACATTTTCTTTCTGGCAATATGCCCAAAACTAAGGGCAGCCGGGCATCAATGGGTACCAGACTTTTACACCGGGGCAGACCAGACAGGTTACATCTACCTGAGTAACATGCTAAGCAGCGGGCTTACCCTGCTGATGTTCCTCCCGCAGATGAGCCGGATGCAATGGAAATTTGATACTGCACTGTGGAAGCAGATGATAAACTACGCGTTGCCGCTGATCATTGTGGGTATGGCAGGCATGGTAAATGAAACCTTTGACCGTGCCTGGTTTCTGCCGCAGTTCCTGCCAGGCAACGATATGGAAGCTAAGAAAGAGATCATTGCATTGTATAGCGCCAACTACAAGCTGGCAATCCTGATTACCATGTTCATACAGGCGTTCAGGTTAGGAGCGGAGCCATTCTTCTTCAAACAGGCTGAAAGTGAGAACCCTCAGCGGGTATACGCCCGTATCATGAAGCTGTTCGTGGTGATGCTTTGTATGATGTTCCTCTTTGTGAGCCTGTATCTTAATGTATGGAAAGCATTTCTGCGGGTACCCTTCTATTACCAGGGCATGCGCATTGTACCTGTATTATTGCTGGCCAACATGTTTCTCGGTATATATTACAATCTCACGATCTGGTTCAAACTCACAGACCGTACTAAAACCGGGGCGGTGATTACCGTTATCACTGCAGTACTGGCTTTCCTGCTTAACTGGTGGTGGATACCCGTAATGGGCTACTATGGCGCGGCACTCGCCACTATGGTATGCTATTTTGTTCAGATGGTGGTTTGTTACGTATGGGGACAGAAGTATTATCCGATACCATATCATCTTCCGAAAATCATTACCTATATCAGCCTGGCGGTGATCGTCTACTATTTTTACAGCTGGCTTAACCGCACGCTGTTATCACCCAAAGACATCTACGCCCTGAAGTTTTCTTCACTCGCGGTAGCTACCTTGCTCTTTGCAGCCTACTGCTGGTTTCTGCTCCGGATGGAAAAAAAGGAATTTGCAAAGCTGCCGGTGATAGGGAAGTTTCTCGCAAAGGGGCAAAGATAACAAAGACGCATTGCTACCTTTGCCCCTTTGCGGGAAACCTACGCTTTCAGGAACGGGTTGTATTTCTTTTCGAACCCTATACTGGTGGCTGGCCCATGTCCGGAGAATACCCTTACATCATCAGGCAGGGTGAATAACTTTTCCCGGATGCTGCGCAGCAGGGTTTCATGGTTACCCCCCGGAAGGTCCGTACGGCCGATACTCTGATAAAACAGCGCGTCTCCGGCGATCACAAATTTCTGCGCTTCACAATAGAACGACACGCTTCCGGGAGAATGACCAGGAGTAAGCAAAACCTCCAGCTCATTGTCGCCAAACAGGACCTTTTCACCTTCAATGAGATAACGGCCGGCCAGGGGAGAGGGCTCGAAAGGCAGGTTATACATGGCGCCCGCCTGCTGTGACCTGTCCAGCACCGGCTGTTCTGCCTCGTGGAATTCAGGCCGCACCTTGTACGTTTCTGACACCAGTTTATTACCGAATATATGATCCAGATGACAGTGCGTATTCAGCAATCTGGTGACATTTAACCCGTGGGTTTGTATATATTGCAATAATTCTTTTCTTTCGTCCTGAAAATAACATCCCGGATCTATAATTATACATTCCTTTTTTCCGTTAATAAGCAGGTAAGTGTTTTCCTGTAACGGGCTGAAAGTGAATTGTTGGATTTCGATCATGTTACCTGATTTTTAGCTAATTTTAAAAAAGATCACAATATTATCAATACTTTCTGTATGAACAGATTTATTACCAGGTTATTATTCCACTCCGCCCTATTACTAGGAACTATTGTTACGCAAGCCCAGACCAATACCGTTGAATTCGGCCAGAATCGAGTACAGTTCAAGAATTTCAAGTGGAGATACTACCAGACCCGCCATTTTAATACCTATTTCAGCCAGAACGGGCTGGAATTGGGTAAATATGTGGCCCAGGTAGCGGAAAAGGAATTACCGCAGATAGAGCAGTTCATGGAGACCAATCCCCGGCAGCGCATCAACATTGTGGTCTATAACAGCTTCGGGGAAATGAAACAGTCCAACATCGGGATTGGTGTGGACTGGCAGAATACAGGCGGTGTTACCAAACTGGTAGGCAACAAAATGATTGTTTACTTTGATGGTAATCACGAAAACCTGCACCGGCTGATCAGACAGGGGATTGCCCGCATTTTGCTGGAAACCCTGCTGTTTGGAGAAGATATAGGCGAATTTGCAGGAAACGCTGCCCTGATAGATTTCCCCAAATGGTTTACTGACGGTTTTATTTCTTATGCTGCAGAGAACTGGACAGCCAAACAGGATGAAGAGCTGAAATCAGACCTCCTTTCCGGAAAATACAGCAATTTCAACCACCTGGCCTATGATAAGCCACTACTGGCCGGTTCAGCCTTCTGGTACTACGTGGAAAGCAAATACGGGAAAGATGCCGTGCCTTACCTGATGTATATCACCCGCATCAACCGCGGGCTGAAGAAAGGGTTTGAGCAGGTATTACATCTGACTCCCAAAAAAGCCACACAGGATTTTTTCGTTTTCTTCCAGAGAAGATTTTCTGAAGATAACCGCAGAAGGAAAACATCTACTAAAGGCCGCACTATCGTGGCCCAGGAGATCGGCAAATCAGATTACTACCGCTTCAACGCTAATCCGAAAAATAACTCCTACGCACTTGTTGAGTTCAGGAAAGGCGTGTACCGGGTACAGATACAGCTCGGATGGAACAAGCCCAAAGTGTTGCTGCGTAGCGGCGTGATGCAGCTTGCTAACCAGGTAGACCCCAACTATCCGCTGCTGGCATGGAATACCAAAGGCAACAGGCTGGCCGTGATCTATGAGCATGAAGGCAAAACCAAGCTGATGATCTACGACCTCATCACGCACATCACTATACGCCAGGACCTTCATCAGTTTGACCGCGTAGTGGACTTCAAGTATATGCCAGTAATGGAGAACACACTTCTCCTCTCCGCCATTAAAAACGGACATACCGACATATTCACTTATAATATCAGCAATTCCAAAACTGACCAGATCACCAACGACGTATACGACGATCTCGATCCTTCCTTTGCTGCATTCCCTGGCAAAAGCGGTATCCTGTACTCTTCCAACAGGCCTGTTCCTAAAGGACGCGGCAGCGATACCACCCTCCCCAACAGACCGTACAACATCTTCATGGTGGACAACTGGAACAAAAGCTCAGAAAAGCAGATCACTCAGCTCACTAACCTGAAATACGGTGATGCCAGACTGCCCATGCAATATAACACCACGCACTTCACCTTTGTATCTGACGCCAACGGTATCCGTAACAGGTATGCCGGCTTCTTCAAATCACAGAGCGCCGGTGTGGACTCCCTGTTCTTTGTAGGTTCTGAAATACTGCATAATCCGGATAAAGAAGAACTGGATTCTGCCCTCGCAGCCTATGGTACTTCCGCTCCCGATTCTGTGGAAGCAGTAGCTATCACGCAGGATTCTACCTACACCTTCCCGATCTCCAACTACCCTTATGGTATCCTGGAATCACGCATTACAGGCGAACAAGGGGAAGTGTCCGAAGTAGTTGGTTATGCAGGCATCAAACGACTGATGAAGCTGAAAGTAGATACCAATGCGCTGAAAAAAAGGAACATCTCTGCACGGCCTACCAATTTCCGTAAAGCACAAATGCACCAGGACAGCCTTCAGCTGGGTCTGCCTACTTACAACGAAGCACCCAAGGATACTACCACGCATCCTAATTTCTTCCAGAATGAATTTGGCAACGAACCGGCAGATACCAGTAATAATACAGCAGCGACCTCACCGCTCTTTGATAAAAAGAAAGAGTATGAACCTATCCTCAAGAAGGCCAGGCTGTTGCCTTATAAGTTGAAATTTGCATCCGACTACCTGATACTGCAACTGGATAACTCAGTGCTGATCAATAAATATCAGCCATTTACCGGTCCTCCGTCAGGCCCTATCCGCCTCACCGATCCTGTAAACGGATTAATTCGCATAGGCGTCAGCGATCTGTTTGAGGATCTCAAGTTCAACGGCGGCTTCCGTATTCCGTCTTCATTGCAGGGATCAGAGTATTTCTTCTCTGCTTCCTACCTAAAGAAACGTTTTGACTATAAAGTCACTTACTATCGCAAAGTAGACAAGAACAGCGGCCTGCAGATCTCAGATGGCAGTACCACTTATTTCTGGCCGGTGAAAATGATCACGAACCTCTATCAGGCTGAAATGCGCTATCCATTTGATCAGGTGAGGAGCATCCGCCTGCAGGTTGGATACCGTACAGACAGAATGGTGATACAGGCTATCGACAGACAGTCGCTCGCCGAACCAGACTATAAAGAGAGTAATGTACTCGGCCGCCTTGAATATGTGTATGACAACACCATCAACCCGGCTATTAACATCTGGAATGGTACCCGCTACAAAGTATATGGCGAGATCTTCTCACAGGTCACCAACGGTGGACTGAACGAGAAATTCAATCCCAATTCCCCTGCAGCCAACGGCCGCTTCACCTACAATATGGGTGTGGATATACGTCATTACAAGAAAATATACCGCAACTTCATCTGGGCAACCCGCTTTGCTGCTGACATGTCGTGGGGAAGCCGCAAACTGCTGTACTACCTCGGTGGTGTGGACAACTGGCTGAACCCACAAATCAACACCAATACACCGGTGAACCTGAGCACTAACTATGCTTACCAAACCCTCGCGGAAAATCTGCGTGGTTATAAGCAGAACGCCAAAAACGGTAACAATGTGATGTTGCTGAACACAGAGCTTCGCCTGCCTGTATTCTCCACATTCATTGATAAACCTATCAACTCTGCATTCCTCCGTAACTTCCAGGTAACATCATTCGTTGATATAGGTACTGCCTGGAATGAGAAGCTCAGCTTCAAAGATGCCAACTATGGCACTTACGTAGATCAAAGCTCCGGCGTGGTTACCCGCGTGAAAGAAGGATTCCTCGGACCTTTTGTAGGAGGCTATGGTTTTGGTGCACGCACTACAATCGCCGGCTACTTCCTTCGTGCTGATGCTGGCTGGCCTATGGTTGCGTTCTTCCGTGGCAGCCCCATCTGGTACTTCGGTATGGGTGTCGACTTCTAACTTTGATTTTTTTGATTATTGTGATGGAGATAATAAGAGACGATTGTAAAGAATTATAATTATAACAATAAAAGAGGAAGGCCCATCCAGTTAAAATTATTACTGGATGGGCCTTCCCCTTTTATCTTCTCACATCAGTATTATCACCAAAATCAAAAAAATCACAGTTCAGACATTATCCGCTTCAATCGTCGGTCATCACCTGAATCATAGTCTTTGTTTTTGTACCAAAGGATACATCAAACTCAGGAACAATCCCATACATACCGTGAAGGCCCATGCATGCCGGTTTTCCCAGGGATGCAATACGAGGTTGCCCATATCTCCCAATAGCGTAAGAGGATCTTTTACAACATCCCAGCTGTTGTAGCGGAGATACCGGCCAATGTATACACCCATGCCGCAGAGAAACATTACCGGAAAAGTGAACAGCCAGCCCGGCCAACGGCTATGACGGGCACTCCACATTTTTTCCATGCTGCGGATAGAGATGTATCCCAGCATCATACCATTCCAGGCAAATGAAAAGATCACAAACAAATCGAACCACAACGGCACTCCGCCATCAAAAAGATGAAACAGGTCTGTAAGTATATACGGCGCATTAGGAATAAACAACAACCATACAACAAAGTAGGCATACCAGGTAAACCTGTTGCTGATTTCCTGCGGATGTCTTTCCATATACCTGCTGATGCCGAATGGCACATAAGCCAGGAAAAGATTCCAGATTAATGATACCCGTAAATAACTGCCGGTATGAAACACACGGAACATCAACAGACAGATGCTGAACAGTATGGAAGCATATAGGGTGTATTCCTGCTGACGACGGCTAATGTGCAGTTGTAACAACCGGATGTGTCTTTTCAATCGCATATACAACTTTTTAAATAAGAAAAACGGCAGGGATAAATAGGGTGTATAAAATCAGAAGATCCGGGGTGCAAATATAAGGCCACCAATAATAGCCGCTGCAATAGCGGCCACCAGCACTGCGCCGGCAGCTACATCCTTGATCCATTTTACTTTCGGATGATATTCCGGCGACAGATGATCCATTATTTTCTCCACCACAGTGTTAAACATTTCGGTAACCCATACCAGCGTAATGGCCAAAATGACCCACATCCACTCCGCGGTTGACAACTTATACCAGCAGCCGGCTACCACCACCGCTACGGTGGCTATTACGTGTATGCGTGCATGTGGCTCACTTTTTACAAAGGCCGCAATGCCGCTGAAGGCATACCCGAAACTTGCAATCCGCCTGCTGATATAAGAGTTTCTCATAAATAATGTTATTCTGCTATTGATGCTTTATCAGATAATTTATTCCATTTGATCGTTCTGCTGAAATACATGATCACAGCAAGAATGATAAAGAGTCCCAGGCTGCCCATCAGCAAAGCCTGATCTTCGGCACTGATGATCACATAAATGAAGCCATAGAGCAGTACCAGGCTGCCGCCAATAGCAGCTGCAATACGGCCGCTTTTATAGGCTCCTGCTACGTACATGGTGATCAGTCCGATAGTGAGCCCGCTGGATATTACGTAAGCCAGGGCAAAGTTAAGTTGTTCCGATATGGATATAAGCAGCGTATAAAAAATACAAAGGGCTAAACCGACGAGCATATACTGCAATGGATGAATGGCGCGGCGCTGTGACAATTCCATAAAATAGAAAATAAAGAAGGTTAGTCCGATGATCAGGATAGCATACTTAATAGCTCTTGATGATTGCTGATAAGTCCCCCCAGGCATGAACAACCGGATACCCACGTCAGCGGAACGGATGTTGAACTTGCTACCAGACCAGCTTTGGGGATAGTTTCTGTTCAGGTGCTGTACCTGCCAGGTAGCGCTGAATCCTTTCTCGCTCACACTGCGTGTTTGCGGAGGAAATGCTTCATCAAAGCTGGGATCCGGCCAGCTGGAACGGATGCTGATGGAAGTTGTCTTCCCTACCGGAGAAAACTTGATCCTGCCGGAACCTTTCAGGCCGATGTCAAGAACGAAGTTGCCGGTTGCGATGCCGGTATCACGGGGCTGAAGAGAAACCGGCGTTTGTATGCCGCTTTCAAACAGATCATTG
The DNA here is from genome assembly GCF_035538455.1 of Chitinophaga sp. Classification (GTDB taxonomy): domain Bacteria; phylum Bacteroidota; class Bacteroidia; order Chitinophagales; family Chitinophagaceae; genus Chitinophaga. The sequence continues at coordinate 15,615 of NZ_DATLKJ010000094.1, forward strand.
TTCATCACACCTGGATTAAACAGCGACTGCTGGCCATTCCAGGTAAGTTGTACCTGGTTACCGATACCGCGCAGGTCAGTGATACCAATGAGCATTACAGCACGGTCCCATCTGAATGCAGATGCGGGAATGTTGAGCTTTGACAATGGTTCAGTGGAAAAGCGTCCGGTGAGCTTTAATTTGGAGTCATACACTGCAACCGGGAAGATGCCTCTCTTCAGCGTTTGTGGCATCAGTTCACCATTGATGCTGAGCTGCTCCGGCAGCAGATACGCAAATGTGTCGCCTGTAGTACCGGGTGTAACGTAGGGAATTGCCAGCACAGGGCCGGTCACGTTCTGCTCACCACTCCATCTGCTGGTCACTTCGGAGATGGCTTCCTGGTGATAGTTTTGTCTTTCGCCGATGATGTTACTGATCATAACAGTAGGGATCAGCAGTATCATCATCAGGAACAGGATTACCATCGCCTTGATAGCGTAGGCGTAGCGGTCAAAGAAAGAAGCGGGTCTGGGATTGTATGGTTCCATAATTTATCGTTTTAAAAGCACTTTGTATTTCAAAGTATAAAGGCAAAAAAAATTTACTTCGTGAATTTGATCATATGTTCGAGTGCGGCAAGATGGCCTTTGAAAGCCTTTTCACCAGCAGTGGTAATAGCATAGGTAGTATTGGTTTTTCGACCAATAAACCCCTTGTAAACTTTGAGATAGCCGTTTTCTTCGAGCGTATTGAGGTGAGAAGCCAGGTTCCCGTCTGTTACTTCCAGCATTTGTTTGAGATCATTGAAACTGATCTCATTATTCACCATCAATACACTCATAACGCCCAGGCGTATACGACTTTCAAAAATCTTATTTAAGTTACCAATCGGATTCATGATATTGATTGAAAGCTCCCTTTCCTTTCATATTTCCACCACATGAGGGCACCGTAAATAATGTGCAGCAGGCCAAAACCTATGGCCCAGAAATAAAGCCCCTTACGTAAAAAGAAAAGATTGGCAATACCCAATGCTGTTTCCAGTAAGCCGAGATAACGCACATCAGGGAGTGTGTACTTACTGCCATTGATCAGCGCAAGACCGTAGAAAACAAGACAGGTGGGCGCAACCAGGGTTTCCAGATGATTGTACAGCAACCCTGCAATGAAGGCGCCGCCTGCGATCAGTGGAATCGCCACGTTTATCAACACTTTGCGGGAGGTGATATCCCAGATAGGCAGATTATTCTTCCGCGCACGCCGCCATGTAAAGAATGTGCCACCACACAATGCTGCAACCAGCACACATATTGCCAGTACCAGCAGCTTCATTTTCAACGCCGCAAAATCATCTTCACTGTATACGCCCGTTGTATTCCAGCGGTCATAGTATTCTACCAGCCAGGTACGTGCAAGCGCTGCACCTATCAGCGCACTGATTCCGGCCGATATGCCACTGAGTCCACTGAGAGACATGAAGCGGCTGCTGCGCTCCATCATGCGCCGTATATCACTTAACGCCTGCAGATGTTGTTCGTCTGTCATACTAAAAAAGTACTTTGCAATACAAAGCTAGAATAAATAACCGGATTTCAAAATATAATTTTTTGTTATTCCTGCGTTCCTATAGGAAACCTGACGTACAGATTAAGCGTAAAAGATCTAATATTGTCATCAGATATGTTTGGCTGGAAAAGAATAATAGCAATAATCATTGGCGTAAGCGTTTGGTGTTCAGAATTGAAGGCGCAGTATAAGGTGAGCGGAGTTGTGAAAGATGCGCACTCACAGGAGATCATCCCTTTCGCCCCCCTGCAGTTTGAGCATACGCAAACTGGTATGGTTACCAATACTGAAGGGAAATATATGTTCGAACTAAATGTTATCCCATCAGACACGCTACTGGTAAGGGTAATGGGGTATACTATTCTCAGAATGCCCGTCAACAGACAATTGAAAGAACAGGTCATCAACTTCGAGCTAACCCGCTCTGACCTCTCCCTGAAAACATATGAGGTAAAGGCAAACGTTAACTTCGCGCTCATCCTGCTGAAACAAATCGTAAAACATAAACCGGAGAACAATTACAACCGGCTCGATAATTACAAATACGAAGTATATAACAAACTGGAACTGGACATGAAAAGTCTCAACAAAGAGAAATTGTCCCGGAACCGCTTTACCAAACCGTTTGCATTTATACTCAATAACATTGACAGCACCTCAGAAGACAAACCTTTCCTGCCCATCTTCCTGACGGAATCACTGTCTGACTATTATTTCCAATCAAGCCCCCATAAGACCAAAGAAATCATCAAAGCGGCCCGTACTTCCGGTATCGACAATGAAAGCGTTACTAAGTTCCTGGGGGGCATGTACCAGAACATTAATATCTACGATAACTTCATCCCTGTATTTGATAAACAGTTTGTAAGCCCGATACACCACAACGGCGCTTTCTACTACGATTACAAGATTGCAGATACACAATATGTCAGCGGCCAGCGATACATCAAACTAAACTTTACACCTAAACGAAAAGGAGAGAACACTTTTATCGGCGACCTCTGGGTACATGACACCACGTACGCCGTACAGAAGACAACTCTTTCGGTTCCCAAAGATGCCAATCTCAACTTTGTCCGCAGAGTAAGCGTAATACAGGAGTTCAGACAGATGCCAGACAGTTCCTGGTTTCTTTACAAAGACAAATTCATTGCAGACTTCTGGGCCCCAAGTCCAAAACCGGGAAAGACCTTTGAATTCATTGGTCGCAAAACTACCACCTACGATAATGTTGTAACCAGCGATACTTCCGTTACCAATATCTTCAGCAACAAAAGATACCCGGAAAGTGTAGTAGTGCTCGACAGTGCACGCGTACGTAAAGAATCATTCTGGCAGGATAACCGTCCTGACTCGTTGAGCAAAAATGAAATGAATATCTACAAAATGGTAGATACACTTCAGCGGATGCCGCTCTTCCAGAAATACTCCAATACTATCAAGTTTCTGGCAACTGGTTACAAGCCTTTCGGCCCGATAGAATGGGGGCCATACTATTATCTGTTTTCCAAGAACAGGCTGGAAGGGTTCCGTCTTCGCCTCGACCTGGGAACTACACAGAAATTCAATAAAGATCTGTATCTCTACGGTTATCTTGCTTATGGCTTCGACGATAAGGTGTTTAAAGGCAAGATATCCGGCTTGTGGCTGTTGAAAAGGCATCCGCGTATGTATATCTATGGTGCCTATACGAAAGATCTTGACAACGGCTCCCATTACTATGATGAAGTAGGCACCGACAACATCTTCACACTAGCCATCCGAAAAGGCGGTATACCACAGAAATTCCTGATGATACAGGAACAACGCCTGGAGTTTTTCAAAGAGTATTACAGCGGATTTTCACATCAGCTGTCACTTATACACAAACAGGTAAGGCCTTATGAGCCGCTGCCAACAGCTGCATTCTATCCCAAGCTCGTAAATGGCCGTGATCCGCTCACCAACACGGAAGTGGAACTGAAATTGCGTTACGCTTTCCATGAGCAGTTCCTGGAAGGCAGTTACTACCGGATCAGCCTGGGCAGCAAGTATCCTATTACAGAGTTGAAACTGGCCGTAGGTATCCCCGGTATTGGTAACAGCGGTCAGGACTACCAGCGGGTAACGCTTAGTGTATCCGACAACGTAAAACTGCCTCCCTTCGGTTCGCTATACTACAATGTTTTTGGTGGCAAGATCTTCGGCACAGTACCATACACTTCGCTGGAAGTGCATCCTGGTAACGAGATGTACTACTACAATAAATACGCCTTCAACATGATGAACCGCTTCGAGTTCATCAGCGATCAATACGCCGGTTTCAACGTTGAACACACTATCGGCAACGGTATCTTCGGTTATATCCCGCTTATCAAAAAGCTGAAATGGCGCCAGTTCTGGACTGCCAAAGGCGTAATTGGCTCTCTCTCTGATGCCAATAAGCAACTGAACCTCAACAAAGGATACACCTTCAAAACACTGGAAGGCGACCCTTATCTGGAAGTAGGCACCGGTATTGAGAATATCTTCAAGTTCCTGCGTGTAGACTTCGTATGGCGTGTTACTCCCGGCCAGTTACCGGATGAACCTGCAAGTAAGCGATTTGGCGTGTTTGGAAGTTTCAAGTTGCAGTTCTGATGAATCTTCAATTCGAGAAGTTGTATTCAGAAGAAAAACTAAACGAAAAAGCATCGAATGAAGCGGGTATCGATACTGATTGGTACCTACTCGACAGCAAAAGGCAAATTGCCATCGTTGCTTCCGCTGGCGGGCTTTTACCAGAATCTGTTTCGTCGGACAGGGACAGCTATTGCTTAAATGCTTCTTCAAAAGACTAGCATTACCAAAGACATAAAACCTCATTAAACAAAAAAAAGACGCAGTCCTTCTGCGCCATTTTCAATATCATTTCTCCAACACCTTCTCCAACCCCTCGCAAATCACGCTACAAGCCCATTTGATCTCCTCCTCCTTAATAATCAGCGGAGGAGCAATACGCATGCACTCTGAAGCAAACAGGAACCAATCTGTAAGGACTCCTTTCGAAATACAATAGTCAATCACTTTCTTATTGACTTCAAAGCTTTCCAGTTCTACTGCCATCATAAGGCCGAGGGAACGTACTGCTTTGATAGCGGGATGTTTAAGATGTTGCAGGAACACCTGTTCTTTAGCTTTCACATCTTTTATCAGTTCCTCATGCAGCAAGGCTTTGAATCCGGCAAGACCAGCAGCGCAATTGACAGGATGTCCGCCGAACGTAGTGATGTGGCCCAATACAGGATTATTGGTAAGCGACCACATGATGTCGTGGGAGGCAATGAAAGCTCCCAGTGGCATACCACCGCCCAGGGCTTTTCCTAAAATAAGAACGTCTGGTACAATATCGTGTTGTTCAAAAGCCCAGAGGGTACCGTTTCTTCCCAGTCCGCATTGCACTTCATCCAGGATAAGCAGTGCACCTGTTTCGGTACATTTATTACGCAAAGCGTGTATCCATTCCCTTTGGGGTACAATTACACCACCTTCTCCCTGCACACTTTCTGCAATCACTGCTGCGGTCTGATTGGTGATCAGTTCCAGTGAGGAGAAGTCGTTGTACTCCAGGTGCTGGATACCCGGCAGGAGGGGACGGTAGGCATTGCGCCAGTATTCGTCTCCCAGGATGCTGAGTGCTCCCTGCGTGGAGCCGTGATAGCTGCGGTTGAAAGCTGCGATCTCTGTGCGGCCGGTATAACGCTTAGCCAGTTTCATAGCCCCTTCTATAGCTTCGGCGCCGGAGTTGGTAAAATATACACTACTTAGGTTCTCAGGCAGATGCTGTGTGAGCATGGTGGCAAAAGCCACCTGCGGCGACTGTACAAACTCTCCGTATACCAGCAGGTGCATATATTGCTGCGCCTGATATTGTATAGCTTCCACTACTGCCGGATGACAGTGCCCTACATTACATACACTGATACCTGCTATCAGGTCAAGGTATCGTTTGCCGTGGGCATCCCACATGTACATGCCTTCCGCTTTCTCTATTTCCAGCGCCAGCGGGGCGTCTGACGTCTGCGCTACATGCTGCAGAAAGAGTTGCCTGTTATTCATATTACATTCTCTATTGTTTGCGAAGTTAGAAAACAACTGCTAAATAGTAATTGTTATATTTGTACACCAGGCACTTAAACAACCTATTATGGCATACATTATTCCTCTCAGGGGCTTCACCCCACAGATTCCTGAATGCGCATTCATCGCCCCCAATGCCACCATCGTTGGCGATGTGGTAATGGGCAAGGGCTGCACGGTATGGTTCAACGCTGTAGTGCGCGGCGATGTGAACAGTATACGCCTTGGCGATAACGTAAATGTGCAGGACGGTGCGGTAATCCATTGTACCTATGAGAAATCAAAAACCGTTGTAGGCAATAACGTCTCCATCGGGCATAATGCTATCCTGCACGGATGTATCATAGACGATAATGTACTAGTAGGTATGGGCGCCATCGTAATGGACAATGCACACATCAGCAGTAACAGCATCATTGCCGCAGGCGCCGTGGTACTGAGCGGTACTCATGTGGAGCCAGGCACTATCTATGCAGGTGTCCCGGCCAAAAAGGTGAAAGATATTGACATGGCCCTTATCAATGGGGAGATTAACCGTATCTCAAAAAATTACAGTATGTATGCTTCCTGGTATGAAGGCACCGAAATAAAAGAATCTTAGCAAAAATGCGTTATTAAAAAGATATATATTGCAGGTAAATACTTTCCTATGAAATTATTCCTATGCCTGCTGCTGACTAGCTGTGTCCTGTTGTGTGCCTGCTCTTCGCAGAAAACAGGATGCCCCGCTACGAATTATTACACCAAAGAAGCCAAACAGCATAACCATCGTGCAGGAAAGCAGATGAGCCGCCTGTTTTAAAAAGTATGTCCTATGCGAAACAAAATCTGTCTGTTATTGATCCTATCCGTTGCCCTGCTCAGTGCATCATGCAGAACACAAAAGAAGGGATGCCCCCAACCCAAGCGTAACTGGGGCGCAGAAAAAGTACTGGACGAATTGAATAAACCCGGGAAAAAAGGATAATCAGTACTGTTCTTCCTGTATCGTTTCCAGGATAGTTGCATAGCTCACATATCTGTCTACGTCAATTTCGCCAGCTTCTACAGCGGCTTTCACCGCACAGCCCGGCTCGTTGATGTGCATGCAGTTATTGAACTGGCATTCCGTAATGTATGGCTGCATATCCAGGAAGTAGTGGGATAGTTCTGTCTTTGGGATATCCACAATACCGAATTCACGTACGCCCGGAGTGTCGATCAGGCAACCGCCTTCAGGCAGGTCATACATTTCAGCGAAAGTGGTGGTGTGCAGACCTTTACCGCTCCAGCCGCTAACGGCTGTGGTGCGCAGATCCAGTCCGGGCAACAGGTCATTGATAAGGGACGACTTACCTACGCCGGAATGGCCGGACATGAGGGTGGTCTTGTCTTTCAGCAAGGCCTTCACCTCGTCCACTCCATCACCTGTCGTGGCGGAGATCAGCAGTACCGTGTAGCCGATACTGGTATACAATTCCTCGATGGCTTCATACTTTTCCATCTCTTTGGCCTTGTAAATATCTTTCTTATTGAATACCAGGATCACCGGGATGTGATAGGCAGCGGCGGTAACCAGGAAACGATCGATGAAGCCCTGGGAGGTCCGCGGGTCCTTAACAGTGCATACTAATATAGCCTGATCAAGGTTAGCTGCTACAATATGTTTCTTGTTTTTGCCGTGGGGAGAGCTGCGCACAATGTAATTTCTACGGGCGCCGATTTCTGTTATCATGGCATTACAGGCGTCTCCTTCTTCAGGTTCTATTTCCACAATATCGCCCACCGCCACCGGGTTTGTGGAAGTGATACTGTCATCTTTTTTGAACACACCCTTCATACGAGCCTGGAATATTTCGCCTGCGGCGGTTTTCGCCACATACCAGCTCCCCGTTGATCTGTATACTTTTGCTTGCAATCTTTCCTGTTTATAACAGCTCCAAAGGTAGGAAATTACAGGTTAAGGAAGACTTCTGAATACAGAATAGCGCAGCACTGTTTCCAGCAATATGCATCCCAGCGCAATCATAGCCAGCAGGAAGAAATGTTCAGCAAATCGTTTATAAGAAGTGATTTCCACTTTGGTCTTCTCCAGTTTGTCGATCTCATCATATACACTCTTCAGATCGCTGGTGTTCGTAGCCCTGAAATACTGACCGCCGGTTTCTTTAGAGATCTTCTTCATCAGCGGCTCATCTATCTGTACATCCTGCATAACCATCTGCACACTGCCATCAGGCATAGGCATCGGGAACGGCGCTTTGCCAATGGTTCCCACCCCAATGGTATACACCCTTATCTTGAATGCCTTGGCTATTTCAAGAGCAGTGAGCGGATCTACAAGGCCGGTATTATTCACACCATCCGTGAGCAGGATGATCACTTTACTTTTAGCATGACTGTTGCGCAGGCGGTCTACAGAAGTGGCCAATCCCATACCGATGGCGGTACCATCCTGGAGCATGCCACTTTTCACCTGCATGATCTGGTTCTTCAACACAGCATGATCCGTGGTAATAGGACATTGCGTGAAACTCTCTCCCGAAAAAACTACCAGGCCGATACGGTCGCTGATACGTTTGTCAACAAAGTCCATCGCTACTTTCTTGGCCGCTTCCATCCTGTTAGGCTGCAGGTCTTCTGCCAGCATACTTCCGGAAATGTCTATAGCCATCACAATATCGATACCTTCACTATCTATATTTTCGGAAGTGTTGGAAGTCTGTGGTCTGGCCAAAGCGGTCACCAGCGCCGCAAATGCCAGTATGCGCAATACCAGTAACAATGGCCTGAAACGTACTTTCCAGGATACCGGCAGTCCTTTAAGCCCTTCTACAGAAGATACCATCATAGCTCCCTGCTGTTGCCTGCGGCGGGCAAAATACCAGTATATCATCACTGGTATCAGCAGCAGTAGCCAGAAGAAAAGCGGGTAGGCAAATTCAATATTTTTCCACGTTGAAAGATCCATTATCTCAATCTTGCGAATTATAAATGATGAATAACGAAATATCTTTTTTATGAAGAAGATTTTTCGTTGGCCGGCTCACTGGCTGGTTCTGCTTTGGGCCGTGTCCACTCCAGGATCTCTTCGGCTTTGTGCATACAGTCTTCATGCTCGTCGGCAGTAGGCTGCAGCTTGGCGAATTTTGCCAGGTCAGCAATGGCCAGCAGTGCACGCAGCTTGTCGCGTTGCTGATTCAGTTTTGTTACAGGCTTAATGTTCTGCAGAAGCTCTTCACTGGTTTGCTCGAGGGCGGCAATACCAAACTGGTGTTCAAAATAGGCGCGTAGAATATCTGTAAGCCTGGTATAGTATTGTTTTATATCTCCCTGCTGCCATAACTTTTCCTCTTTGAGCGTTTTCAGCTGCTGAACAGCAAGTTCATACGGTGTAATAACAGGTCGTACTTCCACTGGCGCTTTCTTCGGGCGCTTGCGCAGATAGAACCACAGGGCCACTGCCGCGAGCGCAATAACAACTCCGATCAGAATATACAGCCAGTAGTCCCAGATGCTCCAGGGTACCGCCCGTACAGTCTTGATAGGCTTGAATGCTTTGGTAGTATCAATAGCTACCGTATTTACATCCAGGGGAATAGGCTGACTGAAAAGTGTATCGAAGCTGGTATCAGCGGTGGCGCCGTACACTTCAAACTTCAACGGAGGAAACTCCCAATGCCCGGAATCAAAACTGGTAACCGTGAAGGTCTGCCTGAGCACCTTCTGGTCCTGTTGTGCAATGGTATCCGGTGTAGTGCGGGTCACAACTTCAAAATGATCAAGGGAATCCGGTAATACGGGGAACAAGATCCTGAAGTTCGGGTTCTTTAACTGGCCGGCAGGGATGGTAGCGGTAACATGCACTTTTATCTGTTCGCCTATCCTTATGCTGCTGGTATCTGCACTGGCCGACACCTGCGGCTTCTCCTGTGCCTGCAGGCAAAAGGGATACAGCAGCCCCAGGAAGAAACATAAAAATATACGCCTTATAACTTGCTGTTTATACATGTTTAATTTGCTCTTCTTTATAACTTATGCCCTGTTGAGGAAAAATGTCTGTAATGCTTTTACATAGTCTTCATCGGTGCGGATGGTCACCAGCTCAGCGCCGCTCTTCATGAAGGCATTCCGGCAGTACTGTGTATGCTGCTGGAATTGCTGTTCATAGTATTGTCTCACTCTGCGGTCGGAGGTATCTACCCATTGCCTGGCGCCGGTTTCTGCATCAGCTACCTGCACCAGTCCTACCGGAGGCAACTCCTTATCACGCTGGTCGTATACATGTACGCCAACTACGTCATGCCGCCTGGAAGCAATATTGAGGGCATCCTGGTAGTTACCCGCCAGGAAATCACTCAGCATAAATACAATGCTGCGTTTTTTGGTAGCGTTATTGAAGAAGCGCAGGGTCTCCTTGATATTGGTACCTTTTCGTTTAGGCGTAAACGATAACAACTCGCGGATGATGAACAGAATATGTGACTTGCCTTTCTTCGGCGGAATGTATTTTTCCATACCATCACTGAAGAAGATAACGCCTACCTTATCATTGTTTTTAATGGCGGAAAAAGCCAGTACAGCGCATAGTTCTGTAATGAGGTCGCGCTTGTCCTGCTTCTTCGTACCGAAGGAAGAGCTTTCACTCACATCCACGAGGAGCATTACCGTCAGTTCCCTTTCTTCTTCAAACACCTTTACAAATGGATGGTTGAAGCGGGCGGTCACGTTCCAGTCGATGGATCGTACATCGTCACCAAAATGATAATCCCTTACTTCGCTGAACGACATACCACGCCCTTTGAATGCGCTGTGGTATTCGCCCGCAAAAATATGATTGGTAAGCCCTTTGGTCTTGATCTCGATCTGTCTTACCTTCTTTAATATTTCAGCCGTTTCAAGCATCGGATGAGCAGTTGTTAGCCTTTAGTTTTTAGAAAGTCTGATACATACTAATAGCTGATAGCTATCAGCTGCTATGGTACTTCTACTGCGTTGAGTATTTCGCTCAGAATGTTCTCACTGGTTACATTCTCAGCCTCCGCTTCATAGGTGAGCCCCACGCGGTGACGCATGACGTCAAGGCATATACTCCGTATGTCCTCAGGGATCACATAACCTCTGCGTTTCATGAATGCATACGCTTTGGCAGCCAGCGCCAGGTTGATGCTTGCCCTCGGAGAACCTCCGTAGGCGATCAATGGCTTCAGCTTCTGCAGCTTGTATTCTTCCGGATTACGTGTAGCAAACACGATGTCGATGATATATTTTTCGATCTTCTCATCCATATACACCTCGCGTACCAGCTTGCGTGCTTCGGCGATGTCTGAAGGCTGGATGATAGCGCGGATGGGAGAGGAGGCTTCCGGGTTGAGATTCTGACGGATGATGAGTCGCTCTTCTTCCCTTGTAGGATAACCGATCACTACTTTAAGCATGAAACGGTCTACCTGGGCTTCCGGCAGCATATAGGTACCTTCCTGTTCTATCGGGTTCTGGGTGGCCAGTACCAGAAAGGGATCATCAAGTTTAAAAGTATTTTCACCAATGGTGATCTGTCTTTCCTGCATGGCTTCCAGCAGGGCGCTCTGTACTTTTGCCGGGGCACGGTTGATCTCATCCGCCAGGATAAAGTTGGCAAAGATCGGACCTTTGCGCACCATAAACTCATTGCGCTGCTGGTTATAGATCATCGTACCAATTACGTCGGCAGGCAGCAGATCCGGTGTGAACTGGATACGGCTGAACTTAGCGTTGATGGCAGACGACAAGGATTTGATAGATAATGTTTTTGCAAGACCAGGCACACCCTCAAGCAACACATGCCCCTGGGCCAACAGGCCGATAAGCAGTCTTTCCACCATATAGCGCTGGCCAACAATCACTTTGCCAAGCTCCATATTCAGGAGATCAACAAAAGCACTGGCCTGGTGGATTTTTTCATTCAGTTGCCGGATGTCGGACGAAGTATTTTCCATGCTATTTGTTTTTCAAGTGTGCTAAAATAATCATTCTCTGGTCAAATAAAACTTATTACTATGTGAAGGGGCCGTTAAAATGCTGTTAAACTTGCTGCTGTGGCTCATCTCACACAAAGCAGACTCCCCTGACGACGGCCAATTTAATAAAGGCGCCGCATATTTATATAATATTTTCCGCATA
>NZ_DATLKJ010000095.1:0-25822 GCF_035538455.1 Chitinophaga sp.
GTGGAAGAGCTGGAGGGTATTGAAACCGGTAAAGTAGTTGCCTGCGGCGTGCCTGAGCCGGAAACCGGGTCTGAGTCGGTAGCTGTGTTCATCTGGCATAAATCTTCCGCAGAGAAATTCCTGCCGCTGGCCAATGAGGTGAAGCGCTTTATCAGGAGCCAGCTTGGACTGGAAGTAAAACATGTGCTGCCGGTAAGAAAGATTCCTAAGACGACCAGCGGCAAAGTAAAAAGATATTTATTTACCGATACCTACATCAACGGAGGGTATACTGAACTGATACAGGAGCTGGCGCAGGCTGCTGTTGCCGTTGATAAAGTGATTCCTTCTGCTGAGCCACAGCCGGCTGCAGGAAAGAATGAAGCAGATATCCGCCGGTGGTTGCAGCAATGGCTGTTACAGCGGTTCTCCTTAACCACCCGTGATCTTGATGAGGAAAGAACATTTGCAGAATACGGCATGATCTCCATGCAGGCCGTGATATTGGCTGCTGCGCTGGAAGACTGGCTGCAGCTGCCTGTAGATAAAACGGTGATCTTTAACTACCCGACTATTGCCGCATTGTCGGGATATCTGGGAGGTGCGGGGCCAGGTCATGCAGGTACCGTCAGGGATTCATTTGTCGCTACAGACAACCGCATCGCTGTGATTGGTATCGGTTGCCGTTTCCCGGGGAATGTAAATACCCCTGAAGCCTTCTGGGATTTTCTTGCCGGTGGCGGTAACGCTGTTACCGAAGTGCCGGGAAACCGCTGGAATATTGATGCCTGGTATGATGCAGACGAATTTACCGCAGGTAAAATGTATACCCGTCACGGCGGATTCATCGAGCATCATGATACATTTGACCCGATGTTTTTCGGCATTTCTCCGAAAGAAGCTACCGGTATGGACCCGCAGCAGCGGCTGCTGCTGGAAGTTTGCTGGGAAGCGCTGGAGCATGCAGGCTTAAAGCCATCAGGGCTGAGAGGCAGTAACAGCGGTGTTTTCATCGGACTTGGTTCAGACGACTATCATCATATCATTAACAGGAACAATGACAATACCTATTTTGAAGATGCTTTTACAAGTTTAGGCATTGAGAGAAGTATCGCTGCGGGAAGAATTGCGTACCTGCTCGATTTCCATGGGCCGGTGCTGCAGATGGATACGGCCTGTTCTTCTTCATTGCTGAGCGTGCACCAGGCCTGTTTAAGCTTGTTACATGGTGAATGCTCACTGGCGCTGGCTGGTGGTGTAAACCTGCTGCTGTCGCCGGATGCTTCGGTGAAGCTGTGCAGGATAAAGGCGTTATCAGCTACCGGCTCCTGCAAAACATTTGATGATGCGGCCGATGGATATGTGAGGGGAGAAGGCGCCGGCGTGATTGTACTCAAACGCCTGGATGATGCGCTGGCTGCGGGTGACCAGATCCTCGCCGTTATCAACGGCTCGGCAGTGAACCATGATGGCCTGAGCAACGGGCTTACAGCGCCCAATGGCGTGGCGCAGCAACAACTTATCAGCAAGGCGTTGCAGTATGCAGGCGTAGACGCGGGTGCGGTACAATATGTAGAAACACACGGTACGGGGACACCGCTTGGCGATCCTGTGGAAGTACAGGCGCTGCACACCATATACGGCACTGCACAAAGAGAGCAACCATTACTGGTAGGCGCTGTGAAAAGCAACATCGGACACCTTGAAGCAGCTGCAGGGATCGCCGGCCTTATCAAAACCATTCTATCACTTCAACATAAACAGATCCCTGCCAGTCTGCATTTCAAAACGCCCAACCGCTTTATTCCCTGGAAGGATATACAGGTGCGGGTGGTAGATAAATTAATACCCTGGCCTGCGCCGGCGTCACAGGCGTGGCGACGTGCAGGCGTCAGCTCGTTCGGGATCAGTGGCACCAATGTGCATGTGATTGTAGAAGAAGCGCCGGCAGCAACCAGTACAGCGACGCCACCGTCAATGCCGGCGTATCCGTTGCTGTTGTCTGCCAAGACGCCGCTGGCGCTGAAAGCACAGGCTGCACAATATATCCCGTTGCTGGAAGCAGCTACTGCCAGTCTTCCCGCGATTGCTTTCAGTGCATCCACCATCCGTGATCATTTTCAACATCGTATAGGCCTGAGCGTTAGCAGTGCTACAGAAGCGGCGCAATACCTGCGTGCTTATGTTAATGGAGAAGACGATAGTCCGGTGGTGCAAGGCACTGCGGCTGCCAATCCAGGTAAGATTGTATGGCTCTTCACAGGTGGCGGCTCTCAATACTGGGGCATGGGGAAGGAGCTGTATGAACACAATGAGGTATTCCGGAATGTGATCGATCATTGCAGCCACTACCTGGAATCCAGGTGGGGCTTCCGGCTGACTTATCTGTTGTATGAAATGGATAAGGATGAAAGCAACCAGGTATTGCAGCAGATGACTTATTTCCAGCCGGCTATTTACGCTATTTCTTGTGCTGTCGCTGAAATGTGGCGCGCCTGGGGTATTACGCCATCCATTGTAGCTGGCCATAGTATGGGCGAATATGCAGCGGCTTACGTAGCGGGCGTTTTCAGCCTGGATGACGGACTTATACTGGTAACGGAAAGAGCGCGCCTCATGCAGGCGGTGAAGGAGCCGGGCGCGATGGCTACCGTGTTTGCAGCGCCGGATATTGTGTCGACGCTGATCAGCACTTATGGGAATGACCTCTCGGTGGCCGCTATCAATGGCCCGGAGCTGACAGTCATCTCTGGTAAAAAAGAAGTAGTAGGTACGGCATTGCAGCTGCTGGAGCAGCAGGGTATTGGCGGCCGTGAGCTGCTTATATCACACGCATCGCATTCACCACTGATGGAGCCAATGTTGCCTGCATTCAGGGAAACGGCTATCTCCATTCAATATAAAACACCCGTAATAGATCTTATCTCCAACGTTACCGGTGAGGTCATCACCCATGAAATTGCGAATGCTGACTATTGGTGTGATCATATCCTGTTGCCGGTACAGTTCTCAAAGAGCTTGCGGACGATTAAAGAATTGGGTGGCCAGGTATTGATGGAGCTGGGCCCGCAGCCCAATCTGTTGTCGATGGTTCAACTCACGGCGGCTTATACAGAAGATAACCTGCTGCCTGCCATGCGCCGTGAGCAATCTCCGTGGAGTACTATCCTACACAGTGTGCTGACCTTGCATGTAAAAGGCTTCCCGGTGAAATGGGAACAGTTCTGGCAATATCATCGCTATAACCGGACAGCATTGCCGGGCTATCCTTTCCAGCGCCAACGGTACTGGATAGACGAACATGAACAACCGCCACGTATAGCCCGGACACAGCCACAACCACAACAAACCAGTGTGCCTGTAGTAACAGCACCTGTGACCACACCAGCGGGTGTGAATGTAACGGCTACACGCTATACGCATGCAGATATACTCGCTTTCCTCAGTAGTGCACTGGGTAAAGCATTGAAGATACCACCGGCAGAAATAGACCCGCACGCAGACCTGTTGCTGCTGGGCGCCGACTCGCTGATCCTGAGTAATATGCTCCGGACTATTGAAAAGGAGTATGGTCTTAAACTGGCTATCAAGCAGTTGTTTGATAAACTGATCACCCTTGATCTTGTAGCGGAGTACATCACTGCGAATACCAGGCATACCAAGCAAGTTGCTGCACAAACCCCGGTGGCTGAAACCCCGGTGGCGCCATTGCCGGGCATACCTGCTGGTCAGGACCCCTTCCTGATTATGCAGCAGCAGTTCAATATCCTCGCGCAACAGTTTCAGTGGCTTTCACAACACTACAGAAGCGGCAACATTGTGGCGGCAGCGCCAACGGAGGTGCCCGCGCCTGTGGTACCGGAGCCCTTGCCAACAGTGGCGCTGAATGGACAAGAAGAGCGTGTGGTTTTACCGTTGACACTTTCATTCAGCCAGGAGCGCCTGTGGGTGATAGACCGGCTGGAAGGTAGCGTGCAATACAACGAGCGTATCGTATTCCGGCTGAAAGGTAAACTGGATAAGGATGCGCTGGCCTATGCCTTCCGCGGTATCGTGAACCGTCATGATATTACCAGGACCATTATAGAAGAAACAGACGGCCGCGCTGTAGCCCGGTTGCTGGCTAAAGATAAGTGGCAGCTCTCTGAAGTAGACGGCGATTCGTTCAGGGGTAATGAAAATGCTCTGCTACAGCGTATTACAGAGCTGGTGCATACACCGTTCGATCTTTCTGCGGAGCATATGTTGCGTGTTTACCTGATCAGGTTAACGAATGAAGAACATGTGATGGTATTGTCCGTGCACCACATCGCGGTTGACGGATGGTCAGTGAACATCCTCTTCCACGAGCTGATGGCGTTTTACAATGCGCATATCTCCGGGCGTGCGCCAAAGCTGGCGCCATTGCCCATGCAATACTCCGGTTACGCCGCATGGCAACGTGAATATTTGTCGGGGGATTTACTGACGAAGGAACTGGCCTGGTGGAAAGACAGACTGTATGGCGTGGAGCAGCTGAACCTTCCGCTGGATTTTGTACGTCCCGCGTTTCAGAGTACCCGTGGCGCCAAGCATTATTTCCGGATCGGCAAATCGTTGTGTGGTCAGCTACAGACTTTCTCTGGTCAGCAGGGCGTTACGCTCTTCATGACTATGGTAGCCGCTTTCAAGGTGTTGTTATACCGCTGGAGCAGCCAGGATGATATCAGCGTAGGAACTTCCATTGCCGGCAGAACCAGAGAGGATGCAGATACACTGATTGGTCTCTTCATCAATACACTGGTGTTGCGCAGTAACCTGTCAGATAATCCTTCGTTCCAGTCATTCCTGCAACAAGTGAAACAGACTACCCTGGAGGCATACGATCACCAGGAAGTGCCTTTCGAAAAAGTAGTGGAAGTGGCGGCGCCGGAGCGGGATATGAGCCGCACGCCATTGTTCCAGGTAATGTTTGAGCTGTTCAATACGCCCGAACTGCCGGACCTGCAACTCGGGGACCTTCAGGTGTCGAGGGTGCAGGCGGAACATATCACTACGCTTTTTGATCTGAGTTTCTGTTTGCGGGAAGATGAGAGCGGATTGAATGGTTATGTAGAATATTGCACAGACCTGTTCCGGCATGATACGATCGAAAGAATGACAAGGCACTATGAACAGCTGCTGCATTCCATCGTAACATCGCCATCTTCCAGGATTGCCGCCCTGCCTATGTTGCAGCCGGAAGAGGAAGAACAGCTGCTATTGACCTTTAATGATACAGCAGTCGCTTACCCGGCCAACAGTACGTTAGTAGAGCTTTTCAATATACGCGCTAACCTGGCGCCGGATGCCGTTGCTATCAGGTATGCAGACACGGTGTTGAGTTACCGTAAGATGAATGAGCGCACGAACCAGCTTGCTCACTACCTCCTCAGCAAGGGAGTAAAGAAAGATACTATTATACCGCTGTGCATCGACCGCTCTGCAGATATGATCGTGGCTGTCATCGGTATACTCAAGGCCGGCGCGGCTTATGTGCCTGTGGACCCTGCTTATCCGGAAGACAGGATCTCCTACATGCTTGAAGATGTGGCTGCTCGGGTGGTGGTAACAGCCAGTAGTTGTCGTCATAAAATAAATACTACCGCCTTTATCATATCTCTTGATGAAGACCGGGAGACGCTGGAAACCTTCTCGCCAGCTTCGCCGGACCATATGCCAGTTCCAAATAATCTGGCCTACGTGATTTATACCTCCGGTTCCACCGGTAAGCCCAAAGGGGTGATGGTGGAGCATGCCGGTATGCTCAATCATCTCTACGCAAAAATCAATGACCTGCAGATCAAGAGCAGTTCCATCATTGCTTTTACCGCTTCCTATACATTTGACATCTCCGTATGGCAGATGTTCGCCGCCTTACTCTGTGGTGGTACTACCATTGTCTATGATGAAGAACTGATCTTCAGTCCCGCAAAACTCATGGCAGATGTGGAACACAACCGGGTTACCATCCTGGAGCTGGTGCCATCTTATCTCGCGTCGGTATTGCAGGAAGAAACAGTTGCAACACTATCATCGCTGACTTACCTGCTTGTAACTGGTGAGGCTGTGAGCCAGTATTTGTTGTCGCAATGGTTCAGTAGGTATCCGGCTATTCCGGTGGTTAACGCTTACGGCCCTACGGAGGCTTCGGATGATATCTGTCATCACATCATGCATCATACGCCGGAGCAGATCAATGTACCATTGGGCAAACCGGTCCAGAATTTACAGCTGTATGTACTGGATCGCGGGTTGCAATTGTGTCCGGTAGGTGTGCCTGGTGAGATTTGTGTGTCAGGGATAGGTGTGTCGCGCGGTTATCTCAATCGCCCTGATCTCACGGCAGAAAAATTTGTTCCCAATCCTTTCCCTGCCGGCGGTCGCCTGTACCGCACGGGAGACCTGGGCCGCTGGCTGCCGGATGGCACGCTGGAATACCTGGGCCGTATAGACGAGCAGGTGAAGATCCGCGGTTACCGTATTGAACTGGGCGAGATTGAACATGCGCTGCAGCAATGCCAGGAAGTGAGCCAGGCGGTGGTGATTGTGAAAGCAGATGATAAGGGCAATAAGTGGCTGGTGGGCTACATTGTGCCGGAAGAAGGCGCCTTTGATAAAGGGGCCATACAGGAGCAGCTGAAAGACAGGCTGCCTGAATACATGATTCCCCCGGCGCTGATCGTGCTGGAAAGCATTCCGCTCACAGCCAACGGGAAGATCGACCGCAAGGCGCTGCCAGATCCGGATATGGGCTTACTGTCTACCCGCGAGTATGTGGCGCCGCGTAATGAAACAGAACAGATCCTGGCGGACATCTGGCAGGAGCTGCTGGGTGTACAACAGGTAAGTATATACGATAATTTTTTTACACTAGGTGGTCACTCGTTGCTGGCTATGCGCCTGATGTCTGCTGTTCGCAGGAAATGGGAAACGGAGCTGTCTATGCGTTCGTTGTTCCTGCATCCTACGTTACAGGCGCTGGCAGCCTTTATTTCAAAAGAACGCACCGGCGGCAGGGCAGTATTGCCGCCGGTCACGGTGGTAGAGCGTCCGGAGCATATTCCGCTTTCATCCGGTCAGGAGCGTCTTTGGTTTATTGATCAGCTGGATGGCAGCGTGCAATATCACCTGCCTGCTATATTCAGGATCAGCGGGGATCTCCATGTTCCTGCATTATCAGGCGCCTTCAGAACACTGGTTAACCGTCATGAGGCGCTGCGTACGGTGGTGGTGGAAGAGGCAGGAACGGCCTGGCAGCAGGTGCTTCCGGTGGATCAGTGGGAGCTGGTGATCATTGATGATGAAGTATTCAAAAAAGACGCCATTGCAAGAGAACAGCATAGACATGCGCTCATTGCGGCACCGTTTGACCTCACAGCGGGTCATATGTTGCGGGCATACCTCTTCCCGTTGGAAAGTAAGTCGTTCGA
This sequence comes from Chitinophaga sp., assembly GCF_035538455.1. Classification (GTDB taxonomy): domain Bacteria; phylum Bacteroidota; class Bacteroidia; order Chitinophagales; family Chitinophagaceae; genus Chitinophaga. The sequence continues at coordinate 7,431 of NZ_DATLKJ010000095.1, forward strand.
GCTGGTGGTGGTCATGCATCATATCGCTTCAGACGGATGGTCTGTAGGGGTGATGATCCGTGAGCTGGAGGAATTGTACGCCGCAGCTATGGAAGGCCGGCCGGCAGCACTTCCGGTACCCGAAGTTCAGTATGCGGATTATGCCATCTGGCAGCGTGTATACCTGACCGGTAGTGTGCAGGAACAGGAGCTTGATTACTGGAAAAACAAACTGGGGGGTGTTACGCCGCTGGATCTCCCTTCAGATCACGCGCGTCCGGCCGTGCAAAGTACCCGTGGAGCTAATGCATACTTCCGGTTGGATGATGTGCTGTCTGCACAGTTGTACAGCTTTTCGCGGCAGCAGGATGTAACCCTTTTCATGACGCTGCTTGCCGCCTTCAAAGTGTTATTGTTCCGTTATACTGCTATTGAAGATATTTGCGTGGGCACGCCGGTAGCGGGCCGTAACACCCAGGAAACAGAAGCGCTGATCGGGTTCTTTGTAAACACGCTGGCATTGCGCAGTAACCTTGGAGGCAATCCCGCATTCACTACACTGTTGCAGCAACTGAAGCAGACTATGCTGGAAGCATACGAGCACCAGGAGTTGCCTTTTGAAAGGGTAGTGGAGGCAGTGGTGAAAGAACGTGATATGAGCCGCACGCCACTGTTCCAGGTGATGTTTGTACTGCAGAATACGCCGGATATACCGGAGCTGAAGCTGGAAGGGTTGCAACTACAGGCTTCTACTGCGGATCACCATACCGCTAAGTTTGATCTCACCTTATTTATACATGAAACGCCGACGGGCCTTACCGGTACAATAGAATATTGTACCGACCTGTTTGAAGAGCCTGCCATCATCCGCATGGTATCTCATTTCAAACAATTGTTGTATGCATTGACAGCCGCTCCTGCAAAAGAGATCGGCGTTTATGACATATTGCTGCCGGAAGAGAAACAGCAACTGCTCTTTGGTTTTAATGACAACGCAGTCGCCTATCCGAAAAGTAAAACGCTCGTGGACCTGTTACAGGAGCGGACCAGACAGACGCCGGATGCCGTTGCAGTCATGTTTGAAGCTATGACGCTTACCTACCGGCAACTGGAGGAACGTACCAACCAGCTGGCTCACCTGTTGCAACAACAGGGGGTATTAACGGATACGTTGGTGCCACTTTGCATAGAGCGGTCTGCAGATATGGTCGTGGCCATCCTAGGTATTCTCAAAGCCGGAGGAGCCTATGTGCCCATTGATCCGGAGTACCCGGAAGAACGTATCCGCTACCTGCTGGAGGATTGTCGTGCAATCGTGGCTGTTAGTAGCGGCCCTGTACAACATAGGATCGCATCGGTTACTTCCATTCCGGTTATTGCGCTGGATACAGACAATGAGCAGATCAGCAGCCAGCCGGTGACATCGCCGCAACCCGCACCGCTGCCGGTAGACCTGGCCTATGTGATCTATACCTCTGGTTCCACCGGTAAGCCCAAAGGGGTGATGGTGGAGCATGCAGGTATGCTCAATCACCTTTATGCAAAGATCAACGACCTGCAGATCAACAGCAGTTCCATCATTGCTTTTACCGCTTCCTATACATTTGACATCTCCGTATGGCAGATGTTCGCCGCCCTACTCTGTGGCGGTACTACGATTGTTTACAATGAACAGCTGATCTTCAGTCCTGCAGCGCTGATGGCAGATGTGGAGCATAACCATGTAACTATCCTGGAACTGGTACCTTCCTATCTCGGATCAGTATTGCAGGAAGAAACGGGGGTAACACTGGCATCGCTGAAATACCTGCTGGTAACTGGTGAGGCGGTGAGTCAGCATTTACTGTCGCAGTGGTTCAGTAAGTATCCCACTATTCCGGTGGTTAACGCTTACGGCCCTACGGAGGCCTCGGATGATATTTGTCATCATATTATGTATGACACGCCTGAACGGGTCAATGTTCCGTTGGGTAGGCCTATACAAAACCTGCAACTGTATGTACTGGACCGCGGGCTGCAACTATGTCCTGTGGGCATTCCCGGAGAGATCTGCGTATCAGGGGTAGGTGTGTCGCGCGGTTATCTCAATCGCCCTGATCTCACGGCGGAGAAATTCATTCCCAATCCTTTCCCTGCGGGCGGCCGCCTGTACCGCACGGGTGACCTGGGCCGCTGGCTGCCTGACGGTACGCTGGAATACCTGGGCCGCATAGATGAACAGGTGAAGATCCGCGGCTACCGTATTGAACTGGGCGAGATAGAACATGCGCTGCAGCAATGCAAAGAAGTAAGCCAGGCGGTGGTGATGGTGAAGGCCGATGATAAAGACAATAAATGGCTGATAGGCTATGTCGTGCCGGAAGGTGTCTTTGATAAAGCGGTTATACAAGAGCAACTGAAAGACAGGTTGCCTGAATATATGCTCCCTTCCGCGCTGATAGCGTTGGACAGCATCCCGCTCACCGCCAACGGTAAGATCGACCGCAAGGCGCTGCCAGACCCGGAAACCGGTTTGTTGGCCACCCGTGAGTATGTAGCGCCGCGTAATGAAACAGAACGAGTGCTGGCAGACATCTGGCAGGATTTGCTGGGTATACAACAGGTAGGCATATACGATAATTTCTTTGAACTGGGAGGGCATTCACTGCTGTCGATGCGGATGATTGCCGCTTTGAGCCGCAGCAAACAAATAGACCTGTCTGTAAAAGCGCTGTTCACGCATGCCACCGTTGCTTCGCTGGCTGCATACATTGATGGAGACACGGCTATGGAGCGCTTGTCGCTACCAGCGTTGGAAGCCGGGCCACGCACTACGCCTGCGCCGTTGTCATTCGGACAGGAACGTCTCTGGTTTATTGATCAGCTGGAAGGCAGCGTGCATTATCATCTCCCGGCTGTCTTCAGGCTAAAGGGCGATCTCAATATCAGTGCATTGTCCGACGCTTTCCAGACCATTATCAACAGACATGAAGCGCTGCGCACGGTTATCGCGGAAGCAGACAATATTGCGTATCAACATATACTCGAACCGGATACCTGGCAGTTCAGGGTAAGTGAAGAAATGGTGGTAGGCGCGGTATTGCAGGAGCAGATCGAAACGTTGATCGCCACGCCTTTTGACCTGACCACAGACCATATGCTGCGCGCGTACCTGTTGCCGCAACAGGATAATGAATACCTGCTGGTGGTTGTGATGCATCATATTGCATCAGACGGATGGTCGGTAGGCATTATAGTGCGTGAACTGGAAGAACTATATTCTGCTTACGTTTCCGGCCGCAAACCACGGCTGGCAGCATTACCTGTACAATATGCAGATTATGCCATCTGGCAGCGCAGGTATCTCACGGCGGATATGCTCGAAGGACAATTAGCTTACTGGAAGCAGCAGCTCAACGGAGTGACACCGCTGAACCTGCCCACAGATTATCCGCGTCCTGCCATCCAGAGCATCCGCGGCGCTACTGCGCGATTCCGCCTGGATGCCTCATTGATAGAGCGTTTGCAGGCATTGTCCCTGGAGCAGGATACTACCTTGTTTATGACTTTACTGGCAGGGTTTAAAGTATTGTTGTATCGCTACAGTGCGCAGGAGGACATTTGTGTGGGCACGCCTATCGCAGGCAGAACGCATCCCGAAACAGAGCCGCTGATAGGCTTCTTCGTCAATACGCTGGCATTGCGCAGCGGATTGGATGGTGATATGCCGTTCACCAGGTTATTGCAGCAGATCAGGCAAACGCTGATCGGCGCTTACGATAACAAAGATGTACCTTTTGAGAAAGTGGTGGAGGCGGTGGCGAAAGACCGCAACATGAGTCGCAGCCCGCTGTTCCAGGTAGTGTTTGCGTTACAGGATATGCCGGATGTGGGAGATGTACGCCTGGGCAACCTCGCAGTGCAGCCTGAGCCGGCAGAACATAACACTACAAAATTCGATCTCACCTTTATTCTCCAGCAAACGTCTGATGGCATTGCGGGAGATATAGAATATTGCGTAGACCTTTTTGATGCCGCTACGATCCATCGTATGACGGCTCACTATGAACAATTGCTGCGTGCCGTGGTACACGCGCCTGCCACACAGATCGGCAGACTGCCTGTACTGAATGCAGTGGAAGAGCAAAAGCTGCTGGTAGATTTTAATGACCGCCTTACCGGTTATCCCCTTGATAAAAATATCATTGATCTCTTTACCAGGCAGGTGAAACACGCGCCTGATGCTGTGGCTGTAATATTTGAAGACAGCGCGCTTACCTACGGGGAGCTGGATCAGCGCTCCTCACAGCTTGCGCATCACCTGATCAGTAAAGGTGTACAGGCCGAAACATTTGTACCCATCTGCATCGAGCGATCACTGGATATGATTGTGGGCATCATGGGTATTCTGAAGGCCGGCGGCGTCTATGTTCCGATGGACCCTGATTATCCGGCAGACCGCATCAGCTATATGCTGGAGGATACCGGCGCCACTGTTGTTGTGAGTAGTAATGCCTGCATGTATCGTTTACAGGAAGCCTCTGCTATAGAGATCATCCGGCTGGATGGCGACAGGGACATTATCAACCAATATCCGGCTGGCATGCCTGCCATTACTGTGAAACCGGAGCAACTGGCTTATGTGATCTATACTTCCGGTTCAACAGGCAGACCTAAAGGCGTAATGATAGCGCATAGGAATGTGGTGAGATTATTTGAGACCGATATTCCATTGTATGATTTTAATGAAGCAGATGTATGGACGATGTTCCATTCCTTCTGCTTCGACTTTTCCGTATGGGAGATGTACGGCGCATTGTTCTATGGTGGAAAGGTAGTGGTAGTACCGAAGCACATTGCGCAGGATGCCATGGCCTTCGGTGAACTGATAAGAGCGAAGGGCGTAACCATCCTGAACCAGACGCCGTCAGCCTTCTACGTGTTACAGGATTACCTGGTAGCAAATGCAGATAATGTGCCGGTGCGTTATGTGATCTTCGGTGGTGAGGCGCTCAACCCGGCGAAAGTAAAGCCCTGGATGCAGCAATACCGTCTATGCAGATTGATCAATATGTACGGCATTACAGAAACGACGGTGCATGTTACTTATAAGGAACTTTTCCTGGAACAGCTGAGTAGCACCAGTGTGATAGGCAAGGCTATTCCTACACTGAGCCTTTATATACTGGATGCTTACGGGCAGTTGTCGCCGTTGGGCGTAGCGGGAGAGATGTATGTGGGGGGCGCAGGGCTGGCGCGCGGTTATCTCAACCGCCCTGAGCTTACGGCCGCTAAATTCATTGCACATCCTTTCAGTAAGCAACCCGGCGAGCGATTGTACCGCACAGGAGATCTTGGCCGCTGGCTGCCTGATGGCACGCTGGAATATCTGGGCCGTATAGACGACCAGGTGAAGATCCGCGGTTTCCGCATTGAGCTGGGTGAGATCGAAAGTGTATTACAGCAATGCGAACTTGTGAACCAGGCTGTAGTACTGGCTAAGTCAGACGGAGCCGATAAGAAGCGGCTGGTGGGCTACGTGGTGCCGCAGGGAGCTTTCGATAAAGAAGGTATCCTGACCTGGATGAAAGCAAGGCTGCCGGACTATATGGTGCCTGCTTTGCTGGTGGAACTGGAAAAAATGCCACTTACTTCTAACGGCAAGGTTGATAAAAAATCGCTGCCAGAGCCGGATGCAGCGACGTTGCTCACCAACGAATATGTTGCGCCGCGCAATAATACAGAACAGGCAATCGCCGATATATGGAAAGACCTGCTGCGTGTAGAGCGTGTAGGCGTACATGATAGTTTCTTTGAACTGGGTGGTGATTCCATCATCACCATACAGGTAGTAAGCCGTGCGAAACGTGCCGGTCTTGCGTTGCAGCCCCGCGATCTGTTCACGCACCAGACCGTGGCGAAACTGGCCGTGCTCTTGCAGGCCGAAAGAGCGCATACCGTCAGCACTGAACAGGGCGTCCTTACCGGCGAAAGCGGATTGTTACCTATCCAGCAATGGTACTTTGAAGCGGCGGGAGATGCACATGCATACTACAACCAACATGCATTACTGAATATCCCGAAGAGCGTAACTGTAGATACTTTGACAGCTGCCATCAGGCAGATAACCGCGTGGCATGATGCCTTGCGTTTCCGGTATACCCGTACAGACGCCGGATGGACACAGGAGTATGGTATATATGAGGGCGATGTGGAGGTGGTAGACCTACTGCAGGCTGCAGCCGGAGACCTTGCCGGATTGTTGGAAACGCAATCGCAGCAGTTCCATCAAAGCGTGGACATCAGCAGAGGAATCCTTTTCCGTGCCGTGCTGTTCCTTACACCCGCAGCGGCAACACATAACCGCCTGCTGATCACCATTCATCACCTTGCCGTGGATGGTGTATCCTGGCGCATACTGCTGGAAGATCTGGAGCTCCTGCTCACCAATCCCGGAGCCGGGCTTACAGGGAGCAAAACCAGTTCATACCGTGAGTGGTACCGGGCACTGGAAACGTATAGCCGTCAGCGTAAACTGACCAGCCAGGAACCTTACTGGAAGCGGGTAGTGGAAAGTGAATGGCCGCTGAGGACTATGAATGAATATAATGGACTTCTCACAAGATCGGATATACGTAGTTACGATGTACGCCTGGATAACCGCCAGACACAGCGACTACTACAGGAAACCGCCCGCGCCTACCACACCGAGATCAATGACCTGCTGGTGGCAGCACTGGCCCTGACGCTGAGCGAATGGAACGGGGTATCCGGTGTACTTATCGGATTGGAAGGTCATGGTCGTGAAGACATTGCTCCGGCTATCGATACCAGTCGTACCATAGGCTGGTTTACCAGCATGTACCCGGTGTTGCTGGATGCCGGCGGTGATAACGATCCCGGCTACACGATAAAGTCTGTTAAGGAACAATTGCGCGCCATACCCGACAAAGGACTGGGTTACGGCGTGCTGAAATATATCAATAAGACGGAGGCATTTCAGCAGTATGATCCCTGGGAAGTGGTGTTCAACTACCTGGGGCAGGCAGACAACACGGTTGGCGGCAACAGTTATCTGAGCCTGGCTGCAGAACCTTCCGGCACGGATACCGGCAGCCAGCATCCTGTCAGGGAAAAGCTGGCCGTGAATAGTATGGTGAAAGACGGTGAACTGGTATTGCAATGGGATTACAGCCAGCAACATTTTGATGCAGCAGCCGTAGAAGAAATAGCTGCTTCCTATATCCGTCATCTTCATGCACTGATAGATCATTGTGCGGGCGCCGAGCCGGTGTTCACACCTGCCGATTACGATCTGGGAGCTATCATGACACATGAAGCCCTGGATGCCTTCCTGGATGCACCGTTTAATGGTGCGCCCCGCCGCGGTCAGGTGGAAAGCCTGTACCGCCTCAGTGGCCTTCAGGAAGGGATGCTGTTTCATAGTCTTTATGATGACCAGGCTGCTGCGTATCTTGAACAGTTCAGCTGCACCATCACCCCGCTCAATACAACCCTGTTTACGGAGAGCTGGGCAAGACTGCTCGAACGTCACAGTATCCTGAGAAGCGGTTTCCACACTGATGGCTTCAATGCGCCGGTACAATATGTGTATCGTCGTGTAGACATGCCCGTTATTATACAGGATTACAGTCATTATAATGAGGAAGACCAACGGGCCGCTATAGCAGCACTGAAGACCGCCGATAATGCCCGCGGCTTCGACTTTGCTACACCGCCGCTGATGCGCCTCACGCTGACAAAACTCAACGGCGGCAAATACCATATGTTGTGGTCCTTCCATCATATCCTGATAGACGGCTGGTCGCTGCCGTTGCTGATGGAGGAGCTGTTACACATATACGGAACGTTGGATACCGGCGCAACGCTGCCGGAAGTGAAGGAAGACCGCTACGAAGACTACATCCGTTATCTCGGTGCGCGCGACAAGGAACAGGATGAGATTTACTGGCGCAATTACCTGCGCGGTATAGATGAACCGTTGCAGCTACCTTTTGCCCGCGCAGTGGCAGGCAGAAGTAAAGGCGTTGGTGAATACCGCTCTGAGCTGCTGTTCCTGGATGCGGCTGAGACTACCGTACTGACACAGTATGCACAGCAGGCGCGTATCACGCTCAACACACTGATGCAGGGCGTATGGGCGTACCTGTTATACCGCTACACCGGCCGTGACCATGTAATCTATGGCACCACTGTTTCCGGCCGCCCTGACGATCTGCAGGAGATGGAACAACGGGTGGGCATGTACATTAATACCATCCCCCTGCAAACGCTGATCACACCGCAACAGTCTGTGCAGTCGTGGTTACAGCAATTGCAGGAAGCCCAGCTGCAAAGCAGGGAATACCAGTACACGCCGCTCACAGACATACAGCGGTTGACGGGCATCCGGGGTGATCTCTTTGAGAGCCTGCTGGTATTCGAAAACTTCCCCGTGAGCGAAGCAGTGAGAAAGCAAGCCTGGAAATTACAGATAGAAGAAGTGGTTATCGAAGAGCACAGCAACTACCCGCTGACATTGATCATCGGCGCAGGTACACAAATCAATATCAACTTCAATTATAACGCGCATATTATAACGCCTGCTTATGCATCAGCCATAACAGCGCATTTCAGGAAAGTATTACAACAGTTTGTGGAAAGGGAAGACGTGATATTATCGGATATAGAACTGTTGACGGACAGCGAACAACGCCTGCTGCTGGAAACCTTTAATAACACCAGTCGCCCGTATCCTGAACAGGCAACGATAGCAGATGTATTCCGCACACAGGTGACGGCAACGCCTGATGCCTTTGCTGTGGTATACGAGTCTGTTACACTGACCTATCGCGAACTGGATGAACGTTCTGATGCGCTGGCATATTATCTTATCCGCAAAGGACTGGAACCCGGCGTGCTGGTACCCCTCTGTATGAAACGCAGCGCAGACCTCATTGTCAGCATACTGGCCATACTGAAAGCTGGCGCCGCATACGTGCCTGTTGATCCGGATTATCCGCAGGAACGCATTGCATTTATGCTGGACGACACTGCAGGCCGGATCGCCATCACAGACCATGAGTGGTATGATCACTTTACGGCATTGCTGCCAGAATTGGTATGGGTACGTCCGGATAATATTACGCCGGTTGATGGTAACACATTACCTGCAAACAACGTGAAGGCCGACAGCCCCGCTTATGTGATCTACACCTCTGGTTCCACCGGCAGGCCAAAAGGTGTGCTGGTAACGCAACGCAACGTGGTCAGCCTCGTGAAGAATGTAACTTATGTGTCGTTCGGCAGAGAGGAAGTATTGCTTTCCACCGGCTCGCCGTCCTTTGATGCCACTACATTTGAATACTGGGGTATGTTGCTCAATGGCGGGAAGCTCGTTCTCTGCGACGATAAAAAGCTGCTTGACAGCAGCCTGCTGAAGGCGGAGATAAACCATCACCGGGTAACGATGATGTGGTTTACAGCAGGCTGGTTTAATCAGCTGATCGATACAGACATCACAACATTTGAAGGTCTGCATACGATACTGGCGGGAGGAGAGAAGTTATCCGAAGAGCATGTAGGGAAGATCAGAAGAACTTATCCGCATATTGCTGTCATTAACGGTTAGGGGCCTACGGAAAATACTACTTTCTCACTTACTCATCCCATTGCTGATAGTGGCGTAATCCCCATAGGCAGGCCGCTGGACAACCGTACCGCTTATGTGCTCGATATGCAGCACCGCCTGGTACCTGTAGGCGTACCGGGTGAAGTATACCTGGGTGGTGCGGGCTTGTCGCTCGGCTATCTGAACCGCCCGGAACTTACGGCAGAAAGGTTTATTGCTCATCCTTTCATTACAGGTGAACGGGTCTATAAGACCGGCGATCTTGGTCGCTGGCTGCCTGATGGCACAGTAGAATACCTGGGCCGTATCGATGATCAGGTGAAGATCCGCGGCTTCCGCATTGAGCTGGGCGAAATCGAAAATGTGCTGCTGCAGTCCGGCCTGGTACAGGAAACGGTGGTTATCGCCAAAACCGATCAGCAACATAAACGGCTGGTAGCCTATATCGTACCCGCCGGTAATTTCAGCCGCGAAGGTATTCAGGCATGGCTGAAACACACGCTGCCGGATTATATGATACCGGCATTGCTGGTACCTATGGACAAGTTACCTTTAACACCCAATGGCAAGATCGATAAGCGGGCCTTACCTGATCCTGATGCCGGAAGCCTGCTCACCAGGGAATACGCCGCGCCGCGCAGCGCCGCAGAACAGGCGCTGGCGGGCATCTGGGAGGACCTGCTGAAAGTATCACGGGTAGGTATACACGATAATTTCTTCGAACTGGGTGGCGACTCTATCATCACAATACAGGTAGTAAGCCGTGCAAAACGCGCCGGATACGATCTGCAGCCGCGCGACCTCTTCCAGCATCAGACAGTGGCAGCATTGAGTGCACTGCTGGAATCCCGTACCAGCCAGGTGACGACCGGAGAGCAGGGCCTGCTCTCCGGTAACAGCGGCCTGCTACCCGTGCAGCAGTGGTACTTTGATACCGCAGTCAATACTGCACTCACCTTTAACCAGAGCGTATTGCTCACTATTGATAAAAACGTATATGCGCCACAGTTGTCTGAGGCCTTTGATACGCTCCTGCAATACCACGATGCCCTGCGCTTTGTATATACCCGCAACGGAGTGCAATGGGAACAGCACTACGGCAATACTCCCTTTGCATTGGATGTAGCTGATATGCGGCAACCGGATAACCACTCCCTGACGGAACGGATCGCCGCCTACAGCAGCGCCTATGATCAGGGCCTCGATATAGAAAAGGGCATCCTGGTACGTGCTGTGCTCTTCCTCACACCGGCATATGAATCTGCCAACCGCTTGCTGGTCGTGATCCACCACCTCGCCGTGGACGGCGTATCCTGGAGGATTTTCCTGGAAGACCTGGAACTGTTTCTGGAAGGCGCCTGGAAACCTGCCCCTAAAGGCAGCTCCTACCGCCAGTGGTATAATGCGCTGGCAGATTATAGTCAGCGTCGTGTGCTTGTCTCACAGGAGTCTTACTGGAAACATATTGTATCGGCATATGCGCCGTTACGCACTGAAAAATCATTACCCGGAGGTATAACGGCGAGGGATATACGCGAATATAGTATGGTGCTCAACGCAACCCTGACACAGCAGCTGTTGCAGGAAGTGCCCCGCACTTACCACACCGGTATCAATGATATACTCCTGGCCGCCCTTGCGCTTACGCTGTCTGAATGGAACGGCGCATCGCAGGTTTCCATCGGCCTGGAAGGCCACGGGCGTGAAGACATTGCGGCGGGCATAGATACCAGTCACACCATCGGATGGTTCACTTCCATCTACCCGGTACTGTTGGACGTACCCGCAGGCAGGGCAATTGCAGGTACGCTGAAGGCAGTGAAAGAACAACTGCGTAGCATCCCCGACAACGGCATCGGCTATGGTGTATTGAAATACATTGGTCAATCACCAGCGTTGCAAGGCAATGATCCCTGGGATGTTTCCTTCAATTATCTCGGACAGTCGGACAACGCTGTGAAAGAAGACGGCTTGTTGCAGATTGCACCGGAGGTATACGACGGCGGAACCGATGAATTTACCGCTGCCGGAAAACTGGCGCTGGACAGTATTGTACAGGGCGGTGAATTACGGATCAACTGGAAATACAGCGACAAACACTTCAGTGAAGAAAGTATTGCTACGCTCAGTGCCGCTTATCTCCTGAAGCTACAGGCATTGATCGCGCACTGCGTAACACTGGATGCACCGGTGTTTACACCATCAGATTACGGGCTGGGCGGCATCATCTCTAATGATGAACTGGACCATTTCCTGGATGTTACAGACAATCATATCCCGCGCAGAACGCAAATAGAAAGCATCTACCGCCTGAGCGGGCTGCAGGAAGGCATGTTGTTCCATCATCTTATTGACGAAGCTGGCGGCACGTACATAGAACAATTCAGCTGCGAGTTGGGCAAAGTAAATACTCCGGTTTTCCGTGAAAGTTGGGCGCATGTGATCGGGAAGCATACCATCCTGCGCACAGCCTTCTTCCATGATGTTTTTGCTATCCCGGTGCAGTGCGTATACAAAGAAGTAGCAGTACCGCTTATCGTGCGCGACTATCGCCATCTCAACGCTGCAGAGCAGGAGGAAGCAGTGGCAACGCTGGCGGCAGCAGACAATATACAGCAATTCGATTTTACGGCTGCTCCCCTGATGCGTATAACACTGGTGCAGCTAACAGATGAAACGTACCGTCTGTTCCTGACCTTCCATCACATCCTGCTGGATGGATGGTCTATGCCGGTATTGCTGGAAGAACTGCTGAATGTGTATGAACGCCTGCTGCAAGAGGAGCAGGTACCGGAAACGGCCACTGATCATTATGAGACATATATCCGCTTTCTGGAGCGCCGCGACAGAGAGCAGGAGGAACAATACTGGCGCAAGCAGTTATCGCCGTTGAGCGAAGGTACCTTACTGCCGTTTGCGGATGCATCTGCTGCCCGCACACATGGTGCTGGTAACTACCGGGAATGGCTGCACGAACTGGATGCTGCAACAACTGCAATGCTCACCGCTTATGCACAGCGGCGCCATATTACCCCAAGTACACTGATGGAAGGCGTATGGGCGTACCTGTTATACCGCTACAGTAATCACCGGGACATTGTTTACGGTGTTACGGTTTCCGGCCGGCCGGAAGATCTGCCGGGTGTAGAAACGGGAGTAGGGCTGTACATCAACACATTACCGCTGTACACGCATCTCGATCCTGCAACACCGGTAGCTGCCTGGTTGCAGGCATTGCAAGCCAGCCAGATGAACGGACAGGCTTATCATTACGCCAGCCTGAGCGACATTCAGCAATGGACCAGCGTGGAAGGAGAACTGTTTGATACTTCCATTACGTTCCAGAACTACCCGGTAAGCGCCGTGATTGATGGGCACAACTGGTCGCTGGAAGTGAAGAATATCCAGATACATCCGCATACCAACTATCCAATCACCATCATCATCGGTATTGAAACAAAAACCACACTTTTATTTACATATAACAGTGATCTGATCGCAGATAATTATATAGAGACGGCAGGCAGGCATTTTGAACAGGTGTTGTTACAGATACTGAGTGATGACGTTGCTGCCATCGGCGATATAGCACTACTGACAAAAGAAGAAGAACTGTTAAGGCAGACAGCACATACTAACGCTGCCGACTATACGCCTGCTAGTACTTTCGTACAGCTGTTCGCAGCGCAGGCTATTGCTACACCGGATGCGCCGGCACTGGCGTTTGAAGGTACGATACTTACCTACAGTGAGCTTGACCAACGTGCCAACCGCCTGGCGAATTGCCTCCGCAGCAAAGGCGCAGGGCCAGATACACTGGTGCCCGTATGCATAGAGCGTTCTCCGGACATGATCGTAGCTATACTGGGCATCGCCAGGGCGGGAGCTGCATATGTGCCCATTGAGCCTGACTTCCCGGCTGAAAGAATAAAATATATGCTGGAAGATACGGCCGCCACGCTGGTGGTAAGCAGTGAACGGTCAGCAGCAGTATTACCTTCGGCTACGCCGGCAGAAGTCATCCTGTTGTCTGGCAACACACTGGATGCCTATCCGGATACCGCGCCGGCATCGCTGCCACAGCCGGATCACCTGCTGTATGTGATCTATACATCCGGTAGTACCGGTACCCCCAAAGGGGTGATGATCACCCACCGGAATTTGTCGGACTACCTCGCCGGGCTGCAGGACAACACACCGGCAGATACCTGTACATCGTTCGGACTGCTGTCCAGCATCGCTACTGACCTCGGTAATACCGTGCTGTTCACCGCATTGGTTTCCGGAGCCGTGCTGCATCTCTTCCCCAAAGCAGCTATCAATGATGCTGACAGCATGCTGGAATATTTTGAGAACAATGCAGTGGATTGTATCAAGATCGTACCGTCTCACTGGAGGGCATTGTCTGAACCCGGGCGCCTGCTGTTGCCACGGAAGCTACTCATCTTTGGCGGAGAAGCGCTGAACGCCTCTCTGGTGAAGGAAATCACCGCTTCCGGCCGTGATTGCACGGTAGTGAACCACTACGGTCCGACAGAAACGACGATAGGAAAGCTGCTGCATGTGGTTGATCCGCAGCGGATATACGATCACGTTATCCCGATAGGAAGACCATTTTCCAATACGCGCGTCTATGTTGTCAGCGCAGACGGGCAACTCAATCCCGCGGGTGTTCCCGGCGAATTGTATATAGGCGGTGATGGCGTGGCAAAAGGGTATCTCAATAACGAAATGCTGACCACCGGTAAATTTATACAGGACCCGTTCGCAAGGGATGGCCGGTTACTCTATCGCACCGGTGACCTGGTGAAATATCTGCCTGACGGAAATATTGTGTTCATGGGCCGTGTGGACGACCAGGTGAAGATCCGCGGTTATCGCGTAGAACCAGGTGAGATCAGCCGTGTGCTGAGCGCCTGCGAAGGTGTGCATCAGGCGGTAGTGACCGCCGGTAAAGATCATCATGGTAATAACCGTTTAATTGGATACGTAATACCTGAGGGCGATTTTGATAAAGAAGCTATACTCAATTATCTCACGGCTTCACTGCCCGATTATATGGTGCCGGCTGCACTGGTGCCGATGGCGCAATTCCCGCTGATGGCAAACGGAAAAATCGACCGTCGTGCCCTGCCGGACCCGGAAGTTGGCGTAACTACTGCCGCATATACAGCGCCGGTTTCAGAAACAGAAAAAATAATAGCGGCCATCTGGGCACGACTGCTGGAAGTGGATGAAGTAGGTCAGTACGACGACTTCTTCGCACTCGGTGGTCATTCATTGCTGGCGATCCGTGTTATATCGGCCATCAGGAAACAACTCGAAGTGGAGATCTCCATCGGTGATATCTTCGATTATCCTACAGTAGCGGCCCTGTCAGCATTGCTGCTGGCCCGTAAAGAGCCCGTATCAACCCTCCCGGCGATTATACCTGCAACAAGACCGGAATACATCCCGCTTTCGTATAGCCAGGAACGTTTGTGGTTCATCGATCAGCTGGAAGGTACACTTCAGTATCACATTCCTACCGTGCTGCGTTTGAAAGGCAACCCAGATAAGGCTGCGCTCCAACACGCTATGCAGACAATCGTAAACCGTCATGAAGCACTGCGCACCGTGTTTCGTGAAACAGATGGTCAGCCTCACCAGGTGGTCCTGGAGAAAAACCAGTGGCAGTTGCAGACGGTGGATGAATCACCTGCCGGTGATGCCGCACTGGAAGCGCTCATCCGGCAGCTGGTAGCTACACCGTTTGATCTCAAAACAGATCATATGCTACGGGTGCACCTTATCACATTGCATGATGAGGAACATATCCTGGTGGTGGTGTTACATCATATCGCATCTGACGGCTGGTCTTCAGGTATCATGGTAACGGAACTACTGGCACTCTATGATGCTTACCTGGCAGGCAATGAAGCCCCCCTGCCTGCGTTGCCGGTTCAATATGCAGATTATGCCATCTGGCAACGCAACTATCTCTCCGGTGAGGTGCTGGATGAAAAGCTTGCCTACTGGAAAGAGAAACTAACGGGTGTTGTTACGCTGGATCTTCCTACAGATCTTCCGCGTCCTGCCGTACAGAGCATTCATGGTGCTACTGCGGGCTTCAGGCTGGATAAAATGCTGACGGCACAAGTACAGGCATTGTCGCAGCAACAGGGAACAACCTTGTTCATGACGTTACTGACAGCCTATAACATATTGCTGCACCGTTATAGCCGGCAGGAAGACATCTGCGTGGGAACACCTGTTGCCGGCAGAACACAGCAGGAAACAGAATCATTGATCGGTTTCTTCATCAATACATTGGCGTTGCGCACACATGTTTCCGGTGATCCTTCTTTCAGCGCACTGTTGCAGCAGGTGAAGCAAACTACGCTGGGTGCATATGAGCACCAGGACATGCCTTTCGAAAAAATAGTGGAAGCGGTGGTGAAAAACCGCGACATGAGCAGAAGCCCGTTGTTCCAGGTAATGTTTGTAATGCAGAATACACCTGCATCCCCGGCATTGCAACTCGGAGATGTACAGCTGCAGCATGAAACAGGCGGGTTATTCACTGCTGCCTTTGATCTCACGTTTGTGGTGGAAGAAGAGGGAGGAGAGATAAACGGACATGTAGAGTATTGCAGTGACCTGTTCAGTACCGATACGATCCAACGCATGATACAGCACTATGAACAACTGCTGCGTGCCGCTGTGGCGGCGCCCGACAAACGGGTAAGCGCATTACAGTTGCTCCGGGCTGCTGAAGAAAAACAATTGCTGTTCACTTTTAATGATAATGCGCAAAACTGGCCGCTGCATAAATCGCTCACAGAGCTGTTCTCTGAACAAGTGCAGCAAAGGCCGGGTGCATCCGCCCTTGTATACAGGGATGAAGCGCTTACCTACAAAGAGCTTGATGAAAGAGCCAACCAGCTGGCGCGCTACCTGCTGAAACAGGGCGTGACGCCGGAAATGCTGGTGCCGGTATGCATCGAACGCTCATTCGATATGGTGGTGGCTATACTCGGCATCCTGAAAGCCGGTGGCGCTTATGTGCCGGTAGATCCTGATTATCCGCAGGATCGTATCAGCTATATGCTGACTGATACAAAGGCATCGCTGGCCATTACCAGCAGCAGCTGTCTGGCCAGTCTGCCCGTAACGCCCGGTCTGCATATTATTACATTGGATGACGACTGGCGCAGTATCAAACGGTTTGCGAAAACAGCGCCGGCCACTGCGCCCGCTCCCGGTCATCTGGCCTATGTGATCTATACTTCCGGGTCTACCGGCAAACCTAAAGGCGTAATGGTAGAGCACAAAGGCGTGGTAAACCTGGCGTTTGCTCAGGCGCAGGGATTCAATCTCAGTGCGGGTATGAAAACACTGCAGTTTGCTTCGTTCGGCTTCGACGCTTCCTGCTCTGAAATATTTGTGACCCTCCTGAGCGGAGGCACACTGGTACTGCCACAGAAAGAAGAGCTGCTATCAGCAGATAGCTTCACCGCGCTGCTGGTGAAACATGATGTTGCTGTAGCCACATTGCCGCCTTCTTACCAGCATATAGTAAAAGATCAGCTGGGGCCATTGAAAACGCTGATCTCTGCCGGCGAGCCGCTGGGCAGGGAAGTGGCCAGGCATATACGTGCACAGGACATCCGCGTGATTAACGCTTACGGTCCTACAGAGAACACGGTGTGCGTGAGTTTAACGGATCAGCCTATACGGAAAAATAATGTGGTGGTGATTGGCGAACCGATATCGAATGTACAGGTATACATCCTTGATGCTCACGGCGCCCTTTGCCCGCTGGGCGTAACCGGGGAAATCTGCGTTGGTGGCGCCGGCGTAGCCCGTGGTTACCTGAACCGTCCAGACCTCACGGCAGAGAAATTTGTCATCAATCCGTTCAGCAACAACTGGGGCGGTAGGTTATACCGCACCGGCGATCTTGGCCGGTGGCTGCCGGATGGAAGTATCGAGTACTTCGGCCGTATAGATGATCAGGTAAAAGTACGCGGATACCGTATAGAACTGGGCGAAGTAGAATATGCATTGCAACAGAGCAGTCTCAGAGAACAGGCAGCTGTACTGGCTCCTGCTGACGCTGACGGCACCCGGCAACTGGCGGCCTGGGTAATACCATCCGCTGATTACAGCCAGGAGGCTGTTACCGCTTACCTGAAAGCGCAGTTACCGGAATATATGGTACCATCCTTATTCATCACACTGGAAAAATTCCCGGTAACATCCAGCGGAAAAATCGACCGGAAAGCACTGGCGCAAATGCATGTGGCGCAAGCATCCTCACGGGAGTATGTTGCCCCACGCAATGCAACAGAGCAACTGCTGGCAGACCTTTGGCAGCAGCTGCTGGAAGTACGGCAGGCAGGCATATACGACGACTTCTTTGAACTGGGCGGTCACTCCCTGAAAGCCATCCGGATGATGGCTGCTATCCGCAAACAACTCGGAGTAGATATTCCCGTAAGCAAACTGTTCGAACATAAGAATATCGCGCAGCTGGCTGCTTATATCATAACCGTCGCCGGTAATGATGAAGCTACCTCCGGTAAGGAATATGAAGTATTTGAACTATAAGCCCGAATCATCCCACTATTAAGCTCCAAAACTTATGATAGACACAAACCTTGAAAAAGCCCTTGAAGTGATTAAACAGGCCAGGAGTGAAGGCATCGTTTTCTTCCTGGAAAATGAGAAAATCAAGTTTAAAGTCCCGAAAGGCGGCGAAGTGAGCGCCAGCTTGCTGGCGGAGATTAAGGTATTGAAAGAAGAGATCAGAGCTATTCTG